>NZ_JBBIAB010000007.1 GCF_039634785.1 Tistrella mobilis | reverse complement strand
AAAGACTTCGAGAACCTCTCACGGATGGCTTTGGCATTCCTCCGCCTCGCGATGATCCGGATCATGATGCGCAGAATCGCAAGGAGCCGGAAATCATAGATAACTTCTCGGACGGACTCTCTGAGATTGGGGCATTCTTTGACATTCTTTTGGGGGAAGCGACACGGGATCTAAGAATGGATATCGTTCTGACGTCGCGTGGCGATGTGTTGCCGGAACGGTATGCGCGAGGCTATGTGGCGCCGGACGATGCCGCCTGCTGTAAGTTGCGGCGATTGATGCTCCCGCCGGAGGCTGGCGAGGTTTACATCTACAGCCTGCTTGATCGCTCGCGCGTAGATAAGATGTTTAACGAGCTGCGCGGCAGCGCCGATGGATTCGAAGACGGCTTCGACGCGTTTCGACTTGTGGGGCGCCAGGGCATCGCAATGCTCTCCGCGCTTCAGAAATGCTGGAGGGAATTTAGACAGAATTCCAAATTTTTAAGGGAATCCGGGAGATTCCACATAAATATTTCCGGTTTTCCGACATCGGAAAATGCGGATGATCTTATTTCATATGTATTCGATGGCTGGCAGATTATTTCAGAAATTTTAGGAGGTATGGGGGGAGCTGGCTCTATTATATTGAGTAATTATATTTCGGAAACTTTTAATTCTACCGTTGATTTTGGTGCAGTAGGAGAGCTTAACGGCAGTATTTTCTCGCCCTTTTTGGATTTTGAGATGCAGGAAGCTCTTGTTCGACATCTGGCAGTAATATCGGTTCCGGTGACTGCCGGCGTCCTGACATATTGTCCGCAGATTGCAAGTATTTTGCGGGAGCGTAAGGGAACTGCATCTGATTTTAACGGGGAAAAATATGTTGAATCCTGCCTGAATACGCTTCATCGGGTGAAGCGAATTGTCTTCGCCATGGAGCAGGATTCGCACCAGAAAATGGAGAGACGTTTTCAGGTCCATCGGTCAATTCAGCATTATATCTATCGCCGCCTTGGAACGCAGGCATCTCCACCCGGTGATGGTTATCATTTTGCGCCGTCGCTTTATGTGAGCCAGGCGCGGGATCTGCCGCGTCTTCATGCCAGTTCCTACGGATTTCTCTATGAGCTGGTCGATGCACTGTCAGGCTATCCCACCCTCGCTTCGCGGGAGATAAACGACCAGCACAGACTGCAATGTCTGCGCGCCGCCATGGGCGTCGTGCGGACGCTGTTCTCGGTCGGTGTCGTCTCTCGTTTTGGTCAGGTCGGTTCCATCGCCACGCCGCGGGGCGCTGATATCGGGCATCTTGAGCACCATCGGCTGGTTGTTCGCTGGATGCTCCACGTCGCAAGCAGGTCCTGCCCGGACACATCGGGGGCAGCGGGGCAATCTTCTGGCACTGCGGCAGGGGCGCCGAAGGACTGGCCTCCGTTTTATCGCGACGAGACGGTCTGGCTTCTGAACGAGGCCGGTGTCTTTTCCCTGGCTCAGGGCCGCACCATGGATGCTGCGGCCCTGTTCCGACTGGCGATTGAGGAGAATCGCAAAATCGATGGCGAGGACGGAATGGCCACCCGTCGGCTGTTCCTGAATGACGGGTTGTGTTGCATCGATCGCGGGCGCCTGAAGATGGCGCGCCGCCGGTTCGAGGCCGTTCGTGCCGCCAGGGGCGAAACCCCTATCGTCATCGGGGTGGCGATCGGATTTCGGGGACTCGTTGATCACCTTGAAGGGCATTACGCTGCGGCGCTGGCGGCCTATGAGGAAGCGTTGCAGAACCTTGAAGGGGGTGGCCGAATGCGTTCGGCCAGTTTCATTCGCCGCCATCGTGCGGATCTTCTGAGGCGGATGGGGCGCCCGGAGGAGGCTGCGCGGGATCTGGAGCGGGCGCTCCATGCGGCAGACGTCGGCGGATACGATGACTTTCGCCATTTCGCTGAACTGTCTGAAGTGCGGCTCTGGTTTACCTTGCGCGAGCGCATTCCCCAGGCGCTGGAGCGACTGGATCAAGCGGAGATCTATGCCGATCGCATGGACATGCCGCGCCTGAAGGTCGAAATCCTGCGCACCCGTGCCGAGATTCTTCTGCAGCAGGGGGAGAGCCGCATTGCAGGCGATATCGCGATCGAGGCCATCCGGATCGCCAATCTTAATCATCTGGTCCTGCGGCGCATCACCTGCACGCAGCTCCTGTCGCGGATCTATCGCCGCCAGGGTGATGAACGTTCCGCAAATCATCTGAAGGCGGTCGCGCAACGGGCGGCCAGGACAGTGGGCTATCTTCTGGTTCCGCATCCGGAGGATTGACGGTGTCTGTCCGGCGCCCCGGACATGCGCGCCCTGCCGCTCATCCGGCGGCTCGGGCGTGCGCCCCTGCGGTCCGGGCCTGTGGGATCCGGGGCAGAATGACCTCCGCCGCCTCGGCGATCGCCTCCCAGGCGCGATCGATGTCTTCCGCCGTGCTGCAATAGGGCGGCATCAGATAGATCACATTGCCGAGCGGCCGGATCAGCAGGTCGCGGTCGCGGAAGAAGGCGCGCAGCCTTGGCCCGACCTCCGAGAGGTAGCCGGCTTCCGCCACGTCGAGGTCGAGTGCGGCGATGGTGCCCGTGCGGCGGACATTGCGGAAGCGCGGGTTCTGTCGGAAGCGGGTGACCCAGGCCTCCTGCCGGCGGGCGAGGGCGGCGATGCGGGCCACCACCGGTTCCTCCTGCCAGATCCGGAGATTGGCGAGGGCTGCCGCACAGGCGATCGGGTTGGCGGTGTAGGAACTGGAGTGGAAGAAGGTCCGGGCGCGATCGGTGGACAGATGTGCCTCGAAAATCGGGGCCGTGCACAGCGTCGCCGCCAGCGGCAGGGTGCCGCCGGTGATGCCCTTGGACACACACATGATGTCCGGGGTGATGCCGGCCTGGTCGCAGGCGAAGAGCGTGCCGGTCCGCCCCCAGCCGGTCATCACCTCGTCGGCGATCATCAGCGTGCCGTGGCGTTCGGTGATCCGGCGGAAATCGGCCAGCAGATGCGGCGGGTACATCTTCATGCCGCCCGCCCCCAGAACCAGCGGCTCGATCAGCAGCGCCGCCGCCCGGCCGGTCCGGCAGAAGCCCTCCAGCGCATCCAGCGTCGCCTGTTCCCTGCCGGGTTCGGGGAAGGGGATGGTGTCGACATCAAAGAGCAGCGGCGCATAGGCGGCATTGAACACGCCGCGGGCGCCGGCCGACATGGTGCCGATGGTATCGCCGTGATAGCCGTGGTCCATGACCACGATCCGCGATCGCGGCGCGCCGCGATTGTGGAACCAGCCCAGCGCCATCTTCAGGGCGACTTCGACCGATGTCGATCCGCTGTCGGAATAGAAGACATGGGCAAGGCCGGGCGGGGCGAGGTCGATCAGCCCCCGGGCCAGATCCTCGGCCGGCTGGTGGGTGAATTCGGCGAAGATCACCTGGTCGAGCCGAAGGGTGGCGTCGCGGATCGCGGCCATGATCGCCGGCGGGCGATGGCCATGGGTGATCACCCACCAGGACGAGATCGCATCGAAGATCGACCGGCCGTCGGCGTCGATCAGCCGGGCGCCCTCGGTGCGGGCGATGGCGCGGGTGACGGGTTCGGTCAGGTGCTGGCGGAACGGATGCCAGACGGGAGAGGCGGGGCCAGGCGAGTTGGGGGCAAACGAGGAGGGGGCACGCGCGGTCATCCTCTGATCCTTTCAAGACGGGCGAGATCGATCCCCTGGCGAATGGCCGCCGCCAGCGTGTCCGCATCGAGCGGGTCCAGCCGGGGCAGGCGGCCCAGATGGGGCACCCCGCCGCGCGTGGTGATGACGGCTTCGCTGTCGGGCCGGGCCTCGCCGATGAAGACGATGCCGGCGACCGGCACGCGCCGGGCCTGCAGGGCTTCGAGCGACAGCAGGCTGTGATTGATGGTGCCGAGCCCGGTACGGGCGCAGAGCACCACCGGCCATTGCCAGCGGGCGAAGAGATCGGCGAAGACCACCTGCCGGGTCAGCGGCACCAGCACGCCGCCCGCCCCTTCGATCACCAGCGGACCGGCCGCCGACGGCGGGTCGAGGGCGTCCGGGTCGATGGCCACGCCGTCGATATCGGCCGCCAGATGCGGCGAGGCCGGGGTGGCCAGCCGCCAGGCTTCGGGCAGAACCCGCCCGGGCGGCAGCCGGCCGAGCCGGGCCGCCACCTCGGAATCGGTCTCGCCGTCCAGCCCCGACTGGACCGGTTTCCAATAGCCGGTGCCGAGGGCGGCGGCGAGGCCGGCTGCGACCACGGTCTTGCCGATGCCGGTATCGGTGCCGGTCACGACCAGATGTCGGGTCATGGCGTGGTCTCCTCTGCCACCGCGACGGCGAGGGTGGCGAACAGCGCCTTGATCGCAGCGGCATCGATGTTGAGGGTGATCGAGATCCGCAGCCGGGCGGTGCCCGGGGGGACGGTCGGCGGGCGGATGGCGCGGATGTCGAAGCCGGCGGTCTGCATCCGTCGGGCGACGCGGACCGTGCGGGCATCATCGCCCAGGATCACCGGCAGGATCTGGGTGGTGCCGGTCGCAAAGCCGTGCCGGGCGGCGGCGGCATGGGCGGTGGCGATCAGGCCATGCAGGCGGCTGCGGCGTTCCGGCTCGTCGGTCAGGATCCGGAGGGCCGCCCGCACCGCGGCTGCCTGAAGCGGAGAGGGCGCGGTTGCGTAGATGAACGGCTTCGCCCGGTTGATCAAATAGTCGCAGAGGATGGCATCGGCGCCGACCAGGGCACCGGCCGCCCCCAGCGCCTTGCCGCAGGTGTGCAGCACGATCACCTCGGGCCGGCCCTCCAGCCCGGCGGCGAGACCGCGCCCGTCCGGGCCGTGGACGCCGGTCGCATGGGCCTCGTCGATGAACAGGAAACCGTCATGGGCGCGCGCGATCGCTGCCAGATCGGCGAGTGGTGCGGTATCGCCATCCATCGAATAGAGGCTTTCGGCCACGATCCAGGGATGGCCGGTGCCGCCGGCCCGGCGCCAGCTGCGGATGGCGTCGTCCACCGCCCCGGCATCGTTATGCGGGACGGCGACGGATGCGGCCCGGCCCAGCCGCAGGCCGCTATGGGCGCTGGCATGGATCAGCCTGTCATGCACCACCAGGTCGCCATCCTGCGGCAGGGTGGCGAGCACCGCCTGATTGGCGGCATAGCCGGCACCGAAGAACAGCATCCGGTCGGCGCCGAAAAACCGTGCGGCCTCGGCTTCGAGCGCCTCGTGCTCGGCATGATTGCCGCGCAGCAGGCGCGAGCCGCCGGCGCCGACCGGCACGCCCCGGGCCAGGGCCTCGGCGACCGCAGCCGCCATCCGCTCCGCAGCCGCGAGGCCCAGATAGTCGTTGGAGGTGAAGTCGAGCCCCCCGCGGGGCATCAGCGTCCGGCGGCGGCTGCCCTCTGTCAGCTGCGCCAGCCGGTCGGCATGGCGGGCGAGGATCATCCCGCCGTCTCCGCGGTCATGCCCAGCCGGCGCAGCAGGGCGGCATCGCGGTCTTCGCCCGGATTGGCGGCGGTGAGCAGGGTATCGCCCACGAAGATCGAATTGGCCCCGGCCAGGAAGCACAGCGCCTGAAGCTCGTCGCTCATCATGCTGCGCCCCGCCGTCAGCCGGACATGGGATCGCGGCATCAGGATCCGGGTGAGCGCGATGCTGCGCACGAAATCGAACGGGTCGACCGGATCGGCATCGGCGAGCTTCGTTCCCGGCATGCGGATCAGCATGTTGATCGGCACGCTTTCCGGCGGCTCGGGCAGGTTGGCGAGCGTCACGATCATGTCGATGCGGTCGGCCGCGCTTTCCCCCAGGCCCAGAATTCCGCCGGCGCAGACCCTGATGCCGGCGGCACGCACCCGCGCCAGGGTGTCCAGCCGGTCGGCATAGCTGCGGGTGGTCACGATCTCGGGATAGAAGCGCTCAGAGGTGTCGAGATTGTGGTTGTAGTAGTCGAGCCCGGCGGCGGCGAGGGTGTCGGCCTGATCGTCTGAGAGCATGCCGAGCGTCATGCAGGTCTCGAGCCCGAGCGCCTTCACCGCCTGCACCATCGCGACCAGGGTGTCCATGTCGCGATCCTTGGGGCCCCGCCAGGCGGCCCCCATGCAATAGCGGGTGGCGCCGCCATCGCGGGCCTTGCGCGCTTCGCAGACCACCTGCTCTACGGCCATCAGCCGCCCGGCCTTGAGACCTGCGGCATTGCGCGCCGACTGGCTGCAATAGCCGCAGTCTTCCGGGCAGCCGCCGGTCTTGATGTTGAGCAGCCGGCTGAGCTGCAGCCGGTTCGGATCGAAATGCGCCCGATGCACCGATTGGGCCCGGAACATCAGATCTGCAAAACCCATGTCGTGGATCTCGCATGCGGCCTCGTGCGTCCAGCGGGCCGGGCTCCGGGTGGTCGTTGCGGGGGCAGGGATGACTTCGGCGGGCATGGCATCCTCCTTGATTCGGCCCGAAGACTGGTGTGGACGTCTAAAAGGCCAAATCATAGATAATCTATTATTGATGCGTCTCTGGAATTACTATATCAACCGGATCAGCGGAGGCATCCGTTATTATCATAGATAATCTATGAGAGGGGTCATGGCCGAGACCACCGCAGAACGCATTGCCCGGGTGCTGGGAGACAGGATCGTGTCGGGGGAGCTGGCGCCCGGCATGCCGGTGCGGCAGGACCGAATCGCCGAGGAATTCGAGGCGAGCCATGTGCCGGCGCGCGAGGCCTTTCAGATGCTGAAGGCCCAGGGGCTGCTGGTGTCGGAGCCCAGGCGCGGCATGCGGGTCGCGCCGCTGGATGCGGCCGCGGTGCAGGAAATGACCGAGATCCGGGCCTCGCTGGAGGTGCTGGCGCTGAAATATGCCGTGTCGAAGCTGAATGCCGCAGCGCTGGAGCGGATCGAGCGGGCGCTGATCGCG
This sequence comes from Tistrella mobilis, assembly GCF_039634785.1. Lineage (NCBI taxonomy): Bacteria > Pseudomonadati > Pseudomonadota > Alphaproteobacteria > Geminicoccales > Geminicoccaceae > Tistrella > Tistrella mobilis. The sequence goes on along the minus strand of NZ_JBBIAB010000007.1, from coordinate 310,625 downwards.
GGCGACGAGGCCCGGACCATGGCGGAATGGGAGCGCGCCAACCGCGCCTTTCACCGCGAACTGGCCGCCCCCTGCCGGATGCCGCGGCTGATCGCGATGATCGAGGATCTGCAACTGGCCAATGCACGGATCATCCTGTCGGCCAATCGCAGTGCCGGCTGGCGGCCGGGGTCCAATCTCGCCCACCGGCAGATCTTCGAGGCGCTGAAGGCGCGCGACGGCGTCCGCGCCGTCACCCTGCTCGATCAGCATATCCGGGTGCTTGAACGGGCGGCGGCACCTGGGCCGAAGGCGGCACCAGCGGCACCGGCAGGGTGACGGAACCATCGGCGCGGGCACCGGTTCGCCGGAGAGGTCACCGCCGGGTGACAACCGGATGGAGGTTCCGCCCATGTCCCGCCCGCTTCGCCATCACCCCTATGACGCACCTTCGGGCGGCTGGGGGTCGATGCAGTCGCTTGTCCGCCATGCCAGCCGTCAGCAGGTCTGGGGCAGTGCGCTTGGGGAACTGCCGCGCCAGAACAAGCCCGACGGCTTCATGTGCGTCAGCTGCGCCTGGGCCAAGCCGGCCGAGCCCCATGCGGCGGAGTTTTGCGAGAACGGCGCCAAGGCGACCTTCTGGGAGCTGACCTCGAAACGGGCGACGGCCGATTTCTTTGCCCGCCACACCACGGAAGAGTTGCGGGGGTGGGAAGATTTCGACCTGGAGAACGAGGGGCGGCTGACCTGCCCGATGCGCCACGACCCCGAAACCGACCGCTATCTGCCGGTGTCGTGGGACGAGGCCTTCGCGGCGATCGGTCGCCGGCTGAAGACCTTCGATCCCGACCGGGTGGTGTTCTATGCCTCGGGGCGGGCCTCGCTCGAAGCCTCGTACATGTACCAGCTTTTCGCGCGGATCTACGGCACCAACAACCTGCCCGACAGTTCCAACATGTGCCACGAGACGACCTCGAAGGCGCTGCCGAAGAGCATCGGCGTGCCGGTCGGCACGGTGGAGCTGGATGATTTCGAGCACACCGACTGCATCCTGGCCTTCGGGCAGAATGTCGGATCCAACGCGCCGCGGATGCTGCACCCCCTGCAGCGGGCGGCGGAGCGCGGGGTCTCGATGCTGGTCTTCAACCCGATGCGCGAGCGGGGCTGGCTGACCTTCGTCGATCCGCAGAACCCCGGGCAGATGCTGGCGGGGCGGCCCACGCGGCTCGCCTCGCGCTATTATCAGCCGCGGCCCGCGGGCGATATCGCCGTCATGACGGGCATGGCCAAGACGCTGCTTGCGCTGGACGATGCCGCGCAGGCAGCGGGGGAGCCGCGCGTGCTCGACCAGGCTTTCATCGACGAGCATTGCCACGGGTTCGAGGATTTCGAACGGATGGTCCGCAAGACCGGCTGGGACGAGATCGAGCGCAATGCCGGCCTGAGCCGCGAGGCGATCGAGGATGCCGGCCGCATCTATGCCCGCGCCGAACGCGCGATTGCGATCTACGGCATGGGGCTGACCCAGCACAGGCTTGGATCCGACAGTGTCGGCATGCTGGTCAATCTGCTGCTGATGCGGGGGCAGATCGGCCGCATCGGCACCGGGATCCTGCCGGTGCGCGGCCATTCCAACGTGCAGGGGCAGCGCACCGTCGGCATCGCCGACGACCCCGCACTGGTGCCGATCGACCGGCTGGGCGAGATGTACGGTTTTGCGCCGCCCCGAAAAAAGGGCTTCACCACGGTCGAGGCCTGCGAAGCCATGCTGGAGGACAGCGTCGACGCCTTCATCGGCCTTGGCGGCAACTTCCTGCGCGCGGTGCCCGATCATGCGCGGATGGAACCCGCCTGGGGCCGGCTGAAGCTGGCGGTGCATGTGGCGACCAGGCTGAACCGCAGCCATCTGGTGACGGCGGAAGAAACCTATCTTCTGCCCTGTCTGGGCCGCCTGGAAGAGGATGTGCAGGCCGGCGGTCCGCAGGTGGTGACGATGGAGGATTCGACCGCCCATATCCATGCCTCGCGCGGGCGGGCGCGGCCGGCAAGCCCCGATCTGCTGTCGGAAATCCGGATCGTCGCCGAACTGGCCAAGGCGACGCTTTCCGGAGCCGCACGGGTGCCCTGGGATGACTGGGTGGCGGATTACGGCCGCATCCGCGATGCCATCGCCCGAACCTTCCCCGAAGACTTCCGCGACATGAATGCGCGCATGTTCACCCCCGGCGGCTTCGCCCGGCCGCTGGCGGCACGCGACCGGCGCTGGAACACCGAGACCGGCAAGGCCAATTTCCGGACGCCCGCCGCGCTCAATGCCAGCTTCGACCCGGATGACGACGACACCGTCTTCCGGCTGATCACGCTCAGGTCCAACGACCAGTTCAACACCACGATCTATGGCTATCGCGACCGCTTCCGCGGCATCGACGGTTCGCGGATGGTGGTGATGATGAACCCGGAGGATGTCGACCGGATGGGGCTGGTATCGGGGGCAAGGGTGGAGCTGACCACGGTTGCCGAAGACGGCATCCCCCGCCGCAAGGCCGGGCTCACCCTGCTGGCCTATGACGTACCCAAAGGCTGTCTCGCCGCCTATTACCCCGAATGCAACGTGCTGGTGCCGCTCTCTCATCACGAGCGCGACAGCCTGACGCCGGCAGCCAAATCGGTGCCGGTCAGGATCGCCGCCGAGGTGGGCGATGCGCGTGTCCGAGGTGGCCGCCCTCAGATCGAGGCCATGTAGCCGCCATCGACATAGAGCAGGGTGCCGGTGACATAGGCGGCGGCCGGCGAGGCGAGGAAGATGGCGGCGCCGACCAGGTCGTCGACCTCTCCGAAGCGGCCGGCCGGGATGCTGGCCCGCATGCGGTCGGCCCAGGCCTCGTCCTCGAAGAAGACCTCGGTCATGTCGGTGCGGAAATAGCCGGGGCCGATGCCGTTGACCCGGATGCCCCGGCCGGCCCATTCGGTGGCAAGCGTGCGGGTCAGGCCCAGAAGGCCGCTCTTGGAGGCACCATAGGCGGCAGCTGTCGGCACGCCGACCTCGGAGGTGAGCGAGCAGAGATTGATGATCGCGCCGCCGCCCGCGCCGCTCATGATCCGGGCGGCCGCCTGGGCGCAAAAGAAGGCGCCTTTGAGATTGGTGTCCTGGATCCTGTCCCACAGGGCCTCGTCGACATCCAGCGAGGGGCAGACCTGTTCCATGCCGGCGTTGTTGACCAGGATGTCGAGCCCGCCGAGCTTTTCGGCGGCCTGCGCCACCCCGGCACGGATCTGTTCGACCGAGGAGACGTCGAAGGGCACGGCGACCGCGCGGCCGCCGGCGCCGATGATGCGGGCGATGACCCCTTCGAGTGCCGCCGCGTCGCGGCCGGAGACAGCCACTGCCGCCCCGGCTGAGGCGAGGCCCGTGGCGAGCGCCCGGCCGATGCCGCGGCTGGCGCCGGTGACCAGTGCCTTGCGGCCGGCCAGGGAGAAGCGGGAGAGGACTGCGGCTGTCGTATCGGACATGGGAGACGATCCCGGGGGCTGGAGGACAGGATGGCGTTCGGGTGATGATCGGACGCGGGCGATGCGGTATCAATCCTTCCATCGCGTGCCGGCGGCAATCGCCGGCATCGCCCATGACCCCGAGGCCTGCCCGATGACTGCGACCGCCACCACCACGTCCTCTACCGCCCAGGCTCCCACCGCGCTCGCTCGTGATCTGGCCCGCGCCGGCCGCCTCACTGAGGCCGAGGCGGTGATTGCAGGCCTGGTGGCCGAGGTGGCGGACTTCACCCCGGCGCGGGTGACCATCAACCGCGACGGCTACAGCCTGAATTCGGTCAACGGCTTCATCGAGGCAGCCGATGGCCGGTCGTTCTTCTTCAAGTTCCACCAGGAGGAGGACGAGGCCGAAACCGTGGGCGAATACTACCGCGCCGAGCTGCTGGCCGGGGCCGGATTTCCGGTCGACCGGCCGGTGGTCGCCTCGGGGGCGGTCGGCCGGCAGATCCTGATCTATGCCCGGCGCGATCAGCCGCGGCTGGCCGATCTGGCCCGCGCGGTGGAGGCGGAGGCGGCCGGCATCGGCGGGCCGGCGCCGGTTGCGGCCGCGCGGCTGATTGCCGCCCAGGCCGATGCCGACCGGCTGGTCGCCGACCGCTATCTGGCGACGCTTCACGACATCACGGCAGACGAGGCCGCCGCCGAGCCGCTGCACCGGCTGTTCCATGACCGGCTGATCGATCACGGCGCGCCGGAGCGGCCGGGTGGTCGGATGGCCCGGTTCTACGAGGGCCGCGTCTTTCATCTGGGCGGCCGGGCTGAAGCGCCGGATCTGACCCTGTCCTGGCATCAGCTCAAGGATCTGCGCTGGACGGTGGGCGGCATCACCTATGACCGGGGCCTGGGCGCGCTGTTCGACGAGGCCCGCGCGCGGCTGCTGCCGTCCCGCTTCGCCGGGGCGGGTGTCGTGGCCCATGGCGATGCCCACAATGCCAATGTCTGGTTCGAAACCGGGGCGGACGGCATGGCGGACCGGCTGGTCTTCTTCGACCCGGCCTTTGCCGGTGCCCATGTGCCGGCCCTGCTGGCCGAGGTGAAGGCCACCTTCCACAACATCTTCGCCCATCCCTTCTGGCTGTATGACGCGGCGGTGGCCGAGGGGCTCTACTCCGTGCGGGCGCGGCTCGATGCCGACGGGCGGGGGATCACCATCGATCACGATCATGATCCGGGCCCCCTGCGCCGGGCATTTCTGGCGGCCAAGGGGGATCTGCTCTGGCGGCCGCTGCTGCAGGCCCTGGCGGCACGCGGGCAGCTTGATGCAGACTGGCGACGGGTGGTGAAGCTGGCGCTGTTCTGCTGCCCGACCCTGGTGATGAACCTGCGGGCCGGGCCCGATGGCGGCCATCACGGACCCGCCGCCTCGGCGCTGGGGCTTGCGATCGCGGTCGCCATGGGGGCGGAGCCTGCGGGCGGCGCCACCGATCCGCTCTCCACCATGCTGGACGCCGTCACCCCCTGACGGAAACCGCCTGTGCCGCATGCTGCGGCAGGCCGGGCGGGCGATCTTGACAGTTTTCCGACGATCCGGTGGACTGGCCGCCGAACCCTTCCCTGGAGCAGAACATCGATGTCCGCAGATGCAGCGGCGACGCCCGAGATGGTGCGCGTCGACCGGGTCAGCCGGAGCTTCAACGGCACCAAGGCGGTGGACGAGGTGTCCTTCACGCTGGCGCGTGGGCGTTTCCTCACCATCCTCGGCCCCAGCGGGTCGGGCAAGACCACGCTGCTGCGCATGATCGCGGGCTTTCTTGCCCCCACGGGCGGCGAGATCGTGCTGGGCGGACGGCCGGTTTCGGCCGAGCCGCCGCATCGTCGCTCGATCGGCATGGTGTTCCAGAAACTGGCGCTGTTCCCGCATATGACCGCGGCCGAGAACGTCGCCTATCCGCTGCGCATGCGCCGCTTCGATGCCCGCACCATTCCGGATCGGGTTGAACGCTATCTGGAACTGGTCCGGCTGGGCGGCTATGGCGGCCGGCGGATCCACGAGCTGTCGGGCGGGCAGCAGCAGCGCGTGGCGATCGCCCGCGCCCTGGTCTTCGAACCCGATCTGCTGCTGCTCGACGAGCCGCTGGCGGCGCTGGACAAGAAGCTGCGCGAAGAGATGCAGCTGGAATTCCGCCGCATCCAGCGCGAACTGGGCGTCACCACCATCAACGTCACCCATGATCAGCGCGAGGCGCTGGTGATGTCGGACGAGATCCTGGTGATGGATGGCGGCCGGACCCAGCAGCTGGCGGCGCCGGTGGAGACCTATCGCCGCCCGGCCAATCCCTTCGTCGCCGGCTTCATCGGCGTCACCAATCTGCTGGAGGGCCGCGCCCTCACCGCCGGCGGCCAGATGGTCGCCTTCGGCAATCTGGAATGCCAGGCCACCCCGGTGGGGACGGGCGAGATCGCAGCCGGTGCGCCGGTGACGGTCTCGATCCGCGCCGAGCAGCTGCGCATCGCCGACGATGCCGATGCACTCGACACCGACGGTGCCGGTGGCGGGCTGGAGGTGATCGTGCGGGCGACCATCACCGAGGCGATCTTCGAGGGCGAGCGGTCGGTCTATGCGGCCCGGGTGCCTGCGCTCGGCAATGCGGTGCTCCGGGTCTTCGATCATGATCCCGCCGCTCATCGCGCCTGGACGCCCGGCCAGTCGGTGCATCTGGGCTGGACTGCGCGCGACCTGCTGGTCTATCCGGCGTGAGCGATGACCCCGGCCTACAACGACCCCCAGCCTAAGACTTCACGATCCAGGGACGGCCGCCGCATGCGGCCTGCAAGAACAGGGAACAGGGCGATGACCAAGCATGACGACGCGATGCGCGGCGCCAGCCGCCGTCAGGTGCTGAAGGGCGGCATGATGGCCGCGGCCGGGGCGGCGCTGACCGGCACCCCGGCGCTGGTTCTGGGCCGCCGGGCCTTTGCCGCCGAGCCGGCCAAGCCGGCCGAGATCATCGTCCGCGCCTGGGGCGGTGTCTGGGTCGAGGCGCTGGACAAGGGCGTGTCGCAGAGCTTCACCGAGGCGACCGGCATCCGTGTGCGCCACGACCTGACCGAGGACAACGAGATCCAGCCCAAGATCTGGGCTGCCGTGGCGCAGAAGCGGGTGCCGCCGATCCATGTCAACTGGGACACCTCGACCAACGCCACCAAGTCGGCGTTGCGCGGCGTGACCGAGGATCTGTCGGATCTGTCCAACCTGCCGCAGCTGCTGCCGGTGGCGAAGCCGGTCGGCCTGGAGGGTTGGCCGATCGTCAACACCTATTCCTATGTCTACGTGCTGGCCTATCGGACCGAAGCCTTCCCCGACGGCGCGCCGAAGAGCTGGACGGTGATGCTCGACCCGAAGTTCAAGGGCCGGGTCGCGCTCTACAATGACGGCATCGGCTTCCACCCGGCGGCGCAGGTCGCGGGCGGCGGCAAGGTGTCGGACATTCCGGCCAACATGGAGCCGGCCTGGGAGTTCATCCGCAAGCTGAAGGCGCAGCAGCCGCTGCTGGGCGAGGATCCGGACTTCACCAACTGGTTCCAGCAGGGCGAGATCGACGTCGCCTGCACCATCATCTCCAATGCCCGCGAAGCGAAGCAGAACGGCATCAAGGTCGACTGGACCGTGCCGGAAGAGGGTGCCAAGGTCGATACCGATGCGCTCTGGGTGCCCAAGGGCCTGCCCGAAAGCGAGCTGTACTGGGCCAAGCAGTACGTGAACCACGCCATTTCCAAGGGCGCGCAGCAGGCCTGGACCGAGAAACTGGGTCTTCCCGGCGTCCAGCCCGGCCTGACGCCGCCGGCCGATCTGGCGGGCGACCCGGCCTATCCGACCACGCCTGAAGACTTCGCCCGGCTGATCAGCGTGCCGACCCCGGTGCTGGTCGAGCACGAGCGCGAATGGTTCCAGACCTTCAAGGAAATCATGCAGGGCTGACGCCCTGCGGAATATTAGGGGTCATTCAGGGCTGACGCCCTGGGGGCGGCACCGGCGCAATCCGGTGCCGCCCGATCCGTGACACATCTTCCGAGGATGCCGGTCGCCGCCATGCTCCGCCCGTCGAAACGCGCCTATCCGCTGTCCTGGCGGCTGCTCGATGCGGCCGAGGCTGTCGTGGGGCTGATCCGCCCGAAACGGCCCGAGCTGGTCGTGCCGGCCCTGTTCCTTGCCCCCGCCATCCTTCTGGTCGCGGTGCTGGTCTGGGGTCTGGTCGACATGGCGTCCGACAGTCTGCACGTGCTCGACACGGCGACCTTCCTGCCGGCCGAGGCGATGAGCCTCGGCAATTACGCGCAGCTGATCGACCGGCCGATCTATGCGACCGTCATCTGGCGCAGCCTGCTGGCGGGGGTGATCGTCACCGTGGCGACCCTGCTGCTCGCCTTCCCCTATGCCTATGTGATGGTGCGCACGCCCTCGCCGGTGATACGGCGGGTGCTGCTGATCAGCCTGTTCCTGCCCTTCTTCATCGGCCAGGTGGTCCGTGCCTATGGCTGGCTGATCATCCTGGGCGCCAGGGGCATCGTGAACGGCGCAATCACCGGCCTCGGCTTCGAGCCGCTGAAGCTGATCTACACCTACGAGACCATCCTGTTCGGGCTGGTGCAATACATGCTGCCCTTCGCCGTGCTGCTGATCGCGCCCGCGATCACCGCGATCGGCGAGGAGGTGGAGATGGCGGCGTCCTCGCTTGGTGCCAACTGGTGGCGGGGCTTCGCGACCGTGGTGCTGCCCATGGCCCGCCCGGGGCTGATCGCGGCCGGGGTGGTGGTCTTCACGCTGACCCTCACCGATTTCGCCATCCCCAATATCCTGGGCGGTGGCACCAACGACTTCGCGGCCAACGCCATCTACGACGCCTTCTTCCGGATTTCGGACAGCGGGCTCGGGGCGGCGCTCGCCATCGTGCTCACCTTCCTCGGCAGCACCATCGTCGGCATCATTCTGGCGATCGCCGGTGCCGGCACGCTCGGCATGGGCGGGCGGGCGCCCGCAAAAGGAGGCGGGGCATGAGCGCTGCCGGCAATACCCCCCGCTCCAAGCGGCTGCTGCTCTGGTCGGTGATCGGCTTCGATCTGCTGATCCTGGCCCTGCCGACCCTGATCGTGCTCGGCGCCTCGTTCACCGCCGGCAATATCGTGACCTTTCCGCCCGACGGCCTGTCGCTGCAATGGTACGAAAAGGTGGTCGGCGCCTATGAACTGCGTCAGGCTTTCTGGCGGTCGCTCTGGGTGGCGGTGGTCTGCACGCTGATCAGCCTGCCGGCGGGCACGCTGGCCGCCATCGCGCTCGCCCGCTGGCGGATCGCCTTCGGGCGGACGCTTCAGGTCTATCTGCTGCTGCCCTTCACCGTGCCGCTGATCGCCTCGGGCATCGGCATGATGCTGCTCTTCGGGCGGATCGGCATTCTGGGCCAGCTCTGGCCGGTGGGGCTTGCCTGTGCGGTGATCAACCTGCCCTTCATGATCTGGGCGGTGGGCGCCTCGGTGAACGCGCTCGACCCCGATCTTGAGAATGCGGCGGCCAATTGCGGCGCGCCGCCGGTGCAGACCTTCCTGACCGTCACCCTGCCGGCGGTGATGCCGGGGGTGATCACCGGTGCGCTGCTGATGTTCGTGCTCGCCTTCAACGAGTTCCTGGTCAGCCTGCTGCTGGTCGATGCGCGCATCGTGACCCTGCCGGTGCAGATCTACAATTCGATCCGCAGCGTGATCACGCCGGATCTCGCGGCGGTGTCGGTGGTCTATATCCTGGTCGCCGCCCTCGCCATCCGGGCTCTCGACAAGCTGGTCGGGCTCGACCTGTTCCTGCGCTCGAAATGAGCCTTTCTGTCCCTGCGCCCTTCTGTCCCTGAGGAGTCCTGCGCCATGCCGGCCGTCAACCTCCACGACCTCTCGACCCTCGACGCCGCCGCCCGCGCCGACCTGCTCAAGCGTGCCGAAAGCGATCTCGGTCCCTTCCTCGACAAGGTCCGGCCGATCATCGAGGCGGTGCGCAGCGAAGGCGATGCGGCGCTCGCCCGCTTCGCCCGCGATTTCGACAGGGCCCCGGTCGACCCCGCCCGGATCCGGGTCGAGCCCGAGGCCTTTGACCGGGCCTTCGATCAGGTCGAGCCCGAGGTGATCGAGGCGATCCGCTTTGCGGTCGACAACATCCGCCGTTTCCATCAGGACCAGAAGCCCGAAGAGATGTGGCTGCACGAGGTGCGCCCCGGTGCTTTCGCCGGTGACCGCTTCCTGCCGATCCCGTCGGTCGCCTGCTATGTGCCGCGGGGCAAGGGCTCGTTCCCGAGCGTGGTGATGATGACCACGGTGCCGGCGGTGGTGGCGGGCGTGCCCGAGATTTCGATCATCACGCCGCCCGGTCCCGATGGCGAGGTCGATGCGGCGACGCTGGTTGCGGCACGGCTCGCCGGTGTCGAGACCGTCTACAAATGCGGTGGCGCCCAGGGTGTCGCGGCGGTGGCCTATGGCACCGAAACCGTCTGCAAGGCGGTGAAGATCGTGGGCCCCGGCAGCCCCTGGGTGGTGGCGGCCAAGCGCCTGCTGTCGGATGTGATCGATCCCGGCATCCCCGCCGGGCCGAGCGAGGCGATCATCTTCGCCGACGATACGGCGGATGGGCGGCTGGCGGCGCTCGACCTGCTGGTCGAGGCGGAGCACGGCCCCGACAGCTCGGCCTATCTGGTCACCACCAGCCGCAAGGTCGCCGAGGATGCGATCGCGGCCCTCGACGGCTACTGGGCGAAGATGGGCGAGCAGCGTCGCGGTTTCTCGACCACCGTGCTCACCGGTCCGCGCGGCGGCGTGGTGCTGGCGCCGGATCTGGAAGCGGCCTATGCCTTCGTCAACGACTATGCGCCGGAACATCTGGAAGTGCTGGGCGACGAGCCCTTCGCCCATCTGGGACGGCTGGTGAATGCGGGCGAGATTCTGCTCGGCAACCGTACCCCGGTGACGCTCGGCAATTTCGTGCTCGGCCCCAATGCCGTGCTGCCGACCAATGCCGCCGCCCGCACCTTCTCGCCGCTGTCGGTCTTCGACTACATGAAGCGGTCCTCGGTCGGCTATGTCACCGCCCGGGCCTATCCGGAGCTTGCCCGCCATGCCGGCGTGCTGGCCCGCTACGAGGGCTTCGAAGCCCATGCCGCGGCGGTCTCCGGGGTGCGTGACGCGCTGCTCAAGCGCTGATCGCGGTCCGGCTTAAGCGCTGATCGCGATGCGGGCGACCGGTTCAGCCGGGATTGCCACGGCGCAGCGCCTGATCGCGAACCTCGCGCGGGGTGCGGCCGTGGCGGCGGCGGACGGCGTCGGTGAAGGCGGCATGGCTGGCGAAACCGGCCTCATAGGCGATCCGGGCGATGGTCAGATCGCTCTTCCCCGGATCCATCAGCATGTGGAGGCCGGCGGCGATCCGGGTCTCGCGGATCAGCGTCTGGACCGTATGGCCGCTGCCGCGCATCGCCCGATGCAGATAGCCGGGGCTGATGCCCAGCCGTTCCGCCACGGCCTGGGGCGTCAGGCCGGGATCGGTGGCCTCGGCACGGATCAGGGCTTCGGCCCGCCGGCGCAGCGCGGTCAGCCCCGGGGTGGGCGGGGCGGCGGCGGGGGGGGCTGCGAACATCAGGGCGATCAGGTCAAGCAGGGCCCGGGCGGCGTGTTCGGCGCGTCGCTGGTCGACCGGTTTCGGGGCCTCAAGCAGGGCGTCGATCATGGCGGTCACCGCCTGCAGCAGGGCAGGGTCTGCGGCACGCTGCCCGTCGGTCACGGCGGGTGCGACCGCGAAACCGCCGCCCGAACATGTCACCGCCGGCGGGATCTTCACGCAGACGCTCGTCAGGCCCTCGACGCATCGAAAACCGTAAGGGCGGGACAGATCGGTGACGAGCGCCTCGCCCGGGCGGACATAGCCGGATCTGTCGCCCTGGCAATGGATCATCCGGCCCGACACCGGTATCGACACGGAAAACCCGGCCACCTCGTCCTGCCGGATGTGCGCCTCGCTCCGGATCACGGTGCAGTCGTCGCAGGTGAATCTGGTCAGCGACAATGGCCCGACCCGTCTTTCGACAATCCGGGCATGGAAGGGCTGACGGTCGGGAATGACGTCGAACGAGCAATAGATATCGGTGACCGCTTCGCGCCACCGCTCAACACCTGGCAGTGACCGGCAATCCAGGTCGAGGATCCGGACCCCCATGATGACTTTGCGCTCCACGACCTGAACAAGTGCCAACGGCATATTGGATGTCGTGGAGAAAAGAGCATGCAATGGCAAACGCCGTGATGATGCATATTGCATCACACGCGAACGGTGTTTCGCCTTTCAGGTCACCCGGTCGAAAGCTTTTGTACACGCGACGGCAAGACGCCGGTCTGACCGACGCCTTATGCTCGTCACATATCGACCAGCCGCCTGAGGCGATTATGGTCGATGTACCGATCCGTTCCGGGTTCACATCCCCTTGTGCCGGCGGAACGGGTCGGGCGGGTCTGCGTGCGGTCCCGACAGGGCAGTGTCGGGACCGCACGCGGTTCGTCGCAGTGGCCGGCCGATGGATCAGAACCGGTAGCCGACACCCACGCCGAACAGCCACGGGTCGATGTCGACATCGGCCTTGATCGAGTTGTTGATCGTGACGTCGGTGTTCAGGAACAGCTTCTTCACATCGATATTGGCCACCCAGTGGTCGTCGATCGCGAAGTCGACACCGGCCTGCAGGGCGAAGCCGAAGCCATTGTCATAGTCGATGTCGATGCCGGCCGGGGTGTCCTCGTTGTAGAACACGGTGTAGTTCACGCCGGCGCCGACATAGGGACGGATCTTGCCGTCCGGAATGAAGTGGTACTGCGCAGTCAGGGTGGGGGGCAGCAGCCAGACGCTGCCGAGATCGACGCCGCCGACCGAGGTGCCCTTGGCGCGGACATCATGCTTGGTGGTGCCCAGGATCAGCTCGAAGGCGATGTTCTGGGTGGCGAAATAGGTGATGTCCAGCTCGGGGATGACCGAATTGTCGATCGAGACGTCGCCGCCGATCGGGCTGATCGATGCGCCCTCGTCGGGGACCACGGCCACACCGCGGACACGCAGCATCCAGGGGCTCTTCTCTTCGGCGGCGGCGGGGGCCGCACCGGCAAGAGCGCCGGCAAGAGTGCCGGCGGCGACGAGGGCGGCGAGGCCGGCGGCCTTCAGGGCGCGGGGGGCTTTGTTGAGCGTGGTGGTCATTGATCTGGCCTTCGTTGGCAGCGGTCACCGGCCGGACTGCGGCGGCCTTGTCATGCACGGCCCGCCCTGCAGCCGGTGGTCCGGAACTCTCCGATACGTCACCGGTCGATGGCCCTCATAAAGCGCCTGTGTCCTTTTTCGGGCGTTGATCTGGATCAACCTCCGGCATGGATGCGACCGGATGTCGCGCCGCCTGCGGGCGTCCCGTTCTGGAATTGCCGTTTTTGATCTTGCGCAAGGAAGCCCCGCGGCGGTCCGGGCAGGATCATGGCAATCAAGGTCACGCCCGGAGAGGTGAACGCCCATGGCAACCGTCGTCGAACTCCGCCCCGCCGTGCAGACATCCCGCGCCGCGCCGCGCGGGGACGAGGCGACGCAGACGGCCCTGCGGGCCGCGCGTCTGCCGCGCTATACCAGCTATCCCACCGCCCTGCAGTTCGATGCCGCGGTCGGGCCGGATCAGGCGGCGGCCTGGATGCGGGCGGTGCCGGCGGACGAGCCGGTTTCGATCTATGTCCATGTGCCGTTCTGCGACACGCTGTGCTGGTTCTGCGGCTGCCACACCCGGGTGGTGAATGTGCGCGGACCCATCGAGGCCTATGTCCGCAGCCTGGTGGCCGAGATCGAGATGGTGGCGGAGATGCTGGGCCGGCGGCACCGGGTCAGCCATCTGCATTTCGGCGGCGGCAGCCCGACCATCCTGGAGCCGGGTGACATCGACCTGATCTTCCGGACCCTGACCCGCGCCTTCGACATCGGAACCGATGCCGAAATCGCGCTGGAGATCGATCCGCGCGACCTGGATCCGGCCCGGCTGGATGCCTGGGCGACGGCCGGCGTCAACCGGGCGAGCCTGGGCGTGCAGGATCTGGACCCCGAGGTTCAGAAGGCGATCAACCGCATCCAGCCGGCCGAGGCGACCGCACAGGCGGTGCAGGAACTGCGCGCGCGCGGGATCCATGCGATCAACATCGATCTGGTCCACGGCCTGCCCCACCAGACCGTCGACGGCGTGATCGCCACCGTCGATCAGGTGCTGACCCTGGCCCCCGATCGGGTGGCGCTGTTCGGCTATGCCCATGTGCCGACCATGAAGCCACATCAGCGCCTGGTGCCCGAGCAGGCCCTGCCCGGCGCGGTCGAGCGGCTGGAACAGGCCGAGGCGGCCGCCCGGCGGCTGATCGCGGCCGGCTATGCCGGCATCGGGCTCGACCATTTCGCGCGGCCTGACGATTCGCTGGCGGTGGCCCAGCGTGCCGGCCGGCTGCGGCGCAATTTCCAGGGCTATACCACCGACATGGCGACCGCCATTCTGGGCTTCGGCCCGTCGGCGATCGGCGACCTGCCGGGCGGCTATGTCCAGAACACCACCGATGTCCGGGCCTGGCGCGAGGCGATCGCCGCCGGCCGGCTCGGCACGGTGCGCGGCGTCGCCGTCACCGCCGACGATCTGCTGCGCCGGGCGGTGATCGAGCGGCTGATGTGCGACCACGCGGTCGATGTGGCGGCGGTCGCCGCCGGGCAGGGCCGCGACCCTGCAGAGCTTGCCGATGCCTTTGCGCAGCTGGCGCCGCTGGAGGCGCGGGGCGTGGTGGTGCGCGACGGCTGGCGGCTGACGGTGCCGGCGGGCATGACCCCGGATGTGCAGCGCGTCGCCACCTGCTTCGATGCCTATCTGAACCCGGCGGTGCGGGCGATGGTCGCGGCCGAATAGGGGGCAACCACCCCTTGTCCGGCCGCGACAGGCGGCGTCACTTTGCAGGGAAGAGCGGGTCGAGCGCCTGCGGCATGAAGGCATCGGCCCATTCCTGGACGAAATGTCCGCCGTCTTCGACCTCGATCGGCGGCGGGCAGCCCCGGATCACCTGCTGCAGGGCGGTCATCGCCGGCTTGCCCAGCACCGGGTCGGCCATGCCGATCACCATCGACGACCGGCCCGACCAGTCCGATCGCCACCAGTCGCGGGCGGCACGCGACAGCGGCGCCCCTTCGGCATCCGGATGATCGGGGACCAGCGACGGGAAGACCCGGGCACCCGCCCGATAGCTGTCGTCGGGATAGGGGGCGTCATAGGCGGCGGCCTCTTCCGGCGTCAGATGCGGACAGCCGCGCTGGAAAAGTTTCGAGATCGAGAAATCCGGGCTCTTGGCGACGAAATCGCGCCAGGCCTCGAACCCCTTGCCCAGCGGCCGGTCGCCGGTGCCGAGGGCGGTGTTCATGACCAGAAGCCCCTGGAAGCGTTCCGGCATCTCGGGCGGCAGCGTCAGGCCCAGCAGCCCGCCCCAATCCTGCACCACCAGGATGATGTTGTGGAGGTTCAGCCGCTTGATCAGCTCCACCAGCATGCCGCGGTGAAACAGAAAGCCATAGGCGCGGTCGTCGGTCAGCTTGTCGGAGCGGCCGAAGCCGATCAGATCGGGCGCCACCACCCGGCCGCGCGCGACCAGCTGGGGGATCATGCGGCGATAGAGATAGCTCCAGCTCGGCTGGCCGTGCAGGCAGAGAAAGGTCGGCGCGTCGGCCCCGGCATCGGCGACGGCGGCCGGCTCGTCGACATATGCGATGCGGATGCCTTCATAGCCGGGCAGATCGTCGAGGTAATGCGGCACATAGGACCAGCCGGGCAGGTCCAGGAAGCGCGCATCGGGCGTGCGCAGGATCTGGGTCATCGGGCGTTGTCTCCGGAATGGCTTCTCATGCCGCCGCCGCATGCGGCGGCGGCAGGGCCGGTTGCAGGACGGGGCTCGTCCCGCAATCCAGCATAGGGCATCCGGTTCCGGAGATCAGCCGAGGAGCGTGACCGCGTCTGCGACCAGCCGGGCGGCGATCGCCCACATCACCAGCGCGATGATCCCGTCCAGCACCCGCCAGGCGGCCGGCCGGCGGAACACCGGCACCAGCAGTCGGGCGCCCCAGCCCAGGGCCGCGAACCAGGCGATCGAGGCAATGGCGGCACCGCCCACGAACCACAGCCGTTCCGGCATCGGGTGGCGCCCGGAAATGCTGCCCAGCAGGACGACCGTGTCCAGATAGACATGCGGGTTGAGCAGGGTGACCGCCGCAACGGTCCCGAGTGTCGCGAGAAGCGGGGCAGGGGCCGCTTCGGAGGGCAGGAGACGGCCCGGATGCAGGGCGCGGCGGGCGGCCATCAGGCCATAGATGCCAAGGAAGAGCGCGCCCGCGAGCGACACGTATCCAAGCAGGACCTCGTGACCGGCGATCAGCGAGCCGAGGCCGAGGGCACCGGCGCCGATGAGCAGCGCGTCGGTGGCGGCGCAAAAGGCGACGATCGGCAGGACATGGGCGCGGATCAGGCCCTGGCGGAGGACGAAGGCGTTCTGGGCGCCGATCGCAATGATCAGCCCGGCACCGAGGGCAAAGCCTTCGAGTGCGGTTTCGATGGGAAGCGACATGGAAAACGAAACCCGTCTGCGGGAATGGTCGGGGCCGCCTGTCGATGCACGACATCATCGCCCGCGCCGATCTGTCGGGCGGGGGCGGGCGGCGGGAGGTGCTGGCACGGCAACCGGGCCGTGCGGGCCTCAGACCTTCCGGCGGCTGATTTTCTCGAGATAGGCCGAGACGAGCAGAGCCATGGCGGGGCGGGTTCCGATCGTGGGATCAAGGGGCCGCCACTATGCCCGCCAGGCGGCCCGGCTGCAACGGGGGCGATCGCATGACCCCTTGCCGGAGGGATGTGCAGGCGGTGCAGGGCAGCCCCCGGAGATCTTCCGTTCTGTTTCGTTTGAACTTTCACTTCGGTGCGAACATATTTCGTTTGACGGGGCGGCGCGGGTGATCCGCAGCCCGCCCAGGGCGACCCGACCGGTTGCAGAGGGGCTTCGACGATGTCCGGGCATGTGTATGATCTGGCGGTGATCGGTGGCGGCGTGAATGGCTGCGGCATTGCCCGCGATGCCGCCGGCCGCGGGCTGGATGTGGTGGTGGTGGAGAAGGGCGACCTTGCCGGGGCCACCTCGTCCGCCAGCACCAAGCTGATCCATGGCGGGCTGCGCTATCTGGAACATCGCGAATTCCGGCTGGTGCGCGAGGCGCTGCAGGAACGGGCGGTGCTGCTGGATGCGCTGCCCCACATCGCCTGGCCGCTGCGCTTCGTGCTGCCGCATCATCGGGGCCTGCGGCCGCGCTGGATGATCCGGCTGGGCCTGTTCATCTATGATCATCTGGCCGGCGGCAATGGCGGGCGGCGGAAGCTGCCGGGCACCCGGCGCCTGGATCTGTCGCGGGATGCGGCCGGCCTGCCGCTGAAGGACGACTACCGCACCGCTTTCGAATATTCCGACGCCTGGGTCGACGATGCCCGGCTGGTGGTGCTGAACGCGCTCGATGCGCAGGAAAACGGCGCCCGCATCCTGACCCGCACCGAATTCACCGCCGCCGATCGCGGCGCCGATCTCTGGACGCTGTCGCTGCGCGATGTGGAGACGGGGGAGGTTTCGACCATCCGCGCCCGGGCGGTGGTCAATGCCGCCGGCCCCTGGGTCGCGGAAACCCTGGTCGACCGGCTGAAGGTGAAGACGCCCGAGCGGGTGCGTCTGGTGCGGGGCAGCCATATCGTGGTGCCCCGGCTGTTCGACCACGACCGCGCCTATATCTTCCAGAATGCCGACAACCGCATCGTCTTCGCCATTCCTTACGAGGGTGACTTCACCCTGATCGGCACCACCGATGCCGATCACAAGGGTGACCCGGGCCGGGTCGCGATCACGCCTGAAGAGGTCGACTATCTCTGCCGGGCGGTTTCGGGCTATTTCCGGCGCCCGGTCACGCCCGAGATGGTGGTCTGGACCTATTCCGGTGTTCGCCCGCTTTATGACGACGGGGCGAGCAAGGCGCAGGAAGCGACCCGCGACTATGTGCTGACGGTGGATACCGCGGGGGCGCCGGTGATCAGTGCCTTCGGCGGCAAGATCACCACCTTCCGCCGCCTGGCCGAGGCGACGCTGGCGAAGCTGGAGCCGCTGCTGCCGGCACGCACCGACGGCCGGGCGCTGCGCGGCCCCTGGACCGCCGATGCGCCGCTGCCCGGCGGCCGCCTGCCCGCCGGCGGGGTCGAGGCGCTGGTGCAGAGCCTGGCGCTCAGCCATCCCGTGCTGGACGAACGGACCCGCCGGCGTCTGGCCCGCGCCTATGGCGGCTATGTCCATCGCGTGATCGGCGATGCGGCGGCCGACCCGTCGGCGCTGGGCGAGCATTTCGGGGCCGGTCTCCATGCCCGCGAGGTTGCCTGGCTGATGGATCATGAATGGGCGCGCACGGCAGAGGATGTCCTCTGGCGGCGCACCAAGCTGGGTCTCAGGATCGATGCCGCGGGTGTCCGCCGGCTCGATGCCTGGATGCAGGCCCGCCGCTCGGCGCGTCTTGCGGCGTGAGCGTGCGGCTGCAGCAGAGCGGTGCCCGGGCAACCGGCACCACCGGACTTGCCGGGGCCCCGTCCCCCGGCCCAAACTGACGCCTGAAACGACCGGGGCGGCCCAAGCCCCGGCGTGCCGGGCGTGCGGGGGGAGCATTCGCATGGCCGGCACAGCTTCCGAGGAGGATCGCCGTCCCCATGCCCGCCAACCGCAAAGACGATGTTGCCCGTGAAGGTCTGATCCTGGCGCTCGACCAGGGAACCACATCGACCCGCGCCATGCTGTTCAACCAGGACATGCAGGTGGTCGCGACCGACCAGCAGGAATTTCCCCAGCACTTCCCCGCCTCCGGCCATGTCGAACATGATGCCGAGGATCTGTGGCGGACCAGCGTCGAGACCATGCGCGGTGCGCTGGCGAAGGCCGGTGTGGAGGCGGCAGCACTTGCCGGTATCGGCATCACCAACCAGCGTGAAACCACGGTGGTCTGGGATCGCGAGACCGGGCGGGCCATCCATCCGGCCATCGTCTGGCAGGACCGGCGCACGGCGCGGATCTGCGGCGATCTGAAGCGTGACGGGCATGAACAGCTGGTCCGCGACCGTTCGGGCCTGCTGCTCGATCCCTATTTCTCGGCGACCAAGGCCTCGTGGATCCTGGACAAGGTGCCGGGTGCCAGGGCGGCGGCAGAGGCGGGCAAACTCGCCTTCGGCACGGTCGATGCCTTCCTGATCTGGCGGATGACCGGCGGCCGGGTGCATGCGACCGATGCGACCAACGCCTCGCGCACCATGCTCTACGACATCCATCGCGGCGCCTGGTGCCCGGATCTCTGCAAGGTCTTCGGCGTGCCGATGGGCATGCTGCCCGAGGTGCGCGACAGCGCCGGTGATTTCGGTGAAACCCTGCCCGACCTGCTGGGCGTGCCGGTGCCGATCCGTGGTGTCGCCGGCGATCAGCAGGCGGCGACCACCGGTCAGGCCTGTTTCAGGCCCGGCATGGTCAAGGCGACCTATGGCACCGGCTGCTTCGCCCTGCTGGTGACCGGCAATCAGTCGGTGCGGTCGCGCAACCGGCTGCTGACCACGGTCGCGCTGCAGCTGAACGGCCGGCGCAGCTATGCGCTGGAAGGCTCGATCTTCGTGGCCGGCGCCGCGGTGCAGTGGCTGCGCGACGGGCTGGGACTGATCGAGACTTCCGCCCAGACCGAAGTGCTGGCGGCAGAGGCCGATCCGGCGCAGAGCGTCTATCTGGTGCCGGCCTTCACCGGTCTCGGCGCGCCGCATTGGGATGCCGATGCCCGCGGTGCGATGTTCGGCCTGACCCGGGCCACCGGCCCGCGCGAGATTGCGCGCGCGGTGCTGGACTCGGTCGCCTATCAGACCCGCGATCTGGTCGAGGCGATGCGTGGCGACTGGGAGGGGGACGGGTTTTCCGAAACCGTGCTGCGCGTCGATGGCGGCATGGTCGCCAGCGACTGGCTGATGCAGCGTCTGGCCGACATGCTGGCAACCCCCGTCGACCGGCCGAAGCTGCGCGAGACCACCGCGATGGGGGCCGCCTATCTGGCCGGCCTCGCGACCGGCGTCTACCCCGAGCCGGATGTCTTCGCCGAAGGCTGGGCGCTGGACCGGCGCTTCGAGCCGGGCATGGCCGAGGCCGAGCGCGAGCGGCTTTACGGCGGCTGGCAGGATGCCGTGCGCCGGACGCTGACCCGCAGCTGACGGGCCGTCACGGCTGCGGCTCCACCGCTCCGGCGGGGTGGCGCGAACGGGGGATCCGCCCTATTCTGATGGGGGTGCGGATCCGCCCGTTCACGTTGCCTTGCGGGGTGATGCCTGACGATGGTCAACGACGTTCTGAAGCTGGTCCTGAGCGGGGCCGAAAGACGACCGTCGCCGGTGATGTCCCGGCGCCTGGACGCCTTGTTCCGCGCCTTGCAGACGCCCACGGATGACCGTGATCCCGAGGACATCCAGGCGATGATCTGGGCGCTGTGGTGCGAGCATCACGACCCGGATGCGACCCGTGCGCTGTCGCGGGCGATCGATGCCATGGTCGCCGGCCGGCTGGTGGTGGCGGAAGGCGTGCTGGACCGCACCGTGCTGCGCTGGCCCGATTTCGCCGAGGCCTGGAACCGCCGCGCCACGCTCTACTACATGCAGGAACGCGACCAGGAGAGCCTGGAGGACATCCGCACGGCGCTGGAGCTGGAACCCCGCCATTTCGGTGCGATCTGCGGCTTCGGCCAGATCTGCATGCGCCGCGGGGATCGCACCGCGGCACTCGCCGCCTTCGAAACCGCGCTCCGGCTCAACCCCTATCTGGCCAATGTCCGCCAGATGGTCGAAGCCCTGGCCGAGGATCTGCCGCGCACGGTGAACTGACACCGTGATCAATTGGTGAAAAGACGCGCCAGCCGCACGCGATCGAATGGGCAACACTTGAAGATGATGCGCAGATGGGCGAGGTTTCTCGTCGTTCCGCATCATGTAGCCCATCATCCGGAAGGACCGGTATGCGCGTCGGCAGCCTCGTTGCGTCCCTGCTCGCAGCTCTTGCGCTTGCGGCCTGTTCCTCCTCGCGCGAGAGCCTGCCGTCCAGGACGGCGACCGAGCAGCTGCTGCTGTCGTCGGCGGTCGACAGGGCGGCGCAGGAACTGACCCTGGACCTGCCGCAGGATGCCCCGGTCTTCCTCGACACCACCAATTTCGAGGCCATCGACGGCAAGTATGCGATCGGGGCCGTGCGCGAACAGCTGCTGCGCCGCGGCGCCCGGCTGATGCCCGACCGGGCGCTTGCCGATGTCGTGATCGAGATCCGTTCGGGCGCGCTGTCGATCGATGACGAAAGCTCGCTGCTCGGTCTGCCGGCGATCGACATTCCCGTGCCGATGAGCGATGTCAGCACGCCCGAACTGGCGCTGGTGAAGCGCGACGAGCGCCGCGGCACGGTCAAGCTCGCCGCCGTCGCCTACGACGCCCATGACGGCCGCTTCGTCGACGCGACCGGCCCGGTCTACGGCTATTCGCACATCACCGACTGGACGGTGCTGGTGTTCTCGTGGACCAGCAGCGATGTGCTGCCGGAAGAGCAGCACGTGCCGGCGATCACCGCCAGCCTCAGGGATTTCGGCCTGGCGAGCGCGCCGGAGGATTGAGACCGGCCGGCGGCCCTGCGGCACTTTTTTATGCCCCGTTTACGCAGTCGGACCAGGATCGCCATCGCGATTTTACGGCCCTCCGGCCGACACTCCATCCTGACGGGAGCGTCCTCTTGCGGTCGCTCCGCACATCAAGGATCGGAGCCATGATGGACATTCTGATGCTGGCGCTGGGATCCGGGCTGTTCGGCCTGGCAGCTCTCGCAGCCGTCGGGATCGCACGGCTATGACCCCCCTGCCTGAACCGGGGCTGGTCGATCTGATCGGGTTGATTCTGGGCGGCCTGGCCGTTGCGGCGCTGGCCGCATGGCTCACCGCCGTTCTGATCCGCCCCGATCGCTGATCCCGCCCCTGAGACGGATCCCGCCATCCCATGACATCGACGGATTTCGGGCGGATCGCGCTTTATCTCGCGATCCTGGCCCTGATCGCGGTGCCGCTCGGCCGCTGGACGGTCGCCGCCGCGTCTTCCTCCGGCCGTTTGGGCCGCGTCTTTGCGCCGGTCGAGGCCGGCATCCTCAGCCTGTCGGGCGTGCGTGCCGGCCGTGAAAGCAGCTGGCTCGGCTATGCGCTGGGGCTGATCGCCTTCAACTATGCCGGCTTTCTGCTGCTCTATGGGGTGCTGCGCCTCCAGGGCGTGCTGCCCTGGAACCCGGCCGGCATTCCGCCCCTCGATCCGGCGGTCGCCTTCAACACCGCGATCAGCTTCGTCACCAACACCAACTGGCAGGCCTATTCGGGGGAGGCGCAGCTGTCCTCCTTCTCGCAGGCCTTGGGGCTGGGGGTGCAGAACTTCCTGTCGGCGGCCACCGGCATTGCGGTGATGGTGGCGCTGGCCCGCGGCTTTGCCCGCGCCGAGACGCCGACCATCGGCTGCCCGACGACCGACGTCACCCGCATCACGCTGCGCCTGCTGCTGCCGCTGGCGGTTGCGGTGACCATCCTTCTGGTGCTGCAGGGCGTGCCGCAGGTGATGACCGGCACGCTGGCATCCATGGGTCTCGACGGTCATGCCCAGGCCATTCCGCTCGGGCCCGTGGCCTCGCAGGTGGCGATCAAGCAGCTCGGCACCAATGGCGGCGGCTTCTACGGCGTCAATTCCGCCCATCCGCTGGAAAACCCGACCGCCTGGTCGAACCTGATCGAGGTGGTGGCGATTCTGGCGCTGCCGGCGGCGATGCCCTTCGCTTTCGGCCGTCTTGCCGGCGATCCGCGCCAGGGTCGGGCGCTGTTCCTTGCCATGCTGATCCCCTTCGCCGTCTTTGTGGGGCTGACCGTCTGGGCGGAGACGACCGGCAACCCGATCCATCACGCGCTGGGCCTCGCCGGTCCCAATATGGAAGGCAAGGAGGTTCGCTTCGGGGCCGCCGACAGCGCCATCTGGGCGGCGGCGACCACGGCCGCGTCCAATGGCTCG
Organism: Tistrella mobilis; assembly: GCF_039634785.1. Lineage (NCBI taxonomy): Bacteria > Pseudomonadati > Pseudomonadota > Alphaproteobacteria > Geminicoccales > Geminicoccaceae > Tistrella > Tistrella mobilis. The sequence continues at coordinate 287,934 of NZ_JBBIAB010000007.1, read as the reverse complement.
GTCAATGCCATGCATGACAGCTTCACGCCGCTCGGCGGCATGGTCGCCATGATCGGCATGATGCTGGGCGAGGTGATCTTCGGCGGCGTCGGCAGCGGGCTTTACGGGCTGGTGATCTTCGCGGTGATCGCGGTTTTCGCCGCCGGGCTGATGGTCGGCCGCACGCCCGAATACATGGGCAAGAAGATCGAGGCGCGCGAGATGACGCTGGCGATGCTGGCGCTGATCGGCCTTGCGGTCGCGATGCTGGTCCCGGCCGCCCTTTCGGCCGTGCTGCCCGCGGGCCGTGCCGCCGTGCAGGATGCCGGACCGCATGGCCTGTCCGAGATCCTGTATGCCTATGCTTCGGCGGCCGGCAATAACGGCTCGGCTTTCGCGGGCTTCGGCGCCGCCCGGACCTTCCATGCCATCGCCGTCGGCATCGCGATGATGATCGGCCGCTATCTGCCGGTGGTGGTGGTGCTGGCGATCGCCGGCAGCCTGGCCGCCAAGAAGAAGATCCCGGCCACTGCCGGCACCCTGCCGACCCATGGTCCGCTCTTCATCGGCCTGCTGATCGGCACGGTCGCGATCATCGGCGGTCTCACCTATTTCCCGGCGCTCGCGCTGGGCCCCGTCGCGGAGCATCTGTCCATGCTCCTCGGCCGGACGTTCTGACGGAACCCGCTCCCATGCGCACATCCGAGGACATCCGCCTCGCCGACCCGGCGCTGCTGTCGCGCGCCGCCCGCGAGGCCTTCACCAAGCTCGCACCGCATGCCCTTGCCGGCAATCCGGTGATGCTGACCACCGCCGTGGTCGCAGCCGTCGCGACCATCCTGGCCGTGATCGATCTTGCAAGCGGCGGCCCCCATGGTGCGGTGCTGGCGCAGATCTGCCTCTGGCTTTGGGCGACGGTGCTGTTCGGCAATTTCGCCGAGGCGCTGGCCGAGGGCCGCGGCCGGGCCCGCGCCGACAGCCTGCGCGCCACCCAGTCCGAGACGCCGGCAAAGCTGCTGCCTGCCATGCCGCGCGGCGATGCCCGCATCCATGACTGGCGCGCGGTGTCGTCCCGCGATCTCGACCCCGATGATCTGGTCTATGTCGAGGCGGGCGACATCGTGCCCGCCGATGGCGAGGTCGTCGCCGGCATCGCCTCGGTCGACGAAAGCGCCATCACCGGCGAAAGCGCGCCGGTGATCCGCGAAAGCGGCGGCGACCGCTCGGCGGTCACAGGCGGCACCCGGGTGGTGTCGGATGCGATCGTGGTACGCGTCACCCAGCGGCCGGGCGAAAGCTTCCTCGACCGGATGATCGGTCTGGTCGAGGGCGCGACGCGGCGCAAGACGCCGAACGAGATCGCGCTCACCATCCTGCTGGTCTCGCTGACGCTCATCTTCCTGATCGTGGTGGCCAGCCTCGAAGCCTTCGCGGCCTTCTCGGGCCGGCTGATCCCGGTCGGCTTCCTGATCGCGCTGCTGGTCACACTCATCCCCACCACCATCGGCGGTCTGCTCTCGGCCATCGGCATCGCCGGCATGGACCGGTTGATCCGCGCCGGCGTCGTGGCCCGGTCGGGCCGCGCGGTCGAGGCGGCGGGCGATGTCGACGTGCTGCTGCTGGACAAGACCGGCACCATCACCTTCGGCAACCGCATGGCCGATGCCTTCCTGCCCCTGCCCGGTGTGGGGGAAGCGCGGCTGGCAGAGGTTGCGGCGCTCGCCAGCCTTGGCGACGAAACGCCCGAGGGCCGCTCGATCCTCGACCTGGCGCGCAAGGCCCACGGTTTCCATGCCGGGGCGGCGGAGGTGGCGCGCATGGTGCCGTTCACCGCCCAGACCCGGATTTCCGGCGCGGACCTGAATGACGGCCGCCGGCTGCGCAAGGGCGCGGGCGATGCGATCCTGAAACAGGCCAAGGGCAGCGTCCCGCCCCAGCTCGGCCATCTGGTCGATCAGGTCGCGCGCAGCGGCGGCACGCCGCTGGTGGTGGCGGAAGACGACCGGCCGCTGGGCGTCATCCACCTGAAGGATGTGATCAAGCCCGGCATCCGCGAGCGCTTTTCGGAACTGCGGCGGATGGGCATCCGCACGGTGATGATCACCGGCGACAACCCGATCACGGCGGCGGCGATCGCGGCCGAAGCCGGCGTCGACGACGTGCTGGCCGAGGCCACGCCCGAACGCAAGCTGGAGCTGATCCGCGCCGAACAGGCCAGGGGCCGGATGGTCGCGATGTGCGGCGACGGCTCCAACGATGCGCCGGCGCTGGCCCAGGCCGATGTCGGCGTGGCGATGAACGAGGGCACGCCGGCCGCCAAGGAGGCGGCCAATCTGATCGATCTCGACAGCGACCCCACCAAGCTGATCGAGGTGGTGATGGTCGGCAAGCAGCTGCTGGTCAGCCGCGGTGCCCTCACCACCTTCTCGATCGCCAATGACGTGGCGAAGTATTTCGCCATCGTCCCGGCGCTGTTCGCCGGGGTGTATCCGGCGCTGGGCGCGCTCGACATCATGCGGCTCTCAAGCCCCGAAAGCGCGATCCTCTCGGCGGTCATCTTCAACGCCCTGATCATCGTGGCGCTGGTGCCGCTGGCGCTCAAGGGCGTTGCGGCGCGGGCCAGCTCGGCCGCGGCCCTGCTGCGCCGGAACCTGCTGATCTATGGCCTGGGCGGGCTGATCGCGCCCTTCATCGGCATCAAGGCGATCGACATGATCGTCTCGGGCCTCGGTCTGGTCTGAGCGAGGGAGACAGTCTTATGCTGCACCCCATGTTGCGCAACATCCGCCGGGCGGTGGTGCCGCTCGCGCTGTTCTCGGGCCTGCTCGGCCTCGCCTATCCACTGGCCATGGCCGGCCTTGCCGGGGCGATCGCGCCCCGGCAGGCGGCGGGCAGCCCGGTCACCGATGCGGCCGGGCGGGTGGTCGGCTCGGCGCTGGTCGGCCAGGCGTTCACCTCTCCCGGCTATTTCCATGGCCGCCCCTCTGCCGTCGACTACGACGCGGCGGCGGCCGGCGCCTCCAATCTCGGGCCGACCTCGGCCGCGCTGGCGGCAGAGATCCGCGACCGCATCGCCGCGGTCAGGGCAGAGACGGGGACGGGCGGCGCGGTCCCGGGCGATCTGGTGACGGCCTCGGGATCGGGGCTCGACCCGGATCTGTCGCCCGACGCGGTGCGGCTGCAGATCCCGCGGGTGGCGAAGGCCCGGCAGATGGCGCCCGATGCCCTGGCGGCGCTGGTGGCTGCCCATGTCGAGCGGCCGGTCGCCGGGCTGATCGGCCAGCCGCGGGTCAACCTGCTGCGGCTCAACATGGCACTCGACGCCATGGCCGGCCCCGGGGCAGGCTGAGCCTGAAGCTCCGCCGTGGAGAGCCCGATGACCAGAGACGCCGACAGACCCGCCCCCGAGGCGCTGATCGAGGATGCGAAGCGCGAGCGCCGCGGCCGGCTCAAGATCTTCCTGGGCGCCGCCCCCGGCGTGGGCAAGACCTATGCGATGCTGGAAGAGGCGCAGCGTCGCCGTGCGGAAGGGACCGATGTCGCGGTGGCGGTGGTCGAGACCCATGGCCGGGCCGAGACCGAGGCGCTGCTGCGCGGGCTGGAGGTGATCCCGCGCCGGATCCTGACCCATCGCGGCCGGAGCTTCCCCGAGATGGATCTGGATGCGGTGCTGGCGCGCCGCCCGGCCCTGGCCCTGGTCGATGAATTCGCCCACACCAACGTGCCGGGGGCGCGCCACGAAAAGCGCTTCCAGGATGTGGCCGAACTGATCGATGCCGGCATCGACGTGCTGACCACGCTCAACGTCCAGCATCTGGAAAGCCTGAACGACATCGTCCAGCGCATCACCCGCATCCGGGTGCGCGAGACCCTGCCCGACGACGTGCTGGCGATGGCCGACGAGATCGAGCTGATCGATCTGCCGCCCGACGATCTGATCCGGCGCCTGCGCGAAGGCAAGGTCTATCTGGGTGATCAGGCGCGGCGGGCGGTGCTGCATTTCTTCAGTCGCGGCAATCTGACGGCGCTGCGCGAGCTGGCGCTGCGCGCGGCCGCCGAGCGGGTCGATGAAGAGATGATCCGCTATATGCGCGCCCATGCCGTGCCCGGCCCCTGGCCGGCGCGGGAGCGGCTGATGGTCTGTATCGGCACGGGGGCAGAGGCCGAGGCGGTGGTCCGCGCCGGCCGGCGCATGGCCGACCGCGCGCGGCTGCCCTGGATCGCGGTTCATGTCGAGACCGGGGCCGGCGCCGCGTCTGCCGGTGATTACACCCCCCAGGACCGCGCCAACCGGGCCCTGAGGCTGGCCGAGCGGCTGGGGGCGGAGGTGACCGTGCTGCCGCGGCCGGTCCATGCCCGCCGGCTGGCCGACGAGCTGGTGGCGCTGGCGCGGGAGCGCAATGTCAGCCGGATCGTGATCGGCCGCGCGCCCCGTCGGCCCTGGTGGCGGCGCCTGGGGGCAGGCGGCGGGCTGGCCGAGGCGCTGGTCAGCCGGGCGACCGGCTTCGAATTGACCGTCATCGCCGCCGAGACCGGGACGACCGCCGCCGCAGCCGAACCCGGCCGTCTGCAGGCGGAGGCCCCGGGGCCGCATTTCGGGCCGCGGGAACTGGCGCTGATCGGCGTGTCGGTCGCCGCCGCCGCCTTGGTCTCGACCCTGGTCGAGATGATCCTGCCTTTGCCCAATGTGTCGCTGGTCTTCCTGATCGCGGTGCTGGTGGTGGCGGTGCGCGGCGGGCTCTGGCCCTCGATCGCGGCCAGCGTGCTCAGCTTCTTCGCCTACAATTTCTTCTTCACCGTGCCCCACCACACGTTTCAGGTGTCGCGGACCGAGGACATCCTGACCATCGTCTTCTTCCTGATCGCGGCGGCGCTGACCGGCAATCTCGCCGGCCGGCTGCGGGAGCGGGTGCAGGCGGAGCGGCAGGCGGCGCGGCGGGTCGGCAATCTGTATGATTTCGCCCGCAAGGCCGCCGGGGCGGCCGATGTCGACGATGTCGCCTGGGCGGTGGTCTCCCATGTCGCCCGCACGCTGCAATGCGATGCGGTGCTGCTGCTGCCGGAACCCGATGGCGGGCTCAGGATCGGCGCCGGCTTTCCCCCTGAGGACCGGCTGACCCCCGCCAACCGGGCGGCGGCGGAATGGGCCTGGCGGCACGAGCGGCCGGCGGGCTGGTCTTCCGACACGCTGCCGGCATCCGACTGGCTGTTCGTGCCGATGAAGGCCGCGCGGGGGCCCGTGGGGCTGGTCGGCGTCTCGTTCGGCGGGCGCGACGGCCGGCCGAAACAGCTGGGCCCCGAACAGCGCCGGCTGCTGGAGGCGGTGGTCGATCAGGCGGCGCTTGCCGTCGACCGTACCCTGCTCGCGGCGGATATCGAGCGGGAACGGCTGAAGGGCGAGGCGGATGCCCTGCGGGCGGCCCTGCTCTCATCCATCAGCCATGATCTGCGCACGCCGCTGGTTTCGATCATCGGCGCCGCCTCCAGCCTGAAGAGCCTGGGGGAGGCGCTGGATCCCGGCGCCCGCGGCGAGTTGGCCGACACCATCCACGACGAGGCGAGGCGGCTGGATGCCTATGTCCAGAACCTGCTCGACATGACCCGGCTCGGCCATGGCGCGCTGGCACTGCGTCGCGACTGGGTGGATCTGGCGGAACTGGCCGGGCGGGTGCGCGGCCGGCTGGCCAGGCAGCTGGGCGGGCGGCAGCTGGACGTGGTGGTGCCCGAAGGCCTGCCGCTGCTTCATGTCGATGCGGTGCTGATGGAACAGGTGCTGGTCAATCTGGTCGACAACGCGGTCAAGCATGGCGGGCCGGATGGCCGGATCACCATCGCCGCCGCCCTTGCCGATCGCGGCCGCAGCATCGACGTCCGGGTGGAGGATGACGGGCCGGGCATCCCCGAAGCGGATCGGGAGGCCGTGTTCGACATGTTCCACCGGGTGAAGGCGGGCGACAGCCAGCCGGCCGGCACCGGGCTCGGGCTTGCGATCTGTCGCGGCTTCGTCGAGGCTCATGGCGGCACGATCCGTGCCGAGGCCGGTGCCGGTGGCCAGGGCACCCGAATCGTGATCCGCCTGACCGTCGCGGAGCCGCCGGCCCCGCCGCCCGAAGATGCCGAGTGACGCCCCCTCATCGGAGAGACGATGCCCGTCGACATGAACACGGCCCGCATTCTGGTGGTCGACGACGAACCCCAGATCCGCCGCTTTCTCAAGATCGCGCTCGGCGCCGCCGGCTTCGAGGTGATCGAGGCGGCGACGGGGGAGGAGGCGGTCCGGGCCGCGGCGACCCTGGCGCCGGCGATGATCGTGCTGGATCTGGGCCTGCCCGATATCGACGGCACCGAGGTGATCGGCCGGATCCGCGACTGGTCGGGTGTACCGATTCTGGTTCTGTCGGTGCGGGCCGACGAGGCCGGCAAGGTGGCGGCGCTGGATCGGGGGGCGGATGATTACGTCACCAAGCCCTTCGGCATCGCCGAACTCACCGCCCGCATCCGGGCGACGCTGCGGGCGCGCGGCACCGCACCGGCCCAGCCGGGGCAGATCCCGGCCGCGCCTGATGACGAGGCACTGATCCGCATCGGCACCCGGATCACCATCGATCAGCCCCGCCATGAAGTGACGCTCGACGGTCAGCCGGTGAAGCTCAGCCGGCGGGAATACGACCTGCTGCGCATCCTGGCCCGCAATCGCGGCCGGATGATGACCCATGCCCAGCTGCTGCGCGAGGTCTGGGGGCCGGCGCACGAGGCCGACACCCATTATCTGCGGATCTATGTCGGCCATCTGCGCCAGAAGCTGGGCGACGACCCCGCCGATCCGAAGCTGATCGTCAACGAACCCGGCGTCGGCTACCGGCTGGAGGGAGGCTGAAGACGGGGCCGGGCGGGGTCAACCCCACCATCAACTCTATGGGTTGATGGTGGGGGTTGATGGTGGGCCGGATCAGGCCAAGCCCTTGGCGCGGGTGATGTCTTCCAGCGCCGCCAGCCAGTGATGGTAATAAGTGGTGCCGAGATCCGGATCGCCGCCCAGCTGGGCGGTCACGATGCGCGCCGACAGGGTCGCCGCCCATTCGTTCCAGCTGAACAGGCCGGCCTCGTGCAGGGACACGACCAGGGCGAAAGCCTGGGCTTCCCAGGGTTCGCGGAAGACCGGTCCCCCGGCATCGGCCGGCTGGCCCAGCAGCAGGGGCGGCATCGGCCGGGCTGTGGGCGGCGTGCAGGTGATGCCGTGGGCGCCGGCATCCGGCGTGCCGGTGGCCGCGGGGCGGGCAGCACCGGCCGGCACCACGGTGATGGGGCGGGGTGTTGAGGGGGGTTGATGCTCCGTCGCCATCATGCCGGCTCCAGATAGTCGTCCCACAGATCGGCGTGGACGCAGTCATTGGGATGGGCGGTCTCGCCCCAGAGATCGCGGGCGGCGAAGCGCACGGCATAGCAGGGCTGGGGATCCTCGCCGCGGCGGGCGGCGGCGGCATCCGGCAGCACGAAATCGCCGTGCAGGCGCTCGATCGTGCCCACGCGGCCGCGCACATAGCGCGGCGCCCTGGTATGGGCCAGCGTGTTGATATCGCGGACCTTTACCCGGTCGCCGGCCTTGAAGCGGGCGGGGCGGCCGCTGCCCTCCCGGCGGGCGCTGGCACCGCGCGCCAGGATGGCGGCGGCCTGGGTGGCATCGGGGGCGGATTTCAGATCGGCCGGCAGGGCCGGGGCCGCCGGATCGGGCACCCCCGTTTCAAATTCAGCGTCGGTGGCGAGGCCATGGCGGACCATCAACCTTTCAAGCCCGCGCAGCCAGATTTCATAGTAGCTGCTGGTCAGATAGACCGGCGGCGGCAGGCTTTCGCGGGCATGGCGTGCCTCGTCGATCGACCAGCGGCCCAGGAAACCCACCGCCAGCGTGACCGCCAGCGCGCGCGCTTCCCAGGGGGCATGAAAGACCGGCTCGTTCACCTCGATCCCGATCGGGCCGAAGCCCATCATGCCGCCCAGATCCTGTGCCCCGTTCATGGCCGCGGCTCCGCCGTCTGATCGGCGATGCGCGTGACGCCGATCATCGCATCCCGGGTGACGATCTCCGCCAGCCGATCCTCGTCCCAGCCCTCGGTGCCGGCGGGGCGCTGCGGCAGGACCAGATAGCGCAGTTCGGCGGTGCTGTCCCAGACCCTGACCTCGACCTCGTCGCCGATCGTGCAGCCGAATTCGGCGAGCACTCCGCGCGGGTCCAGCACGGCCCGCGAGCGATAGGGGGCGGATTTGTACCAGACCGGCGGCAGGCCCAGCACCGTCCAGGGGTAGCAGGAGCACAGCGTGCACACGACCATGTTGTGCACCCGGTCGGTGTTCTCCAGCACCACCATGTCCTCGCCCTGGCGGCCGGTGAAGCCGAACTCGGCGATGGCGGCGGTGGCATCGCTCAGCAGCCGGGCCTTGTAGGCCGGATCGGTCCAGGCGCGGGCGACCACGCGGGCGCCGTTGCGCGGCCCGACCTTGCTTTCATAGGTGTCGACGATCAGGTCGAGCGCCGCCGGATCGACCAGCCCCTTGGCCACCGCCAGCGTCTCGATCGCCTTCACCCGCGCCGCCATGGGCGAAGGTGGGGCCGCATGCGCGTACCCCTGCCCGTCATGTCCGTGATCATGATCGTGATCATGGGCATGGTCATGATGATCGCCTGCCATCCTGTCCTCCCTGGGGCGTCGTTTCCGTGCGCGGTTCCGTTCAGTCGACGGTAGGCCGCTCGGGTATGCGGCGCAAGTCGGTGCCCGGCAGTGTGGACCGGCCGGGCAACCCGTCATCGGCCGTCATCGCCTGTTCCAGCCAGGCGGCGACGCGCTCGATCTCGGGCCGGTCGGCCGCACTTTCCCCGTGGATCAGCCAGTAGGCGTCGGTCCAGGGCACGGCGGTGGCGAACAGCCGGGCCAGACGGCCGGCGGCGATGTCGGTCGCGACCATGCGGTTCGGCGCCAGTGCCACGCCATGGCCGGCGATGGCGGCGCCGATCAGATGGTCGTGATCCCCCAGAACCGGGCCGCGCGGCGGCTCGGCGCGGGAGATGCCGGCACTGCGGAACCACAGGTCCCAGGCATCTTCGGGGCCGCGCAGCAGCCGGTAGCGCAGCAGGGCTTCGGGGGCCGCCGGCCGGCCGGCCCGGGCCAGATAGACCGGGGCGGCGACCGGCACCAGCATGTCGCCGGCCAGCCGGTCGACCCGCTCGCTGCCGCGTGGCCGGGCCCCGATCCTCAGGATCAGGTCGGGCGGCGGGGCATCGCCATCGGGGGCGCCTTCCACCATCAGATGCGGCTCGATCCCGGGCACGGCGGCCTCGAGCTCGTCCATGCGCGGCAGCAGCCAGCGGGTGGCGATCACCGCGGGTGCCGCAATGCGGACCGGCTCGGCCGGCAGGCCGTCCAGCTCCACCAGCCCGCGGGCCAGCAGGTCGAACATTTCGCGCGAGGTGGCATAGAGCCGCCGCCCGTGTTCGGTCAGCACCACCTTGCGGTGCAGCCGGCGGAACAGCCGCATGCCCAGCCGGTCTTCCAGATCGCGGATCCGGTGGCTGATGGCGCCGTCGGTGAGGTGCAGTTCCTCGGCGGCGCGGGCGAAACTCTGATGGCGGGCGGCAGCCTCGAAGGCGTGCAGGGCACCCAGGGGGGGAAGGCGACGGCGTGACATGGCAGGACGCTCCGGATCTGGCGTCGACCGGGCGGCATCCGCTGGGCCTCTGGGGCAGCGCGGGGCGGTCAGGGGCGTGCGGTCCGCATCATGGGATCACCATGATGGGCCGGCCAGCCTGTCCGCACCATCCGCGGCCGGTCCGGCAATCCGTCTCTCCATCAAGGGAAACGGGATGGCTGAACCAACGGCCTCAGGCGGATGCCGGGTCGAAGGCGGTCTGAACTGACGGATAAGGGGAGCTTGGGCCGGAACCCGCCGCACTCAGGCGGCGCGGGGTACTCCGGAACGGGCGGAGGCCGGCGGCGTGACGGCGCCATGCCGGGCGGTCGGGGTGGCAGCGTGCTGCGGATGCATCACGGTACCACCCGGTCGCTTGTCATCTTTGCCGCGGCGACCGTCGAGGTCGAACTGACGGCGCGAGATGGAGCCTCCATCGGCATGGTCGGCCTGCCAGCCGCCAAACCAATTGCGGTCGCGACCCTGATTGCGGGCGGCCTGCACGGTCATCACGGTCACGGCGGCACCAAGGGTGATGGTCGCGATGGTGGTCGCGGTCACGGTGGTGGCGGTGGCGGTGCGAGCGGGCGAAGCGGCGGCGATCAGGGCGGACATATCGGCGATCTCCGTATCGGCACGCGGGCCGGGACGAAGTGTCCGGGCCGGGGTGCGGCTAGAGCCGGGCAAAGGATGCGCCGAAATGTCGCGCAATCCAACCCCGAATCCGTTGATCCTGCGACGATTTGATCCTTATGTCCGGCCCGCTGTGTCCTGGGGGTCGCGCGCCGCCCCTGCGGTCGGATGGCCGCCGGCCAGCGCCGCGGCCATGCGCTCGGCTTTGTCGATCATCAGCATCGCCGCCACCGGCGGGCAGGTGCGGATCGCGGTCTCGCGCCAGATCGCCAGCCAGCGATGGAAATGATCCGGCGTCAGCTCGGGCATCGCCGCATGGGTGCGCATCGGATTGCCCCTGTAGCTGCCGTCATGGAACAGCACCGAGCGCCAGAACCCCACCACCCGGGCGATGTGGTCGGGCCAGGCATCATCTGCGACCCGGGCGAAGACCGGCGCCAGCATTTCGTCGTGGCGGGCACGATCGTAGAAGGCGACGATCAGCCGTTCCAGGGTGGCGGGATCGACGGGGCTGTCGGTGACGGCTGCGCGCTGGCGGAGAGGTGGGGAGGTGGTCATGTGCGGGCTCGCGACGGCTGCGGAAGAGGCGTGGGGCGGCGGCATGCGATTGGGGCCTTGCCCCCTGCCGCGTGGCAACGTAAACCATTGTGGGGCCAAGGGGACAGACGGAAAACCCGATGACGGATCTGAAGGATCAGAAGCACTCTGTGCCACAGGGGCCGGCGACGCCGGGACGGCGGCGCTTCCTGCGTTTCGGCGTGGCCGGGCTCGTGGCCGGAACAGGCCTGCTTGCGGGCTGTGAGGCGCGCGCACCCCGCCAGATGACGGTGATCGAGCCGGCGCCGATGCCCGAAACCCTGCCCCCGCAGGAGGCGGTGCCGGGCATGCCGCTGTTCCCGACCCGGGCGGTGCTGAGCAAGATGGAGCGCAGCCTGGTCTTCTTCGACGGCGACCGCGAGGTGAAGCGCTATTCGGTCGCCATCGGCCGCGGCGGCCCGGGCCCGAAGCGGGAAGAGGGCGACGCCCTGACCCCCGAGGGCCGCTATCACATGATGCCGCCGGGACGCGAATCCCTCGACGGCTTCCGCTGGTTCATCCCGATCAGCTATCCGAATGCCGAGGACAAGGCGCGTGCCGCCGCGGTCGGCGGGCGGCTGAAGCTCGGCGGCGCGATCGGCCTGCACGGCACCGGCGACGGCCCGTGGGAAAGCATTCATGCCCGCGGCGACCGCAGCTGGACGCTCGGCTGCCTGGCGGTCACCAATCAGGAAATCGACGAGATCCGCGAGATGATCTCGTATAACGGCCGCCGTCCCTTCCCGATCGACATGCGGGCCTGAGGCCGGCCATGGGATGGCGGCTGCGGATCCTGCCCGGGCTGATCGCGAGCCTGGTCCTCGCGGCCTGCGGGGGCGGCAGCATTCCGGGGCCCGATGCGCCACGGGCGGCACCTCTGGTCTGCGCGGCGGAGCCGCCGCCGGGCGGCATGGTTGCGGCGATGGTCAATGTGGCCGAGGGCGAATGGCGGGCCTTCGGCAGCCCGGTGGTCGATTTCCGTGGCGGCGCCCCGTCGCTGAACCCGCCGGGCCTGGACGAGACCGACAGCCGGGTGCGCGGCCGGCTTCAGCTCTACTGGCGGGCGGCGGCGGATGATCACGGCCTGAAGATGGGCGCCTCCGACGTGCCGGAGCTGTCCCCCTGGTCGGCGGCCTTCATCTCCTATGTCGCCTGCATGGCCGGCATCTCCCCGGCCGATCTGCCGCCGGCCTCGCGGCATCTGGACTATGTCGACCATGTGATCTTCCGCGCCCTCGGCGCCCAGGGCGACCTGACTGCTCGTTTCGTGCCGGCCGATCCGCACGAGACCTCGATCCGGCCGGGCGATCTGCTCTGCGCCGATCGCGGCCGGTCGGAGGGTGGGCCGGAACTCGACGACTGGCACCAGCGCGCGCGGGAGGTGCTGGATGCCCGCGCCCGTGGCTGGGATACGCGGCCGCGGGGCATGCATTGCGATCTGGTGGTCAGGGTCGGGCCGGGCACGATCGCGGCGATCGGCGGCAATGTCCGGGATCGGGTGGCGATGAGCCTGTTCCCGGCCGATGCCGCGGGACGGCCGATCCCTGTCAAGGGCACGCCGCATTGGTTCGTGACGCTCGCTGCGGTCGACCACTGACCGGCACGTCGCTGCAGTTTCATCCAGCGGTCACCGGACGGTCACGGAGCGGTCCGGGCCCCGGCGGCAGGATCGGCGGACCGGCGGGCCCTTGCGGCCCGCGCGCTCCAGCGGATCCGAGGTTTCTGATGAGCGACACGGCACCCACTCCTGACCGCATCCACAACGTGCTGTTCCTGTGCACCGGCAATGCCGTGCGCAGCATTATGGCCGAAGCCCTGCTCAACCATCTGGGCAAGGGGCGTTTCCGGGCCTACAGCGCCGGCAGCCACCCGGCCGGCGCGCCCGATCCGCTGGCGCTGGCCCTGCTCGAACGGTCGCGCATCCCGACCGAGGGGCTGCGCTCGAAGAGCTGGGACGAGTTTCGTGGCCCCGACGCGCCGCGCTTCGACTTCGTGTTCACGGTCTGCGATCAGGCGCGGGAGACCTGCCCGGCCTGGCCCGGCCAGCCGATGACCGCCCATTGGGGCGTGCCCGACCCCTCGGCCGTCGAGGGCAGCGATGCCGAGCGTGCCCTGGCGGTGGCCGAGGCCTTCCGCATGCTCAACACCCGGATCGGCATCTTCGCCAATCTGTCGATCGCGGCTCTCGACCGGCTGTCGCTGCAGCAGCGCATCGACGATATCGGCGACACGGCCGCGGCCTGACGCATGATCGCCCGGCGTGGCGTCAGCCGCGCCGGGCGATCCCGCCGCCATCCAGCCGGCGCAGCGATGTGGCGAGCCGGGCCTCTGCCGCCGCGATCTCGCCCAGCGCCTGATGAACATAGCGGATATGGGCCTCTGCCGCGGTTTCGGCCGCGGCCGCATCGCCCGCCAGCACGGCGTCGTGGATCGCACGATGCTGGGCGCGCAGCGCCTCGCGGGTTTCGGGCCGGCGGAACATCGTTTCGCGATTGTCCATCACGCCCCGGCGCAGCAGGCCGGTCAGGGCGCGCATGACCTGCATCAGCACCAGATTGTGCGACGCCTCGTAAAGCGCCAGATGCAGGGCGACGTCGGCCGCGGCCTCGGCCGGTTCCGATCCGGCCTCATGGGCCCGGTCGATGGCGGCCATGGCCTCGCCGATCCGGGCGCGATCCACGTCGTTCGCCCGCCGTGCCGCCAGGCCCGCGGCCATGCGTTCCGCCGTGGCGCGGAATTCCAGATAGTCGTCGACCACCTCGCCGTGATCGGCCATCAGCGCGATCAGCGGATCGGTCAGCCCGCGGCCCAGCGGCGCCACCAGCCGTCGCCCCTGATCGGCCAGGATCAGGCCGCGGCTTTCCAGCAGTTTCAGGGCCTGACGCAGCGTCGGGCGAGAGACGCCCAGCCGCTCGGCCAGTTCCCGCTCCGGCAACAGCGGATCGCCGGGGCTGAGCGCCCCCTCCAGGATCAGCGTCTCGATCTGCCGGGCGGTTCGCGCCGCCGCGCCGTCGGCGGCCGGCTTGCCCTCGTCCTGTTCCATCACGTCCGTCCTGTTGCGCATGGCTCTTGTCATTGCGTTCTTGGTAAAATGAGTTTACCAAGATGTCGGTTCTGGTTCTCTTATACGACCGGCAGGCCCGGCCGTCATCCCCCGGAGAGCGTGATGCGCCTTGCCGACTGCCATAATTTCCACGATTTCCGCCGCATGGCCCGCCGTCGCCTGCCGGGGCCGATCTTCGACTATATCGACGGCGCCGCCGATGACGAGGTGACGCTGCGCCGCAACACCGCCGCCTTCGACGACTGCGACCTGGTGCCGCGGGTGCTGCGCGGCGTGGGTGCGGTCGACATGTCGGTGACGGTGATGGGCCAGAAGCTGGCGATGCCGGTCTACTGCTCGCCCACCGCTTTGCAGCGGCTGTTCCACCACCAGGGGGAGCGGGCGGTGGCCGCCGCGGCGGGGAAGTTCGGCACCATGTTCGGCGTCTCGTCGCTCGGCACCGTCAGCCTGGAAGAGGCGCGGCGGATCTCAAACGGCCCGCAGGTCTATCAGTTCTATTTCCACAAGGATCGCGGCCTGAACCGGGCGATGATGGAGCGGGCCCGCGATGCCGGCGTTCAGGTGATGATGCTGACGGTCGACAGCATCACCGGCGGCAATCGCGAACGCGACAAGCGCACCGGCTTCGCCATTCCTTTCCGGCTGAACCTGGCCGGGATCACGCAGTTTGCGATCAAGCCGCGCTGGGCGATCGAACATTTCACCCATGAACGCTTCCGCCTGCCCCAGCTGGATGCCCATGTCGACATGGGTGGCGGCACCATGTCGATCAGCCGCTATTTCACCGAGATGCTCGACCCCTCGATGACCTGGGACGATGTCGCCGCCATGGTTCGGGACTGGGGCGGGCAGTTCTGCCTGAAGGGCATCATGTCGGTCGAGGATGCGAAGCGGGCGGTGGAGATCGGCTGCACCGGCATCGTGCTCTCCAACCATGGCGGCCGTCAGCTCGACGGCTCGCGCACCGGCTTCGACCAGCTGGCCGAGATCGTCGATGCCGTGGGCGACCGGATCGACGTGATGATGGATGGCGGCGTCCAGCGCGGCACCCATGTGCTGAAGGCCCTGGCATTGGGAGCCAAGGCTGTGGGGCTGGGCCGCTACTATCTTTTCCCGCTGGCCGCCGCCGGTCAGCCCGGGGTGGAACGGGCGCTGGAGTTGATGCGGATCGAGATCGAGCGCGACATGAAGCTGATGGGCTGCACCTCGATCGATCAGCTTGGCCGCGACGCCTTGCGCTTCCGCCGGATCTGACGGCAGAGGGCGGACCGCCGAAAGCTGATTGCTGGCAGGGCCGGCGCTCCTGCGCTATACCGTTGAAGGAGCATCGAAACAGAACCGACTGGCGGTACCCATATGCGTCGCACCTCACGCTTCCGGGCCCTCGTCGAGGCCCCGGAGATTCTGGAAATGCCCGGTGTGCAGGATGCGCTGACCGCGCGCATCGCCGCCGAGGCCGGTTTCGAGGCGGTCACCTGCGGCGGCTATGCCTCGACGGCGGCGCTGATCGGCGAGCCCGACACCTCGCAGCTGTCCATGCGTGAACTGGCCGACCACTATGCCCGGATCTGCGATGCGGTCGATGTGCCGGTCTTTGCCGATGCCGACACCGGTTTCGGCAATGTCACCAACACCCGGCGGGCGGTGCGGGCCTATGAACAGGCCGGCGTCGCCGGGCTGTTCATCGAGGATCAGGTCTTCCCCAAGCGCTGCGGCCACATGGCGGGCAAGGCGGTGGTGCCGGTCGAGGACATGGTCGCCAAGCTGCAGGCGGCGCTGGATGCGCGGCGCGATCCGGATCTGGTGATCATGGCCAGGACGGATGCGCTTGCCGTGGACGGGATCGAGGCGGCGATCGACCGCGCCTGTCTTTATCGCGAGCTGGGCGCCGACATGGTCTTCGTCGAAGCGCCGCGCACGGTGGAGCAGATGCGCCGGATCTGTGTGGCGGTGCAGGCGCCGCTGCTGGCCAACAACATCGAGGGCGGGTTGACCCCGATGCTGACCGCGGCCGAGCTTCAGGAGATCGGCTATGCCGTGGTCACCCATCCGGTGGCCCTGACCTATGCGGTCGCCAGGGCTGCGCGCGAGCTGTTCGCGACCTTGCGCCGCGACGGCATCACCACGGCTTTTGCGGATCGCATGCTCGATTTCGACGGCTTCAACCAGCTGGTCGGGCTGCCCGATCTTCGGGCGCGCGAACAGGCCTATCTCGACCAGGCGGCGCGGGTGATCGCGAGCCGCCCCCATCCGGATCAGGAGACCGGAGAATGACCGATCGTTCGGACAAGCCGTCCACGGGGCGGCGGCGTTTTCTCTCAGGGCTCGGCGCCGGTGCGGCGGGCGCGGCCATGCTGGCCGCCGGCCGGCCGGCAGCCGCCTTCACGGTAGAGCCGGCGACCGGCACGGCGGGGGCGGTGCTGGAGAACGCGCTGGCCGAACAGCGCCGGCATCTGGCCTTCCGTGCGGAGGTGCGCGCCGAGATGGTCCGCCAGGGCGCCACGCCCGAGCGCATCGAACAGGCGCTGGCGCTGATGGACTGCCCCATCTGCGGCAGCCGGCTTGGACCCGACAGCATTTCGGCACTGCCGGCATCGGAGCGTGGGGAGGATACCGCCCGCGGGTGAAGGCCTGCCGGCACCGCCGACGATGAAGCTGTTTCTGTATTTACATTATATAATCGTTAAATAAATATTGATTTGACGTCTCCTGACGTGAAATCGTATGAACCGCCCTGCGGAATTCCGGAGCGGGTCCGGACGCATGCGGGGGTATATGTTCATGGCGAATTTCGGCGTGCGTGCGGCGGTGGCGGCCGCGCTGGTGGCGGCGGTGCCGGCGATGGCCGCCGGGGATGACGCGATCTCCGACGGGGTGATCAAGATCGGTGTGCTGAACGACATGTCCGGCATCTATGCCGACATGGCCGGCCGCGGCTCGGTGATTGCCGCTGAAATGGCGGCCGAAGAGTTCGGCGGCACGATCCTGGGTAAGCCGATCGTGATCGTCTCGGGCGATCATCAGAACAAGCCCGATATCGGCGTGACCCTGGTCAATCGCTGGATCGACGAGGAACAGGTCGATGTCATCGCCGACATCCCGACCTCGTCGGTTCTGCTGGCGGTGCAGGAGATCGGCCGGCAGAAGAACCGGCTGGTGCTGGCCTCCACGGGCGGCTCGTCGGATTTCACCGGCAAGGCCTGCGCGCCCACCGGCATCCACTGGACCTATGACACCTACGGCCTTGCGGTCGGTACCGGCCTGCCGCTGGCGGATCAGGGTCCGTGGTATTTCCTCACCGCCGATTACGCCTTCGGCCACGCGCTGGAGCGCGACACGAAAGCTGCCGTCGAGGCTGCCGGCGGCAAGGTGCTGGGCGGTGTGCGCCATCCGCAGGGAACCTCGGATTTCTCGTCCTTCCTGCTTCAGGCGCAGGGGTCGGGGGCGCGGATGATCGGCCTTGCCAATGCAGGTGCCGATTCGGTGAACGCAATCAAGCAGGCGGCGGAATTCGGCCTGGCTGCATCGGGCCTCAGGCTCGCCGGGCTCTATCTCCACATCACCGACATCCATGCGATCGGGCTGGAGACCGCCCAGGGCCTGATCATGACCCAGGCCTTTTATTGGGATCTGAACGACGAGACCCGCGCCTGGTCGGAGCGGTTCTTCGCCCGCCACGGCGCCATGCCGACCATGGGCCAGGCCGGCACCTATTCGGCGGTCCGCCACTATCTTCAGGCGGTGACGGATGCCGGCACCGATGCGACCGATGCGGTGAACGCGCAGATGCGCGCGACGCCCGTGAACGACATGTTCGCGAAGAACGGTCATATCCGGCCCGACGGCCGCATGGTCCATGATCTTTATGTGCTGGAGGTGAAGGCGCCGGGCGAATCCACCCGTCCCTGGGACTATCTGAAGCTGATCCGCACGGTGCCGGGCGATCAGGCCTTCCGGCCGCTCGACCAGGGTGGGTGCCCCCTGGTTGCCGGCGGCACGGCCGGCTGAGGCCGGTCAGGACCGGCCCCGGCCCCAGCCGTCGCGATCCCTGTCCCGGTCACGATCCCGGTGGTGGGGCCGGTCGTCATCCCAGCGACCATCGCCGCGGCCGCGGCCGCGGTCGTCCCGGTCCCGGGGGCGGTGATGATACTCCCCTGGCCGTGGCCCGTGATGCGGCGGCGGCGTCACCACCCGCACCGGCGGCCGGGGCACATAGATCACCCGCGGCGGTGGCGGCGGGGCATAGCCATAGCGGGGTGCATGATAGACCCGCGGCGGCGGGTCGCCATATCCCCAGCTGCGTCTTTCATGGGGGACGCAGGCGCCGAGCAGCAGGGCCGCCGCCGCGATGGTGATCGCGACGGCAGCCGGGCGGCGCCGGCGGGATGCCGGACGGGCAGGGTGTGGGTCCGACATGGGATTGCCTCCTTAGGCAGGGGCTGGCTGGGGGCAGGGGCCTGCGGGCGCCGGATCAGTCGTCGCGGCGCTCGCGCAGGATGTTCAGGGTTTGGGGGTCGATCTCAAGCTCGACGCGCTCATTGCCACGGGCGACGGCATCGACCTCGATCAGCCCGTCATCGATGCTGACATCGGTGATGGTCGCGTAGCCCCGGTCGCTGAGCATCCGGGCAAGGGCCGGCAGATCCAGCGCGATGTCGGGGCGGCGGTCACCGTCGTCACGACGCTCGCGGATGACCTCGTAGCTGCGCGGATCGATATGCAGTTCCACCTGCAGCCCGTCGCGAGAGACGGCCTCGGCCGAAATGTGGCGACGGTCGAGATCGACATCGGTGATCCGGGTATAGCCGCCCGCCGCCAGCCGTTCGCCCAGCACCCGCAGATCCAGCTCGGCGGCCGGGCGCGGGCCGGGGCCGTCATGGGGCCGGTCGTGGCGCGGGCCCCGGTCGCGATCGCCCCGCTCCCGCTCCTTCCCGCCCCAGGGCGGCGGGCCGTCGGCGGGGCGGACGGTGAAGCTGCGGCCGTCATCCCAGGTGATGGTGGTGGCGTCGAAATTCGGGCCGGCGATGCGGCCGGTGACCGTCAGCCGGTCGCCTTCCTTCACGCCGACATCGTGGTACCAGTGGGGGCCGGCATGGACCAGCACCTTGCCGCTCGGATCCTCGAGCACGAAGTCGTTGCCCCAGACACCGGTGACGGTGCCCGCGATGGTGATCTCGCGATAGAGATCCAGCTGGCCGATCGGCGTGTCGAGCGCCCGGGCCGGTGCGGCGGGCAGGGTGGCCGCGATCAGCCCCAGTGCCGCGGCCCCGAAGGTGGCTGCGGCGATCGGGCGGCGTCGCGTCGTCCTGGCGGTCATGTCGTCACTCCTCTGCGTCTCCACACGCCGTGTCCGGCGCGTCTCGATGAAGCCATCATGGCAGCCCGGCCCTCGCCGGAAACTGAACGATCCGTTCATGTACCGTTCATGGAAGATCGGGCAGGATCACGCGCATGCGCGTAATCCGTCTCCACCGCCACCTGTGCCGCATCTCGACCGCCCTGGCCCTTGCCGTGCCGGTGGCGCTGACCGTTTTCGCCCCGCAGCCGGGCCTTGCCGATCCGCCCGGGGATCGCCGGGCGCTGCGCGAAGCCGTGCGCGAAGGCCGGGTGGTGCCGCTCTCTCGCATCGTCGCCTGGATCGGCGAGCGCTATCGCGGCCGGGTGATCGAGGCGGAACTCGAACGCGACGACGATGACGACGACGACATGATCTATGTCGTCGACCTGTTGACCGAGGCCGGAACCGTGCTGAAATTCCGCTTCCGGGCCTCGGATGGCGCCTTTCTGGAAGTCGCCGGCCGGGGGATCGAGGCTGCGAGGATCCGATGAGAATTCTGCTCGCCGAAGACGATGCCGAGCTTGCCGACCGGCTGAAGAAGGTGCTGGTCGAGGCGGGGTTCACGGTCGACATCGCCGCCGATGGGACGCTCGCCGAATATCTGGGCCAGACCGAAACCTATGATGCGGTGGTGCTGGATCTGGGCCTGCCGGGCATGAACGGGGTCAGCGTGCTGCAGCGCTGGCGCGAGGACGGGCTGGACATGCCGGTGCTGATCCTGACGGCGCGCGGCCGCTGGTCGGAAAAACAGGCCGGCTTCCATGCCGGTGCCGACGACTATATGACCAAGCCTTTCGAAATGGGCGAGGTGGTGCTGCGCCTTCATGCCCTGATCCGCCGGGCTTCGGGCCATGCGGCGGCGGATCTGCGCTGCGGATCGCTGGTGCTCGACACCCGCGCCGGCCGTTTCCGGATCGACGGCGCCGGGCTCGATCTCACCGCCCAGGAATACCGGCTGCTGGCCTATCTGATGCACAATCAGGGCCGGGTGGTCGGCCGGAGCGAAATCGTCGAGCATGTCTATGAACGCGATGCCGATCCGGATTCCAACGTCGTCGACGTGCTGCTCGCCCGCATCCGCCGCAAGCTCGACCGGCCGCTGATCCGCACCGTGCGCGGCCGCGGCTGGGTGCTGGAGGCGGGCGCCAGTTGAGCGAGGATCCCGCCTCCGCACCCCCGCCCCGCCGTGCGGGGTCGATCGCGCTCCGCCTGGCCGCGGCGGCCCTGGTTTCCACCCTGATCGCCGTCACCGCCGGCGGGTTCGCGCTCTCCCATGCCTTCCATCGCTCGGTCGAGGCGGCGTTCGATCAGCGGCTCGAAGCCTTGCACCGGGCGCTGGTCGCCGCACTCAGGGTGGGGCGCAACGGCGCCATCGGCCTCGATCGCGGACTCGGCGACCCGCGCTTCGACCAGATCTTTTCGGGCTGGTACTGGCAGGTGGAAGAGGTCGGCCAGGAAGGCATGACCGACGAGGTCGTGCTCGCCTCGCGCTCGCTCTGGGATCAGACGCTGGATGTCTTCGGCACCCCGGGCTCCGGCCCGGCCGCCGTCCGTCAGATCGTCGACGGGCCGACCGAAGGCGTGCCGCTGCGTCTGGTCGCCCGCACCATCACGCTCCCCGATCATGACGGTCCGCTGGTGGTGGCGGTGGCGGCCGATGCGGCCGAAATCGGGCTGGAGACCCGGCGTTTCGACCGCTTGCTGATCCTGATGCTGGGCGGGCTGGTGCTGGTGGCGACGCTGCTGACGCTGGTTCAGCTGCGCTGGGGGCTGGCGCCACTCCGGCGGCTCTCGGGCGATCTGGATGCGATCCGCGCCGGCCGGGCGGCCCGGCTCGATGAACAGCGCCCGCGCGAGGTGCTGCCGCTGGTCCGGGCGATGAACGGCGTGCTCGACCATGATGCCGAGGTGGTACGCCGGGCCCGCGCCCAGGCCGGCAATCTCGCCCACGGGCTCAAGACCCCGCTGACCCTGCTCGCGGCCGACATCGCCGATCTGCCCGAGGACCGGCGCGAGGTTGCCCGCCGGCAGATCGACGCCATGCGGCTGATCGTCGAGCGTCATTTGACCCGCGCCTCTGCCGCCGCCAATGCCGCGGTGATCGGGGCCCGGACGCCGGTCGCGCCGGTTGCCGCCGACATTGCCCGCAGTCTGGAGCGGATGTTCGCCCGCCGCGACCCGCCGCTTTCCATCGCCGTCGATCTGGCCCCGGATCTCGAGCCTCGTGGCGAGCTCGACTTCCGCGGCGAGCGTCAGGATCTGGAAGAGATCCTGGGCAATCTGATGGAGAATGCCTGCAAATGGGCCGCCGGCCGCGTCCGGGTGAGCGGTGCGGCAGCCGGCGGCGACATGCTCCTGATCCTGATCGAGGATGACGGCCCGGGCCTGACCCCCGATCAGGCCCGGGCGGCCCTGCAGCGCGGCCGGCGGCTGGACGAGCGGGTGCCCGGATCGGGGCTCGGCCTGTCCATCGTCTCGGATGTGGTCGAGATCTATGGCGGCACGCTCGCACTGACCGCGAGCGAGGAACTGGGCGGTCTCGCTGCCCGGGTGACGCTGCCCCGTGCGGAAGAGACCGGCCGGCGCCGCCGGTGAGGGGATCAGACCAGCCGGTCGCGCCCGCTCCAGAAGCGGTCGCGGACCGCCCGTTTCAGGATCTTGCCAACCGGGCTGCGCGGCAGGGCCTCTTCGAACAGCACCGATTTGGGCGTCTTGACCGGGCCGAGCTTCGACCGGCAAAGGGCGATCAGCTCTTCCGCCGTCACGTCGGCGCCGGGAACGGGCTCGACCACCGCGGTCACCGCCTCGCCCCATTTCGGGTCGGGGACGCCGATCACCACGCAGTTCTGCACGGCGGCATGGCCCTGGATCACGTTTTCAACCTCGGCCGAATAGACGTTGAAGCCGCCGGTGATGATCATGTCCTTCTTGCGGTCGACGATGTAGACGAAACCGTCCGCATCCATCCAGCCGACATCGCCGGTATGGTGCCAGCCGAACTGGCTGACCTCTGCCGTCGCCTCGGGACGCTTGTGATAGCCGGCCATCACCAGGTCGCCGCGGACCACGATCTCACCCCGCTCGCCCCGGGGCAGGACGCTGCCGTCGTCATCCATGATCTCGACCCGGGTCAGCAGGGTCGGGCGGCCGCAGGAGGCGAGGCGGTGGACGAGGGCGGGATCGGCTGCCGCCGCCGCATGCTCGGCGGGCGACAGGAAGGTGCAGAGCATCGGCGCTTCGGCCTGGCCATAGGTCTGGGCCATCACCGGGCCGAAAACCCTGATCGCCTCGGCCAGCTTGTCGGGTGCCATGGGCGAGGCGGCATAGATGAAATGGCGGAGCGAGCCGTAGTCGAAGTCGCGCAGCCGCGGATGGCCGAGCATGCCGTAGATCACGGTCGGCGGCAGGAAGAGGTCGGTGACCTTCTCGCGATCGATCGCCTCCATCACCTCCAGCGGATCGGCGCGCTCGATGATCACCACCCGGGCGCCGGCGGCAAGCGCCGGGAAGGCCATGGCGCCGGCGGCATGGGTCATCGGGGCGGCGACCAGATAGACCGGACGGTCGACCGGCGGCATGGCGGCGTGGGTGATTGCAATCAGCGCCGTCCACACCCCCTCGGTCAGCCGGACGGCCTTGGAGCGGCCGGTGGTGCCGCCGGTGGGGAAAAGGGCGGCCAGGCGGTTCGGATCGGGACGCAGATCCGGGACCGGCAGCCCCTCCGCCCGGGCCAGCAGATCGTCGAGCGAGAGGGCGCCGTCGAGCGGGCCGTCGATGCAGATCACGTCTTCGAGCGTCGTTACCGTCTCGCGGATCCGCGGCAGATAGCCGGCGAAGCTTGAATGGATGAACAGCGTCCGGCAGTCGGCGGTGTCGAGAAAGTCGATATTGTCGTCGGCATGGCCACGGGCATTGATCGGCGCCCAGACCCCGCCGGCCCTGACGCCGCCGAGCAGGCAGGCGAAGGCGAGCGCGTGATTTGGGCTCCAGACCGCGACGGTGCCGACCGCTGCCGGATCGCCGCCCGCCCGGGCGACCAGGGCGGCGGCGATGCGGCAGGTGAGGGTGCGGGCTTCGGTATAGGTGAGGCTGTGCCCGGCCGAGACCAGAGCCTCACGATCGGGAGCGATGGCCGCCCCCCGATCGAAAAAATCGATGATGCGCATGGGGGGCGGTTCCTTCCCGGTTTCTTATTGTGGGCCTGGTTCCTGCTGCAGGACCGGGATCACTTGACCAGAGGGCAGCCGCCCTTGTCGAG
This sequence comes from Tistrella mobilis, assembly GCF_039634785.1. Classification (NCBI taxonomy): domain Bacteria; kingdom Pseudomonadati; phylum Pseudomonadota; class Alphaproteobacteria; order Geminicoccales; family Geminicoccaceae; genus Tistrella; species Tistrella mobilis. Next base: position 264,405 of record NZ_JBBIAB010000007.1, on the reverse strand, counting down.
CGGGCGGAAGGCCTCGTCGCCCGGAATCGCGCGCACCACCTTGAACACGTCGCCGCGGGTCTTCGACTCCGACGACGGCTTCACCTCGGTCAGCAGCATGTCGTGGATCATCAGCCCGTCGGCGCGGACCTTGCCGTCCTTCACGAACAGATCCTCGACCGGCATCTCGCGCATCTTGGCCGCGACCTGATCGCGGGCATCGGTGCCGGCGGCCTCGACCGCCTTCAGATAGTGGTTCACCGCCGAATAGACGCCGATCTGCAGAGAGGTCGGCCAGGTGCCGTGCAGCTTGGCGAAGCGCTCGCCGAAGGCCTGGGTTTCGGCATTCAGGCTCGCCTCATAGCCGTTGATCGCGGTCAGGCCCTTGAGGTCGTCGGCGCCGATCGCCAGCACGTCGGTGTTGAAGAACAGCATCGCGACCATCTTCTGGCCCGAGTCGGCGAGGCCGAATTCCTTCGCCTGCTTGAGCGCGTTGACCGTGTCGCCGCCGGCATTGATCAGCGCCACCGTGTTGGCACCCGAGCCCTGGGCCTGCAGCAGGTAGGACGAGAAGTCCGGCGTGTTCAGCGGATGCTTGACCGAACCCGCGATCTTACCGCCGGCCTCGGTGATCGCCTTGGTCAGATCGCTGGCCAGGGCCTCGCCGAAAGCATAGTCGACCTGGACCAGGAACCAGTTGTCACCACCTTCCGCGACCGTGGCGCGGCCCAGCGCATTGGCGACCGAATAGGTGTCGTAGCTCCACTGGAAGCCGTAGGGAGAGCAGGCCTCGCCGGTGAACTTCGACACGCCGCCGCCCGAGGAGACCAGGATGCCGTCCTTGTTGCGGACGATTTCCTGCAGCGCCAGCAGCACGCCCGAATTCGGCACGTCGAAGATGGCGTCCACACCTTCGACGTCCAGCCAGCGGTTCACCGTCGACGAGCCGATATCGGCCTTGTTCTGGTGGTCGGCCGAGACGACCTCGACCGGCTTGCCCAGCGCCTTGCCGCCGAAATCTTCCACCGCCATGCGGGCCGCGACCACCGCACCTTCGCCGGTGGCGTCGGAATAGGGGCCGGAGCGGTCATTGAGGATGCCGATCTTCACGGCACCATCGGCACCGGCCATGGCCGGGGCGGCGAGGGCGAGGCCGGCGGTACCGGCGAGCAGCGCCGCGGCCATCAGGCGGGTCAGCGGGGTCTTGAGCGCGATCATCCTTGGGATCCTCCCGGGGTCGGTGACCTCTGCGGTCTTGCCTGCCGCATCAGTCGGTTCTGGATGAGAGACTATCAGCTGATCATAGTAACACAATATTATTGTGCTATTTGGTTTGAAACATGGCTCGCTTGACCCCGGCCCCCGGCGGGACGCAGGATGTTTCAAAGCCGCCAGCCGGAGCCCCGATGTCAGACACCCCGCGAGACCCGTCCATCCCGGAGCTGCCGAAGCGCGCGCCGCTCGGCGATCTGGCGGATGCGACCGCCGCCGCCCATCGGGTCGCGCAGCTGTTCTTCTTCGCCCATCGCGGCTTCACCGGCGATGCCGACAGCTTCCTGCGCGAGCACGGGCTTGGCCGCGCCCATTACCGGGTGATGTATTTCGCGGCCCGGCTGCCGGGGATCACGGTCGGGGAGCTGCTCGACATCCTGGGGATCACGGCGCAGGGCGTGGCCCGGGTGCTGAACCGGCTGCTCGATGACGGGCTGTTGCGCCAGGAAACCGATCGCGGCGACCGGCGGCGGCGGCGGCTCTATCTCACCGAGGCCGGCATCCGGATGGAGCGGGCCGCCTTTGCCTGTCAGGAAGCGGTGATTTCGGCCGCGATCCGCGCGGCGGGGCCGCGCCATGCCGATGATTTCTCGACCATCATGATGGCGCTGGCCCGGGCCGAAGACCGGCCGCTTCTGGCGCGGGTGATGGCGGCAACCGGCGAGGGCGACGGCGACAGCTGAGCGCCGGTCAGCGACAGATGCTCCAGCGCCCCATGTCCAGATGGAAATGGTCGCGATGGGCCGCGTTGTAGTCGGGGCCGAGCACGCCGCGAAACACCTCGCAGGCGCCGTCACGCAGCTCGCGCAGGAAGGCGCGCTTGCGGGCGTCGTCGCCCGACCAGTCGCGCGCCAGGGTGATGCGGGTTCCGTCGGCGAGCACCAGGCCGGCGATGTCGATCGCATTGGCGGTGGCATGCTGGCTGGGGGTGCTGCCGCCGCGCACCGGGCGGCAGGCATAGGTGCCCAGATGTTCGACCCGCGCAACCGGGCTTGCGAAATGGCGACGGGCGGCGGGTTGCAGAATGTGGCGCTCGAAGATCGACCAGGCGACCATCAGCGGACAGCTGGCGGTAAAGCCCGACGAGAAGCGCAGATCTTCGGCACCATCGACCCGGACGGCGTTCCGGAAGCCGCAGCTTTCGGCCGTCTGCCGGTCGGGCACCGGCGTGAAGGCCAGCGACCCGGTCTCAAGCACCGTCAGGCACTGGTCGGGCGCGTCCTTCAGCCGGGCGATCTTCCAGCCGGTCAGCAGGTTCGGGGCGTCGGCGATGACCGGCGGGGCGAAAGGGTTCCAGCGATCCGGCAGCCGCACCAGCCCGGCAGCCAGAGCGAGGCCGGCACCGGCGAGGCCGAGGATCAGGACGGTCAGGATCAGGCGTGCGGGGCGCATGACCTGTCAGGTGGGGCGCCCGACAGGCCGGCCAAGCCGGGACACGGATCGGTCACGCCGTTGTCCGGGTCTCGACTGGAATGTTGTCGATCAGCCGGGTGCTGCCCAGCCGCGCCGCGACCAGCAGCCGGGCCGGCCGGCCCGGCACCGGCGCCCGGTCCAGCGGCGCCAGGGTTTCGGCATCGACCAGATCCAGATATTCGACCCGGCCATAGCCGAGATCGGTGAGCCGTGCGCGGCCGCGGGTGAGGGCGCCTGCGACCGCATCACCGTCATCGGCGGCGGCGGCCAGGATGGCCGCGGCGGTTTCGTGCAGCACGCCGTTCAGTGCCTCGGCGGCCGGGCGCTCGCGGGCGTCGAGATAGACATTGCGCGACGACCGGGCGAGGCCCGATGGCTCGCGGCTGGTGGGGGCGCCCACGATCTCCACCGGGATGTCGAGATCCGTCACCATCCGCCGGATCACCTGCAATTGCTGCCAGTCCTTCTCGCCGAACACGGCCACATCCGGCCCGCAGCCGATCAGCAGCTTGGCGACCACCGTCGCCATGCCGTCGAAATGGCCGGGGCGCCAGGGGCCGCACAGCCCCTGGGTCAGCCGGTCGACATGCACGGTGGTGGCGGCATCGGGGCGGTACATGTCGCCGACCGCCGGCATCCAGGCAAGATCGACACCCCGTTCCGCCAGCCGGGCCAGATCGCCGGCCTCGTCGCGCGGGTAGCGGTCGAAATCCTCTCCGGGCGCGAACTGCGTGGGGTTGACGAAGATGCTGACCACCACCCGGTCGGCCCGGGCGCGCGCGATGTCGATCAGGCTCAGATGGCCGTCATGCAGGGCGCCCATGGTCGGCACCAGGGCTATGCGTGCACCCTGGGCGCGCCACCGCAGCACCCGGCCGCGCAGATCGGCGCGATCCCGGACGATGTCGACGGCGGGGTTCGATGCAGCGGCGAGGGAGGGCGAGGACATGGTAGCGGCGGTCTCCTCTGGCGATCATGGCCGGCGCCTCTTCTTGGGTGGAGGCGCGTGACCGGCACGCTAGCCTGTTGCGGTGCAGCACGCCAGTTGTTTTCCAGGATCGGACACTTTGCATCCATCAACAGGGAACACGCGCCGTGCATGAGGGGCATTGCACGGCAGGCGCAAAGCGTTCAGCATTCCTTTCATCATGGGTTGAATGTCATCCCCAGGTGATGAAGGTATCGTCCATGCCGGGGTCATCCTCCGCCGGTTCCACGCCCGCTGTCGCTGCACCGCCTGCCGGTGCCGTTCCACGCCATGCCCTGCGGCTGCTGGGGGCTGCGGTGGCGGTGATCGGGGCAGGGCAGGCCATCCAGGTCGCCATCGTGCCCGGGCTGATCGCCGCCACCGGCATCGATGCCGCCACACTCGGCCTTCTGGTGGCCCTGGGCGTGCTGCCTTTCATGGTCGGAGCACCGCTCTGGGGGCGGCTGAGCGACCGGTTCGGCCGCAGACCGGTGCTGCTGGCGGGGCTGGTCGGTGCCGCCCTGGCCCATGCCCTGTTCGCGGGCGCCGCCGATCTTCTGGCCGCAGGGCGCATCAGCCATGGGACCGGCCTTGGGGTGATGATCGTCTCGCGGCTGATCTTCGGCGTGGCGGGCTCGGCCATTTATCCGGTCGGGCAGGCCTGGGCGGTGGATCTGGCGGGGCCCGAGCGGCGCCTGGCGGCAGCCGGCGCCCTGGCGGCGGGGTTGAGCGTCGGCCGCCTGGCCGGGCCGGCGGTGGCGCTGGCCCTGCTGATGGTCGGGCCGGTGGCGCCGCTCTGGGGGCTGTCGGCGATCGGTGCCGCCTCGGCCGTGCTGGTCGTGGTGGGGCTGGGCGGCGCCGCCGCGGCGGCCGGGCGCGGCGGTGCGGCCGCTGCAGCCGGGCACCCGCCCCGGGCGGCCGAGGGCATGATGCGGCCTTTCCTGGTGGTCGGCATCGGCACCTTCGCCATGGGCATGATGCAGTTCGTGTTCGGCCTGCATGCCATGGCCCGGCTCGACATGGCGGCGCCCGCGGCCTCGCAGCTGGTGGCGATCGTCATGGCGGCGGCGGCCGTGGTGATGCTGGGGGTCCAGACCCTCGTCCTGCCGCGGATCGGCGCCCGTCCGGCGCTGGCGGCACGCGCCTGGGCGGCAAGCCTGATGCTGCTGCCGCTGTCGATCGCGCTCGGCTGGTGGGGCGGGGCGTGGTGGGCCTTCGTCGCGTCCGCGATGCTGACCGGCGCCGGGATGGCGGTGGTGGTGGCGATGCTCTTCGCTCGCGTCACCGCCGATCCCCGCCTGCGCGGCACCCGTGCCGGCCTGCTGAATTCAGCCCAGACCGCAGGCTATGCCGCTGGATCGGCCGTGGGCGGGCTGTACGCCGTGGGGGCGGTGCTGCCTTTCGGTCTGGCGCTGGCGGCCCTGCTCGTGGCGGTCGTGGCCGGCTGGCGCCTGCCGGGCCGCCCGGTCTGAACCCTGCTCTTCCTCCTGCCCCCTACTCACCGACGAAGCGGCAGACGAAGCCCGGCACTTCGGGGGTGAAGGCGATGGTCGCGTCGATGTCGCAGGCTGCGGCCGCGATATTGCCCGCCGCCGTCCAGTCGGGATAGGCGGCATAGGTCCGGTCGGCCTTGGCGGCCCCGGCCGGGGCATTGGCGGCATAGGGAACATAACCGCGCAGGGGATTGCCGGCCTTGCAGGTCCGCGCCAGAAGCTTGCGGACCGCCGCGGCGAAATCGCCATCCTGCGCGGCGCCGCGTGTGGCGAGCGCGTTGGTGCGGTCCACATCCACCCAGCAGACCGGATCGGCGGCCTGACCTTCGGCCGGCAGGGCGAAGAGGGTGGTGGCGACACCTGCGGCCAGCACGATCTGGCGCAGGAGGTGTGGCATGTGGCGCATGGGATCTCCGCAATGGCTCGATGGGGCCCGCCCCGTCTCCGGGGCGGGCCGGCAGGTCAGGCGGCGTCGGCCCTGGTGGCGTCTGGCCTGGTGGCATGGTCGCCCAGCCGGTCGCGCACGGCCGGGGTGGCAAGGCAGGCCTCGGCGGCCTCGTGCCCTTTGGTGGTCATATGGCCGGTGAAGAAGGCCTGATGGACATCATGCTCGTGGAAGTGATGCGGTGTCAGCACCACCGAGAACACCGGCATGCCGGTGTCGAGCTGGACGCGCATCAGCCCCTCGATCACCGCACGGGCGACGAAGTCGTGGCGGTAGATGCCGCCGTCGACCACGAAGCCCACCGCGATGACGGCCACATGCCGGCCGGCTTCCGCGATGCGCTTGGCCTCCAGCGGGATTTCGAAGGCGCCGGGCAGGTCGATCACGTCGATGGCGTCGGCGGGAATGCCACGTTCGGCCATGCGTGCCGCAAAGCCGTCGACGGCGCGGTCGACCAGCTCGGCATGCCAGCGCGCACGCAACACGGCGAAACGCGGTGTGACCTCGCCGTCCTGGTGGATCGTGGTGGGGGTCGTCTGACTGATCTGATTCATGGCGGTCCTCATCGGGATACCGGTTTGCCAGAATCAGGGCGCACGGGGAAACGCCCCTTGGCCATACGGGCGGTCAGGGCACACAACTGCGCCGCCGCCCGTCCCGCCGGGGACGCGCCTCTCCGTTCTCTTCCATCCGGACTGTAACCGTCGGCTCCGGCATCGCACCGGATCTGCTGACCCCGCCATCGGTGCCGGGCCCATCGGCCCTGAACCTCTGGCGGGCGCTCGCGGGCTCACAACCGGGCCTGGGCCCGCTTGCCTACCGCCGGTGGGGACTTCCACCCCGCCCCGAGAACGTATCGCCCGCGCCCCTTGCGGAAGGACGCAGACCGCCTCACCATACGCGCGCCCTGCCGCTTGCGGCAACACCTTCCGATCACGTCACCGGAGACGCCTTCAGATGCCGGAAACCCAACCCCGCCGTTATGCCCTGCTCGATCGCGACGGCACCATCAATCTCGACACCGGCTATCTGGCCGATCCGGCCGGGTTCGAGTTGCTGCCCGGGGCACTGGCGGGTCTGAAGCGGCTTGTCACCGCCGGTTTCGGCCTGGTGGTGGTGACCAACCAGTCGGGCATCGCCCGCGGTCTGATCCGGCCCGAGGCGCTGGAGGCGATCCACGAGCGGATGTGTCATCTTCTGGCGCCGCACGGCATCCGCTTCGATGCGATCGAGATCTGCCCCCACGGGCCCGACGAGGGCTGCGACTGCCGCAAGCCGTCGCCGGGCATGGTGCGGCGTGCGGCGGCACGGTTGGGGTTCGATCCGGTCCGGGCGGTGGTCTTCGGCGATAAGCCGTCGGATATGGGCCTTGCCCGTGCGGTGGGCGCCATGGCCGTGCTGATCGGCGACGAGGCAGCGGCAGGGTCGTGCGATCCGGCACCCGATTTCTGGGCGCCGGATCTGGATGCGGCGGCGCGTCTGGTGATCGACGGCACGCGCCCGGCCTGACGTCAGCGGCCGATGAACCGGGGCGCCCGCTTCTCGACGAAGGCCTGTGCCGCCTCGCGGTGGTCGGCGCTTTCCGAACAGCGGGTGTGCTGGATCGCTTCCAGATCCATCACCTCCGACAGCGTGCCGGCCTGTGCCAGGTTCATATTGCGCTTGATGGCGGCATAGGTCAGCGCCGGCCCGCGGGCAAGCGTCTCGGCGATCATGCGGGTCTCGGCCTCCAGGGCCTCGGCATCGACCACGCGGTTGACCAGGCCCAGCTTCTCGGCCGCGGTCATGTCGAGCAGCTCGGCGGTGAAGTAAAGCTCCCGCGCCTTGGCGGGACCGACCAATTGGGTCAGGAACCAGCTGCCACCGAAATCGCCCGACAGGGCCACCTTGGCGAAGGCGGTGGTCATCACGGCGGTGCGGGCGGCGATGCGCATGTCGCAGGCCAATGCCAGCGACAGGCCGGCACCGGCCGCGGGCCCGGGCAGGGCGGCGATGGTCGGCTTGCCCATCTCGTGCAGCCAGCGCGAGGCTTCCATCACCTGGCGCAGTTCCGTGGCCCGGCGCTCGCTCGACTTCGCGGCTTCGGCCTCGGCGGTTTCCGCCATGCGCTTGACGTCGCCCCCGGCGCAGAAGGCGCCGCCGGCACCCGTCAGCACCACCACCCGCACATCATCGTCGGCGGCAAGCCGGGTGAGGGCCGAGACCAGCGCGGCCAGCATCGGCCGCGACATGGCATTGCGCCGTTCCGGCCGGTTGAGCGTCAGCCAGGCGACGCCGCTTTCAATGCGTTCAAGCAGTTCAGACATGGGGTTCCTCCACCAGCCGGGCCGGCGCAGCTGGCCGGCTGGTCATGATGATTTTCAGCGATGCGCCTGCCAGAGCTTAGCCCGGCGCCGCGGGACGGGACATGCTGCGGCAACCCGCGTCCGCCATGCGGAGTATGACTGCATACACTCAGATGTCGTAACGGTGTTACTAAACCGTTCCGCGATTATTATAGAATCATGATGCGTTAGGGTGGTCGTTCGACTATCGTATATGGATAAGAAGTGCTGCAGAACGAGACGGATGGTAGCGAGGTGCCAGAGTCCAGCAGCCCCGTGAAGGGGGCTGGATGTATCCCCCCGAACCGTGCTCTGACGCATGAGGCGCCCGAGATGGTTCGACCGGCCCCCGCCCGGAGATCCGCCAGGGAGGATGTTCCATGAAACGGGTACTTCTCACCACGGCGCCCAAGGAGGCGCTGGTGGAGATGAACGGTATCGGCGGCAACTGGTACGATCGCACCGATACTTACATGGCCTGGACCTGCGCCAACGACCTCGCCGACCGCCTGTCGGTGACCTGCCCCCCCACAGGTCTGAACTTCCTGAAGGCCAATGTGCCGGATGTCGAGGTTCTGGAATATCCCACCTGGGCCGAATACGAAAAGGCGCTCGGCTCAGAGCAGTGGGACATGGTGGGCATCAGCTTCTACACCTGGTCTGTGCCGGTCGCGATCCAGATGGCGAAACTCGCCCGTGAATACGGGGTGAAAGAGGTCTGGGGCGGCAATTACGGCGCGATCACGCCCGGAATCCAGCCGCATTTCGACCGGCTGATCAAGGGACCGGGCGAATACGTGCTGCATCAATACGTCTACGGGCGGCCGCTGGAGCACGTCACCCATCCGCCGATGATGGGCGAGTCGAGCTTCCGCGGCGTGAGTTCGAAGGTCGGCTATCTCTACAGCAAGCGCGGCTGCAACATCGGCTGCACCTTCTGTTCGACGCCGGTGTTCAATCCGAAGGAAGACGCGATCTTCATGGAGGACATGGAGTACGCGCTCGACACCTATAAGGAGAACAGTGTCGCCCATGTCATCATCTACGACGAGTCATTCTTCCTGAAGAACGACATCGCCGAACGGGTGGTCGACGGGCTGGCCAAGCGTGGCCTCGGCTGGATCTGCCTGACCCGTGCCGATCTGCTGCGCGGCCGGATTTCGGAACTCACCGATCGCTGCATGGATGGTGCGATCATCGGCATCGAAAGCTATCGCGACAAGAACATCGCCGACGTCCAGAAGCGCGACGACGTCTACAACGTCCGCGCGACCGTCCGTGAGCTGATCAAGAACGGCCGCCGTGCCCTCGGCACCTTCATGGTCGGCTTCCAGGACGACAGCATCGAAGACATGGAATACGACATCACCCAGCTGGCCGATGAGGGGCTGTTCGCCTGCCAGCTGACCCTGCTCACGCCCTTCCACGGCACCAAGCTGTGGAAGCAGATGGAGCATCTGGTGAACGAGCCGGACCTGTCGAAATTCGACCTCTACAACCTGGTCTGGAAGCACCCGAAGATGTCGCCGTCAGAGGCCCGCGACCTGATGGCCTGGGCCCAGCGCAAGGTGAACGACCCCGGCGTCGTGGCGCAGAAGATCAAGCAGGACATGAAGGAAAAGCTGCGCCGCGAAATGGCGGCCAAGCGCGGACAGCTGCCGATCGGCAGCCGGCCGTCGCGGCTGGGCGGTGGCATGGCCGCCGGCGCCTTCGCGGCCCCCGAGCGCTGACCGGCGCCCGGATCACCTGTTCCGTCTGCTGCCGAAACGCCCGGTACCATCCGTCTGCCGCCCGCCCGCCGCAAGGGCGGGCGGCGACGGGGGGCCTGTCCGAGGGACCGTCCGATGAGCGCGCTCAAGATCCTGGCCATTCAGCTCGGCTTCCATCCCGACTATCCGGATGTGTCGACGCTCGCCACCACCTACAATGACGGCATCTATTACGTCGCCTCCTTCGTCGCCGATCAGCTCCCCGAGGCGCAGCTGGACATGTGCCAGATGTTCTGGGGGGAGAACCCGGCCGATTTTCCGCTGGAGAGCTACGACGTCATTCTGGTCTCGGCGCTCGCCACCCATTTCTGGTCCAACATCCCGACCCTTGAGACGATCGCCCGGCGGCGGCGCAAGGACTCGCTCATGATCATGGGCGGGCCGCATGCGGCTTTCGCCCCGCACGAGGCGCTGAAATATGCCGATGTGGCGGTGATCGGCGAGGGCGAGCTGCCGACGCTGGAACTGATCGCCCGTCGCGCCGTGGGCGGCGTCGGTGGCCCGATTGACGACATTCCGAACATCGCCTGGATCGGCGACGACGGCCGGCTCGCCATTTCCGACGTGAAGCGGTTCGAGAAGGTCTCCACCGCCATCCGCCCGGAACTGCTGGCGCGGGCGCCGCGGCTGCACTGGGCGACGGTGTCGATGTCGCGCGGCTGCCCCTTCGACTGCTCGTTCTGCTATGCCATCCGCCTGCTGGGCCGGCGGTTCCGGACCAAGACCGTGCCCGATATCGTGGCCGAGCTGGACGGCATCCATGCCCAGACCGGCTGCACCCGGTTCTATGTCACCGATCTCAACTTCACCACCCGGCGCGATTTCTGCCAGCAGGTGGCCCAGGCGGTGCGCGACCGGCCCTATAAATTCATCTCGATGAGCCGGATTAACCATGCCGACGACATGGATCTGGTGCTGGAGATGAAGGCCTCGGGCTTCGACGAATATTGCCTGGGCGTGGAATCCGAAGATCCGGGCGTGCTGCGCGCCTTCAACAAGAAGGTCGATGCCAGCGAGCAGACCGAGCGTCTCTGGCGCTTCGCCGAGAACGACGTCTACATCCATTCGGCGATCATCTTCGGTCTGGAAGCCCAGGATCAGGGCGCCATCCGCCGCACCGCCCGCTGGTGCGCGGACGCCCGGATCGTGCATCCGACCTTCGTGTGCCTGGCCGAATATCCCTTCCAGAACCTGCTGTTCGGCGCGCGCCAGGACATCGAGGATCACCGGATCATCATGGAGGTCCCGACCTATCAGCACTATTCCTTCGTCGGCATCTTCCCGCGCCATATGCGGCCGTCCGACCTGCAGCGGTCGATCCTGGACAGCTACGACGTGTTCTTCGAACGCGCCTTCGAGGTCGAGACCCGGCCGCAGCGGCGGATGCGGCTGAAATCCTATCAGCGCAGCGTCGCGCAGAGCCGCGGCGGCATGGAACGCCATATCGGCTTCCTGGAGAAACTGGAGGTGCCCTACTACACCCGCGAGGGCACGCTGAAAGAGGATCTGCTGCTGGGAGATTTCGAGGCCCGGCACGGTGCCACCCGTGACTGGCTGGCCCGGTCGGCCCGCGGGGCCGAGCCGGCCTTCGCCAAGGCCTATGCCCGCTGAGCCGCGGAGGCGTGCCCGAGATGACCATGGCGACCTCTCCTGCGGACCCGCATTTCCGCAGCTTCCATGACGCGTTGCCCGCGGCCACCACCTGGGAGGCGGTGGCCCGTGGGGCCGAGACCGCGCCCCATGGCTTCGCCCTGCGCGTGATCGAACGCGGTGGTGCCGAGGCGGTGCTGACCCGGGGCGATCTTGCGACGCTCGCCGCCGCCGGCGCCCGGGCTCTGGCGGCGGCCGGCATCGCGGCCGGTGATCGTATCGTGCTGGCGCTGCCGGCCTCGCGGCTGTTCCTGGCGCTGCATCTGGGCGCCGGTGCGATCGGTGCCCTGCCGGTGGTGGTGGCGCCGCCCGCCGTGCCGGTGCCGGATCCCGCCCGCGCCCATCTGGCCGATATTGCCCGCAGGGCGGGGGCCCGGCTGCTGATTGCCGAGGCGGAACCGGCCGGGGCGCTCGACGGCCTGGACACGCAGGCCCCCGGTCTGGCGGTTGCCGCGGCCGACCGGTTGCTGGCGGCGGGGTTGCGCGCAGCCCTGCCGGCGATGACCGCCGATCCCCGCGGCATTTCGCATCTTCAGCAGACATCGGGATCGACCGGCGCACCCAAGCTCGCGGTGGTGCATCACGACCGGCTCTCGGCCAATCTCGCCCAGATCGCGGCGGCGATCTGCCCGGGGCCCGAGGGTGTGGGCGGCGATGTTCTGGTCTCGTGGCTGCCGCTCTCCCACGATATGGGGCTGGTCGGGCTCAATTATGCGCTCCGCTGGGGCGTGCCGATGGTGCTGGCCGATACCGGCGAATTCGTCCGCAACCCGATGAACTGGCCGGCCTGGATGTCGCGGCACAAGGGTACGCTGTCGCCGGCGCCCAACAGCGCCTTTCAGATGTGCGCGCGCCTGGCCCGGCTGCGCCCGCCGCGCGGGCTGGACCTCTCGGCCTGGCGGGTGGCGCTGTGCGGGGCGGAACCGGTTCATGCCCGCACCCTGCAGGATTTCAGCGCCGCCTTCGGCAGCCACGGTTTCGCGCCCGAGACCCTGCGCCCGGTCTATGGCCTGGCCGAGGCGACGCTGGCGGTGGCGATCCCGCCGGTGGGTGGCTGCGTGACCGACCCGGTCGATGCCGACCGGCTGGCGGCCGAAGGGGTGGCCGCACCGGCCGGAGACGAGGCCGGGCGCCGGCTTCATGCCGTCACCCTGGGGCCGGCCGTGCCGGGGGCCGCGATCCGCATCACCGCGCCCGACGGCACCGAACTGCCCGAACGCCGGGTCGGCGAGATCGAGGTCGCCAGCCCCGCGACCGTCGGTGGCTATTGGCAGGATCCGGCCGAAAGCGCCCGGCTGACCCGGCCCGACGGCTGGCTGCGCACCGGCGATCTGGGCTATCTGGCCGATGGCCGGCTGCATGTCACCGGCCGGGCCAAGGATCTGCTGATCCTGGGCGGACGCAATTTCACCCCCGCCCAGATCGAAGATGTGGCCGAAGCCGCGGCCGATGCCGCGATCACGCCCGCGGTCATTGCCGTGGGTCTTACCGACGAGACCATCGGTACCGAAACCCTGCATCTGCTGCTCGACACCCGCCTCGGCCCCGAAGAGGCGCGCCCCGCCATCGCCCAGCGCATCCGCGATGCTCTGGCGGAGGCTTTCGGCCTGACCGGCATCGGCACGCATTGGATCGCCGCCGGCCTGGTGCCGCGCACCCCCAGCGGCAAGGTTCAGCGCTTCCGCTGCCGCGAGATCGTGGCCGCGCGCCTGGCGGACCGTCAGGCCGCGGCCTCAAAAAACAAGACGACACCCGCCCCAGGGAGGATCACCGGATGAATGCGCCCAAGGATATGGCCGCCGCAGAGGCCGCCGCCGTGGTTTCCTCCGTGGCCGAACCGGTCGCCATCATCGGCATCGGCTGCCGTCTGCCGGGCGGCGCCTCCAGCCCGGCGGCCTTCTGGTCGCTGCTCCGCAACCGGGTGGATGCCATCCGCGAGGTGCCCTCCGACCGCTGGAATGCGGCCCTGTTCCACCATCCTGATCCGGCCTCCCGTCCCGGCACCGTCGGCACACGGATGGGCGGTTTCCTGGACGGCATCGACCGCTTCGACCCGGGCTTCTTCGGCATCTCGCCGCGCGAGGCGCAGCTGATGGACCCCCAGCAGCGCCTGCTGCTCGAATCGGCCGTCGACGCCATCGACGATGCCGGGCTGAAGCTTGAAGACATCGACGGCACGGATGTCGGCGTGTTCATCGGCATCGCGGCCTATGACTATGCCGAAATCCAGCACGGCATGGCCAATCGCGAGCTGATTTCCGGCCACACCAATACCGGCCTTGCGCTTTCGATCGCCGCCAACCGCATCTCGTACCTTTTGAACCTCAAGGGGCCGAGCGTTGCGGTCGACACCGCCTGTTCCTCGTCTCTGGTGGCCCTCCACCTCGCCTGTCAGTCACTGCGATCAGGCGAAAGCCGGGCGGCGATCGTGGGCGGGGTCAATGCGATCCTGAAGCCGGAGCCGACCATCGGCTTCAGCCGCGCCTCGATGCTGGCGCCGGATGGCCGCTGCAAGACCTTCGATGCCCGCGCCAACGGCTATACCCGGGGCGAGGGCGCCGGCATCGTCGTGCTGAAGCCGCTTTCGGCCGCCCTTGCCGACGGCGATCCGGTCTATGGCGTGATCAAGGCCACGGTCGTCAACCAGGACGGCCATACCAACGGCATGACCGTGCCGGGCGAGGATGCCCAGGCGCGCATGCTGGAGACCGCCTATGCCCGGGCCGGCATCGTGCCCGGCACGCTGCAATACATGGAAGCCCATGGCACCGGCACGCCGGTCGGCGACCCGATCGAGGCCCGCGCGCTCGGCCGCGTGCTGTCACAGGGCCGGCCGGATGGCGATCGCTGCCTGGTCGGGTCGGTCAAGACCAATATCGGCCATCTGGAGGCGGCGGCGGGTATTGCCGGACTGATCAAGGCGACGCTCGCCCTTCATCACCGGCATGTGCCATCGAACCTGAATTTCGAGAGCCCCAACCCCGAGATCGATTTCGACGGGCTGAAGCTCGAGGTCGCGAGCAGCGACCGGCCCTGGCCGGATAACGGCCATCCGCCCCGCGCGGGCGTCAATTCCTTTGGATTCGGCGGCACCAACGCCCATGCGGTGCTGGAAGCGGCACCCGCCGAAGCCGTGCGCCCGGCCCTGTCGGACGAAGGGGCGCCTGGCATCGCCCCCGATGCCGACAGGACCGGCGCACCCGTCCTGATCCCGGTCTCGGCCCGCAGCGCCGAGGCGCTGGCCGAGGCCGCCCGCCGTCTGGCGGAGGCGCTGACCGATGGCGACCAGGCGGCTGCGCACCGGCCGCTGGCCGAAGTCGCCGCCTGGGCGGGCACCCGGCGCAGCCAGCACGACCACCGGCTGGCGGTCGTGGCGGCCGACCATGCCGAGGCGGCGGAACGGCTGCGCGATGCCGCCGCCGGCACGGCCGGCCCCGGCATCATCGCCGGCCGCGGCCGGGCCCGTTCCGCACCCGGCAACCCGGTCTATGTCTTCTCGGGCATGGGCCCGCAATGGTGGGCGATGGGCCGCCAGCTGATCGAGCGCGAACCCCTGTTCCGGGCCGCGATCGAGGAATGCGATGCCCATCTGCGCGCGGCCGGCGCGCCCTGGTCGCTGATGGACGAGATGTGCCGCGACGAGGCGCAGAGCCTGATGGCCGAGACCTATATCTCGCAGCCGTCGAACTTCGCCCTTCAGGTCGGCCTCGCCCGGCTCTGGAGCCATTGGGGCATCCGCCCCGCGGCCATCGTCGGCCATTCGACCGGCGAGGCGGCCGCCGCCCATGTCGCCGGCCAACTGGACCTCGCCACCGCCTGCACCGTGATCTATCACCGCTCACGCGTGCAGCAGCGGGCCAGCGGCAAGGGCCGCATGCTGGCGGCGGCCCTGACCGAGGCCGAGGCGCTGGAGCGGATCGCGCCCGTGGCCGACCGGGTGTCGATCGCGGCCATGAACGGCCCCGGCATCCTGACGCTCGCGGGCGATGCCGAACCGCTGGAGGCGATCGCGGCAGGCCTTGCCGCAGAGGGGCGGTTCAACCGCTTCCTGACCGTGGCCGTGCCCTTCCACAGCCACCACATGGATCCGCTGCGCGAGGATCTGGAAGCCTCGCTCGCCGCGATCCGGCCGGCTGCGGCGGACCTGCCGCTCTATTCCACCGTCACCGGCGATCTGGCGGAGGATCTGCCCTATGACGCCGCCTATTGGTGGCGCAATGTCCGCCAGCCGGTGCGCTTCGCCGACGCGATCCGCAGCCTGATCCGCGACGGCCATCGGACCTTCCTGGAGGTCGGGCCGCATCCGGTCATCTCGTCCTCGATCGACGACACGGCGGGCGAGCTGGGCGAGCGGGTGATGACGGCGCATTCGCTCCGCCGCCAGACGGAAGAGCGTGCGGTTCTGCTCGGCAATCTGGGCCAGCTCTATGCCGCCGGCCACCGGGTCGACTGGCAGGCGGTCTCGGGCGTCGACCGGCTGCGGCCGGTGCGGCTGCCGGCCTATCCCTGGCAGGACAAGCGCTACTGGCAGGAGGCGGCGGAGAGCCTGGACGGCCGCGCCGGCCTGCCCGCCCATCCCTTCATCGGCCGGCGGATCGCCGCCGGCCTGCCGCTCTACGAGATCCGCATCGATCTGGAGCGGCTGCCCTATCTGGCAGACCATGCCGTCGGCGGCTCGGTTCTGTTCCCCGGCGCCGGTTTCATCGAGGCGGCGCTGGCCGCCTGGACCGCGGCCATGGGCGCCGTGCCGGCGGCGGTCGAGGATGTGCGCTTCCTGAAGGCCCTGATCCTGGGGGCCGATCGGGCGGTGAAGCTGCAGGTGGCGCTCGATCCCGCCAGCGGTGGCGCCCGGGTGCTCTCCCGGCCGCTCGGCGAGGACGAGGCGCCGTGGACGCTGCATGCCTCGATGACGTTGAAGCCCCAGGGCGCGCTGCCGGCCCAGGCGGTGGATCTGGAGGCTGCGGCCGGGCGCTGCACCGAAGCGGTGGCCGATCGTGGCTATGGCGCCTTCGCGGCCCGCGGGCTGAATTACGGCCCGGCCTTCCAGGGCATCGCGGCGCTGTCGCGCGGGCCGGCCGAGGCGCTGGCCCGGCTGACCCTGCCGGCCGCGGCACGGGCGGGCGACGGCGCGCCGGATGCCGCGGGCGGCTATCTCTTCCATCCTTCGCTGCTGGATGCCTGTTTCCAGGCGGTGCTTGGCGCGATCGACAGCCGCAGCGCGGCCGCCGGTGCCTATCTGCCGGTGGCGGTGGAACGGCTCAGGCTGTCGGGGCGGATCGACGATGGTGCCGAACTTCACGCCCATGCCCGGCTGCTGACGCTGAATTCCAAGCAGCTGGATGCCGATATCCGTCTGACCGATGCCGCAGGCCGGGTGCTGGCCGAGGTGCAGGGCTTCTCGTGCATGGCGCTGGATCAGGCCGAGGGCGGCCGCGGTGCCGGCCGCGACATCGATCGCCGGCTGTTCGCCGAGCATTGGGTGGCGCAGGCGGCGGGCGTGGTGGCGGCGGATCTGCCCGATCCGGCCGATCTGGTCGACGAAACCCGGCCGATGGTGCTGCCGCTGATCCGCAAGCTCGACCGCGCCGGCTATTATGCCGAGGCGCAGCCGCTGCTCGACCGGCTGACCGCCGCCTATGCCGCCCGCGCCTTCGCCGAGCTGGGCATCGATGCCGATGCGCCCGATCCGGCGCGGGTCGATCCCGTCCATCACCGGCTGCTGGCACGGCTGGCCCAGGTGGTCAGGGCCGAGACGGCCACCGGTCCGTTGCCCGAGCCCGAGGTGCTGGGCGCCGAGATCGACCGCCGTCATGCCGGGCTCGCGCCCGAGATGGTGCTGATCCGCCGCTGCGGCGAAGCGCTGGCCCGGGTGCTGACCGGGGCGCAGGATCCGCTGGATCTGATCTTCCCCGACGGATCGCAGGTCGATGCCGAACGGGTCTATCGCGACAGCCCGAGCTTCGGCACCTATAACCGTATTCTGGAACAGGCGGTCCGCGCCCTGGTCGACCGGCTGCCCGCCGACCGGCCGCTGCGGATCCTCGAGATCGGTGCCGGCACCGGCGCCACCGCCGCCCATCTGCTGCCGGTGCTGCCGGCCAGCCGCACCGACTATGTCTTCACCGACATCTCCACCGCCTTCACCACCAAGGCCGAGCAGAAGTTCCGCGCCTTCGATTTCGTCCGCTACCGCCTGCTCGACATCGAGAAGGAGCCGGCGGCCCAGGGCTTCGCGCCGGCGAGCTTTGACCTGGTGGTGGCGACCGACGCGCTTCACGCGACCCGGGCGATCGACACCGCAATCGCCCATGCCGCCGGTCTGCTCCGCCCGGGCGGGTTGATGGCGCTGGTCGAGCTGACCGCGCCGCCGCCCTGGTTCGATCTGGTTTTCGGCATGCTCAAGGGCTGGTGGGCCTTCGACGATGCCGGGACCCGTCCCGATCATGCCTGCATGACCCTGCCGGCCTGGGAAGCCGCGCTCATGCGCGCCGGCTGCCCGGCGGTGGCGGCGCTCGACGACCGCGAGGATGGCGGGGCGACCGTTCACAGCGTCATCCTGGCCCGGCGGTCGACCACCGAGACCGCGGTGACCACCGGCGAGGCGCCGGCGGCCGGGGCCGACGAGCTGGATGCCCTGCTCGGGCTCAGCACCATCACCCGCGCGAAGCCCGGCTGGCTGGTTCTGGCCGATGGTCGCGGTGTCGGTGCGGCGGTTGCCGCAGCGCTTGAGGCACGGGGCCATCCGGTGAGGACCGTGACGGCCGGCGAGGTGGCCGATGTCCGTAGCCTGGTGGACCGGGCGCTGATGGATCTGCCCGAGGTGGGCGGCATTCTGCATCTCTGGTCGCTCGATGCCGGGCCGACCGAAGCGGCCGATATGACGGCCGTGGAGGCGACGGGGGCCGCGGTGCTGATGGAACTGGTCCAGACGGTGACCGATCCGAGCTTCGGCAATCCGCCACGGCTGGTGCTGGCGACCGCCGGTGCCCGGCGGGTGCGGCCCGACGATCCGGCGCCCGAGGCCGCACAGGCGCCGGCCTGGGGCTTTGCCCGGGTGCTGACCAACGAACATCCGGAACTGGGCACGGTGATGGTCGACCTGCCGGCCGCCGTCTCGACCGACGGGACCGACGAGATCGAGGCACTGGCCCGGATCTGTGCCGAGGGGGCCGGCGACGAGACGGAAATCGCGCTCCGCGGCGCGCGGACCCATGTCGGCCGCATCCGGGCCGAGACGCTCGACGGGCTTCGCCGCCGGGCGCTCGACCCCAGGCCGGCGGCGGCCGGAACCGCCTTCCGGCTCGATGCCCTCAAGACCGGCGCGCTCGACAATCTGATGCTGACCGAGGCGCGGCTGCGCGAGCCGGGGCCGGGGGAGGTCGAGATCGATGTCGCCTTCACCGGGCTCAACTTCCGCGACGTGATGAAGGTGATGGGCATCTACCCGACCGAGGGCGACGAGCCCCTGGTGCTGGGCGACGAGGTCGCCGGCACCATCCGGCGGGTGGGGCCGGGGGTGGATGATCTGGCGCCCGGCGACCGGGTGATGGCGATCGCGCCCGGCTTCGCCAGCCGCACCGTGGTCGGCCGCGGCTTCGTGGCGAAGCTGCCCGACGGGGTGCCGCTGGAAGGGGGCGCGACCATCCCGATCACCTTCGTCACGGTCTGGTATGCGCTGCATCATCTGGCCCGCGCCGAGGCCGGAGAGCGGATCCTGATCCATGCCGCCGCCGGCGGTGTCGGCCTGACCGCGATCCAGGTCGCACAGCGGGCGGGGCTGGAGATCCATGCCACGGCCGGCTCGCCCGAGAAACGCGATTTCGTCCGCAGCCTGGGCGTCACCCATGTCTATGACAGCCGCAGCCTCGACTTCGCCGACCAGATCATGGCGGCGACCGATGGCGAAGGCGTCGACATGGTGCTGAACTCGCTGGCGGGTGAGGCCATCCCGAAATCGCTCGGCCTGCTCAGGGCTTATGGCCGCTTCCTGGAGATCGGCAAGACCGACATCTACGGCAATTCCCGCATCGGTCTCCGGCCGTTCCGCAACAACCTCTCCTATTTCGCCATCGACCTCGACCGGGTGTTCCGCGAGCGGCCGAAACTTGCCGCACGGCTGATGACCGAGGTGGCCGATGCCTTCGCCGAAGGCGGGCTTCAGCCGCTGCCGCGGCGGGTCTGGCCGGTGTCCAGGGCCGAACAGGCCTTCCGCCACATGGCCCAGGCGCGCCATATCGGCAAGATCGTGCTCGCCATGGAAGACGAGGCCGCGCGCATCGCCCGGCCGCTGCCGAAGCCGCTGCCGCTCAAATCCGACGGCACCTATCTGATGACCGGCGGTCTGGGCGGCTTCGGCCTCGCCGTTGCCGAATGGCTGGTGGCCAAAGGTGCGGGGACGGTGGTGCTGGCCGGCCGGTCCGGCGCCGCCACGCCCGAGGCCCAGGCCGCGGTCGACCGGCTGCGCGCCGGTGGCACCCGGGTGCGGGTGGAACGCTGTGACGTCACCGACCGGGCGGCGGTGGAGGCCATGCTTGGTCGGATCCGGGCCGATCTGCCGCCGCTCAAGGGCGTGCTGCATGCGGCCATGGTGCTGGACGACGATTTCGTCCTGAAGCTCGATCGCGATCGTCTCCACCGGGTGACGGCCCCCAAGATCGAGGGCGCGCTCAACCTGCATCTCGCGACCCGCGACGATCCGGTCGAGATGTTCGTGATGTTCTCGTCCTTTGCGGCGATGGTCGGCAATCCCGGCCAGGCCAATTACGTCGCCGCCAACCAGTATCTGGTGGCGCTGGCGGAACGGCGCCGGGCGCAGGGTCTGCCGGCGCTGGCGGTCGACTGGGGGGCGATCGGGGGCGTGGGCTATGTCGCGGCCCATGACGAGATCGCCCGGCATTTCGAACGCCACGGCCTCACCCCCGTCCAGGCCCCCGATGCGCTGGCCTCTCTGGAGGCGCTGCTCGGGGCCGGGGCGGTCGCCTCGGGCGTGATCGACATCGACTGGGCGGTCTGGGCCCGCTACATGCCCGAGCTTGCCCGCAACCCGCGCTATGCCGACCTGCCGCTGACCGAAGGCGCCGGTGGTGCCGGCGGTGGCGGTGGAGAGGGCGACCAGGTCCTTGCCCGGATCCGCGAGGCGGCGGCCGAGGACCGCCAGGCCATGGTCGAGGCGGCGCTCGCGGCACGGCTCGCCACCGTGCTCGGCACCAGCGCCGAGACGCTCGATACCGGCCAGCCGCTGGCCGAACTCGGGCTCGATTCGCTCATGGCCGTCGAACTCAGCTGCCTGATCGAGGATGATCTGGGCGTGAAGACACCTGCGATAGAATTGACCCAGAGCCCGTCGCTCTCCAAGCTGGCGGAGCGGTTGCTGCCTGCGATCGCACCCTGACCCATCCAGGGCTCCGCAGACGAGCCCTTTCCCAAGCCGGAGAGAGACGCCGATGTTCGAACCCCGCAACCCCGCTTTCGCCGAAGCCGCCCGTGCCATCTTCGGTCAGGCCGGTTTCATCACCGATCTCGGCATCGAGCCGGTGACGGTCGAGCCGGGGCTGGTCGAAAGCCGTGTGACCATCCATCCGCGGCACATGCAGCATGACGGTGTGATCCATGCCGGCGTGCAGATGACCATCGCCGACCATACCGCGGGGGCGGCGGCCTTCACGACCATCGCCGCCGATGAATTCGTGCTGACCACCAGCTTCACCACCAGCCTGCTGAAGGCGGCGCTGGGCACGGAGCTCCGCTGCCGGGCAACGGTGCTGCAGGCGGGGCGCCGTCTGGTGGTCTGCGAATCCGAAGTCTTCGCCGTCAGGGACGACACGCCGGTGCGGGTGTCCAAGGCGGTGGTGTCGCTGGCGGTGCTGCAGCGGCGTTGAGCCGCCGCCTGCGGGCCCGCCCGAAAACTGCCGACCGGCGGAGCCGGCGGCCGGAAGGAGGAGATCCCCCATGACCGATACGCTCTTCAACGATGTGGTGACCCGCATCGGCGAGTATCTGGAGGCCGATGTGAGCCATCTCACGCCCGACTCCAAGCTCGCCACCTCGATCGACGGGCTCAACTCTCTCAAGATGTTCGAGATGATCCTCTATCTGGAGGATTGTTTCGGGGTCGAATTCGACGAGGCGGTGATGGATCAGATCGACACCCTGGGCGGGCTCGTCGACCATATCCGTGAACAGCGCGCCGCGGCGGCCTGACGGAGGCTGCGGCACCCATGAAGCCGATGCGCTGGCCCTGGCGGCGGACGGCCGCCGGAGACGATCCCCTGCCGTCCGGCGATCCGGCCGATGCTGCGGCGGACACCCGTGCTGCCGCCGACGGCCGGGCCGCCGCGGTGACCGGCATCGGCTGCGTCACCGCCTTCGGCCTGGGGCGGGAGGTTCTCGACGACGCCCTGGCCGCGGGGCGGGTGGCGGCGGCACCCGTCACCCGGTTCGACCCTGCCCGCTTCACCTGCCGGATCGCGGCCGAAGTGCCGGAACCGTCCCTGCGCTTCGCCCGCGATCATCTCTCGCACGAGCTGGAGCGGATGAGCCTGTTCGTCCGGCTCGCCGTTCATGCCTCGATGACGGCACTGGGTGCGGATCCGGCCGCGACCGGCCGGCCGCGCCTGCCCGAAGGCCGCGGGCTGATCGCCATGGGGGTCGCCATGGGCGGCCTGCCCCATATCGAACAGGGGGTGCTGAAGCAGGAACGCGCGGGCCCCCGCAAGACCACGCCTTTCCTGATCCCCTCGCTGATCCCGAACATGGCGGCGAGCATGACCGCGCTCCGGCTCGGCTTCGAGGGGCCGCAGGTGACGCTGGCCGGTGCCTGCGCCAGCGGCACCCAGGCGATCGGTCATGCGCTCGCCGAACTGCGGGCCGGGCGGATCGACTGGGCGCTGGCCGGCGGATCGGAAGCCGTCACCACCCCCATCACCTGGTCGGGGTTCGAGGCAATGCATGCGCTTTCGCGCGGGGCCGCGGGCCAGGGGGCAGTAGGTGGCGAGGTGCCGGCCGCGCGTCCCTTCGATGGCGCACGTGACGGCATGATCTGTGGCGAGGCCGCCGCCATGCTGCTGCTGCACCGGGCCGATGCCTGTGACGGCCGGGCAGTGCTGGGCCGCATTCTGGGCTATGCCACCAATTCCGGCGCGCCGGACCTGACCCGCATCCCCGACCGCGAAGGCCTGGCCTGCATGCGTCTGGCGCTGAAAGATGCCGGCGTCGATCCGGCCGATCTGGGCGCGGTGATGGCCCAGGCCTCGGGCATGATCACCGGCGATGCGATCGAGGCGGCGGCGATCGCGGAGCTGACCGGCAGCCACCGCCCGCCGGTCACCTCGGTCAAGGGCGCCACCGGTTATGTCTTCGCCGCCAACGGGCCGGTCAGCACGGTGGCGGCGCTGGGCGCCCTGTCACGCCGGCGCCTGCCGCCGGTCGCGGGGTTCCGGGCCGCATCGGAGGACACCGCCTGCATCGACGTGGTGGCAGGCGCACCGCGGGACATCGATCCCGGCCGGCCGGTGCTGGTCAACAGCTTCGGCTTTGGCGGCATCAATGCCTCGCTGGTGGTCGCCGGATCTGACGGGATCGGCAGATGACGGCCCGGCTCTGATATCAATTCTTGATGTGGTGCATTTTGGCGCAGAATTGATCGCGTTCTTCTGCACATATGTAGTGACTTGAAAGCATGATCAGGCGATGATGGCCGGGATCCATCAACCCGGCCGTCCATCTCTGTCCGATGCCCGGGCTATGCCAACCTGCCGGGCCGGTACCGCCTGCCCGGGACATGCATGAAGGAGGAACGGGGATGGACCCGTTCATCGGAGAGATCCGCATTTTCGCCGGCGGCATACCGCCAACCGGCTGGGCCCCCTGCGAGGGCCAGCTGATGTCGATCCAGCAGCACCAGGATCTCTTTGCGCTTCTGGGTGATCGCTATGGCGGCGACGGCCGGACATATTTCGCGCTGCCGGATCTGCGCGGCCGCACGCCCGTCTGCGTCACCAGCCAGCCGGTTCAGGGGGTGAGCTACAAGATCGCCCAGACGGCCGGCGTCGAGGGCGTCCTGCTCGCCGCCTCTGAAATTCCGGCGCATGACCATCCGCTGGTCGCAGTCTCGACCGCGGCCTCTTCGGTCTCGCCGTCGGGGGAGGTCTTCGCATCGGCGCAGCCTGCGGTCTATGCCGCGGGTGGCGGCGATACCATTCCCCTTGCCGCCGGGGCCGTCACCTCGGTCGGTGACGCCGGTACGCATGAGAACCGCCAGCCGGGCCTTGCGCTCTTCTACTGCATCGCGACCACCGGCAACTGGCCGCAGCGCAGCTGACGCCGATCGGGAGAGCCTCATGTACCAGTATCTCGGCGAGATCCGGCTCTTCGCCGGCGACGTCGCGCCATCCGGCTGGGCCTTCTGCAACGGCCAGGCCATGTCGATGACCGAATATCCTGCACTCTATACCGTGCTGACCACGAAATACGGTGGCGACGGCATCAAGACCTTCAATCTTCCGGATCTGCGGGGCCGGATCCCCGTCCATATCGGCCAGGGGCCGGGTGTGGACAGTTACTACCGTCTGGGCCAGACCTTCGGGGAAGAGACGGTGACCCTGACCACGCAGCAGATCCCGCCGCACAGTCATACTGTGCAGATCGCCGCAAGCACGGCTGACGAGACGGCGCCGGCCGGCCGGATGCTGGCGGAGGCGCCGGTACAATCGGGCTTTACCGGCCTTTATACCGACGCTGCACTCCAGTCCGGCAGCACGGGCGCCCTGTCATCCCAGGCGATCGGCACGGTGGGCGGTGGTGAGGCGCATCCGAACGTGATGCCGTCCACCGCGATCAACTACATCATCGCCATCACCGGCAGCATCGCCACCGCGGCGACATCCTGAAGCAGGCACCACCATGGCAGATGCTTTCACCGGAGAAATCCGGGTCTACAGCTTCGACTATGCCCCGCAGGACTGGGCCTTCTGCAATGGCGGCAGGCTGCTGATCGATCAGAACAAGGCCCTGTTCTCGGTGATCAAGAGCTATTACGGCCCGGCGGACGGGACGTTGTTCTATCTTCCCAATCTGCAGGGGACCGCGCCGATGGGGGCGGGGCAGGGGACGGGCCTCACCAACCGGACGCTCGGCAGCATGACCGGCACCGTCTCGGTCACGCTGACCACGGCGCAGCTGCCGGCGCATACGCACGGCCTTCAGGTCGATACCTCGACCACGGCCACGATCCAGACCACGCCCACGGCCAATGTCTCGGTCATCGCCACGCCGGTCTCGGGCGATGTCTTCGCGCCCTATGATCAGACGGCTGCCGTGACCATGGATACAGCGGCGATCGGCGCGACCGGCGGTGGCCAGCCGCATGAGAACCGCTCCCCTCTGCTCGCCCTGAACTTCTGCATCTGCCTCGCGGGCGTCTATCCCGGCTCGTAAGGCAAGAATGCCGCCGCCGGAGAGGCCCGGCGGCGGCCCGATCTTCAGTCCTGCCGGACCAGCGGCAGGTAGTGATGGACCTGGCGCATGGCGACCAGATCCTTGCGGCGCACGACATTGGTCGGATAGGGCGAGCCCGGCAGCGTGCCGGTGTCGATGGTGGCGGTCACCAGGCCTTCGCCTTCGGGAATGAAGGCTTCGCGGCGGGGGAAGGCGAAGCTGTCGGGGCCGAAGATGCCGCTCTTGCCGGCATAGCCCCTCGCCTCGTCGATGTGGTTGGCGGCGACCAGCCAGACATTGTTCTCGCCGGCCCGCACCCGGAACAGCAGCCAGTGATGCGGATCGGCGCCGGTCGGGATCGGCGGGTTCTGCGCCACTTTGCTGCCCGGATGGCCGAAGGAGATCCGCCCTGCGATGGCGGCCGGTGCCGCGATCACGTCGACCCCGCGCAGCGCCAGGACGCGGCCGGCCTCGGGGAAGGCGAGGTCATGGCCGATCAGCAGGCCGAGCCGCCCGAAGGGCAGGTCGAACACCGCCCAGTCGTCACCGGCCGTCGCCCAGCCGGCCTCGGCGGTGGTGAGGTGGATCTTGCGGTAGCGGCCGACGATGCCCTCGGGGCCGACCAGAACCGCGGTCGAATACCGGGCATCGCCCTCGGCCTCGATCAGGCCGGCAACGATGTGGAGGCGGTGGCGGATGGCGATGTTGACCAGCCGCGCGACCTCCGGCCCGTCGAGCCCGACGGCATTGGCGGGCGCGGTGCCGGTCAGCGCATATTCCGGCAGGACCAGCAGCACGGCCCCCTTCGCCGACGCCTCGGCCGCATGCCAGGCGGCCCGCTCCAGATTGGCGGCCGCATCGTCGCCGGGCGTGAACTGGGCGGCTGCCACCTCGAACACACCGCCCTGGGGCAGGGCGCGGTAACCATAGAGGCGGAAGAAGTCGAGCGGGTTCCAGAGGAAGGTATTCGTCATCAGCTCGGCATAAAGCGCGGGCCGGCGCTGGGTGAAGACCGGCTCGCCCAGAACCTTGCGCGCCCGGGCGCGGGCCAGGTCGACCGTGCCGTAGACGACGCCGTCGCCGCAGTCGAGCACCGCTTCCATGCTGCCGTCGGGCCCCAGGATGCAGCTGCCGCCCGAGAATTCGACCGTCCGCTCCAGCCCCCAGCGATTGGCCTCGATCACATAGCAGCCGTTCTCGAAGGCGCGGGTGATCCAATAGGGCGCCGGGCAGCGCTCGGCCAGCCAGTTGCTGATATGGCAGATCACATCCGCCCCGCCCAGAGCATCGAGGCGGGCGGTCTCGATGAAATGGATGTCCATGCAGACCAGCATGGCGATGCGGCCGATCGGGGTTTCGAACACCGCATGCTCGTCGCCGGCCACCGCCCATTTGGGCTCGGCGATATAGGAATGGCTCTTGCGGTGGCGGCCGATCACGCCGTCGGGGCCGATCAGCACGGCGGTGTTGTGATAGAGGTTCGTTTCAGGGTCGACCTCGGGCATGCCGATGACGATGTAGCAGTCATAGGCATGGGCCAGCACCGCAAAGCGGTCGGTGGTGGGGCCGGGCACCGGCTCGACGAAGGGGGCGACTTCGGCGCGGTCGTACCAGCAATAGCCGGTCGTCCCCATCTCGGGCGTCACGATCAGCTTCGCGCCGCCCTGTGCGGCCGTCTCCACCAGGGCGAGGAGGCGGGTGATGTTGCGCTCCTTCTCGTAGAGCGTCGGCTCGAACTGGACGGCGGCGACCTTGTAGGACGTCTCGGTCATGATGCGGAACTCTCTGTAACCGGAAATTCTGAGGCGGGGGAATGGCCGGGCCGGCCGGTCACACCGCCATGTGGCGGTGGACCAGCTCGTCGGTCAGCGTCTCGATCGGGCCGCCTGCGGCGATGCGGCCCTTTTCGAGCATCACGAAGCCGTGGGCGACCGCGCGGACGAAGTCGATGTTCTGCTCGACCAGGATCACGGTCAGCCCGTGCTCGCGGTTGAGCCGCGCGATCACCGCGTGGATCTCTTCCACGATCGAGGGCTGGATGCCCTCGCTCGGCTCGTCGAGCAGCAGCAGCTTGGGGTTGGCGGCCAGTGCGCGGGCGATGGCGAGCTGCTGCTGCTGTCCGCCCGAGAGCACGCCGCCACGGCGGTCGTAATTCTCGGGCAGATAGGGAAACAGCTCGGGCACCAGCGCCGGCACCTCGATGCGGCCGTCGGTGCGGGCGAAGGCGCCCATCAGGATGTTTTCGTGGATGGTGAAGTCGGGAATGATCTCGCGGCCCTGGGGCACATAGCCGATCCCGGCCCTTGCCCGGCGGAAGGTCGGCTCGTGGCCGATCTCGGTGCCGTCGAGCCGGATGCTGCCCGACATGCGGTCGGTGAGGCCCATGATGGTCTTCATGAGCGTGGTCTTGCCGGTGCCGTTGCGGCCCAGCACCGCGGTGATCCGGCCGGCGGGCGCTTCCAGCGCCACGCCCTGCAGCACATGGCTGCGGCCGTAATAGCTGTCGATCGCGGACATCTGCAGCATCAGCCGATCCCCTTCGTGCCGAGATAGGCGGCGCGCACATCGGCATTGGTCTCGATCTCGGCGACCGTGCCCTCGGCCAGAACCCGGCCCAGATGCAGCACGGTGATCCGGGTCGCGATCTCGCGGACGAAGGCCATGTCGTGCTCGACCACCAGCAGGGTGTGGCTGCCCTTGAGGTCGTTGATGATCCGCGCGGTCTTGAGCGTCTCGGCCTGGGTCATGCCCGCGGTCGGCTCGTCGAGCAGGATCACCCGCGGGCTGCGCACCACCAGCAGGCCCAGCTCCAGCCACTGGGTCTGGCCGTGGCTGAGGAAGCCCGCGACAATCTCGGCCTCTTGTGCAAGGCCGGTCAGCTCCAGCACCTCGTCCACGCGCCTGCGGCCCGCGGCATCCAGGCCGAAGCCCAGATTGGCGCGGACGCTGGGGGCGCGGAAGGCGGCGACCTCCAGATTGCGGCGCACGGTCAGCTCGCGGAACACGCTCGGGATCTGAAACTTGCGCCCCAGCCCGGCGCGGGCGATGCGGTGTTCGGGCCAGTTGGTGATCTCGGTATCGTGCAGATGCACGCGGCCCCGGCTCGCCCGGGTGCGGCCCGAGATCAGGTCCATCAGCGTGGTCTTGCCGGCACCATTGGCGCCGAGCAGCACCCTGAGTTCGCCGTCGGCCACCGTGAGGTTCACCTCGTCAACGGCCCTGAAGCCGCCGAAGGAGACGCCGAGCCCGTCGAGGGTCAGGGCGATGCCGTGTCTGGTTCCGGCGGTCATTTCCGGCCCTCCGCCTTGCGGGTCGCACCGCTCACCCGGTCGATCAGGTCATGGGCGAGGCCGCCCAGGCCGCGCGGCATGAACAGCACCACCAGGACGAAGATCAGCCCGATCACCGCTTTCCAGGCCTCGACCAGGGCTTCGGTCTCGCTGGCGCCGGCCTCGATCATGTTGATGAGGATGGCGCCGATGCAGGCGCCGAGCAGGCTGGAGCGGCCGCCGACCGCCGCCCAGACCACCATGGTGATCGAGAAGGCGAGGTCCATGAAGGTGGGCGAGGCGAACTCCGCCACCACGACGTAGAGCATGCCGGCAAGCCCGGCGATCCCGGCCGAGACCGCAAAGAAGAAGATCTGATAGGCCGGCACGTCGAAGCCCAGATAGCGGGCGCGGGTGGCGTCGTCGCGGATCGCCTGCAGCACCAGGCCGGCGCGGGTTTCGACCAGCAGCCGGGTGGCGGCGAGCACCACCAGCAGGGTGATCGCGACCAGATAATAGGTGGCCTGCGAATAGGGATCGAATTCGAAGCCGCCGATGGTCAGCCAGCCGAGATCGGTCAGGCCGTTGAAGCCGTTGGTGAAGGGCTGGGCATCGATGACCAGCAGCCGGACCAGCAGCACCAGCGCAAGCGTGATGATCGAGACGAACACCCCGGCGATGCGCTTGCGGAACACCACCATTCCCAGCAGGAAGGCGACCGTCACCGGCAGGGCCAGCCCCATGAAGATGCCGAAGCCCTGAGAGATGAAGGGCTTCCACAGGAAGGACGAACCGGTGATGCAGCAGAGATCCGTGGGTGCGCCCGGCTCGGCATTCCAGAGCATGAAGTCGGGCACCGGCGTGTCCGAGCCCTGGGCAAGGCTGGTCGGGCTTGCGAGCTTCAGCGACATGGCGAGCATGTAGGCGCCGAAGCCGAAGAACAGGCCCTGGCCGAGATTGAGGATGCCGGCATAGCCCCAGGAGAGCGAGATGGCCACACCCAGCATGCCGAAGACCAGATACTTCGCCATGCGGTTCAGCCAGAAATCGTCCAGGAAGGCCGGGGCCACCAGAACCAGGCCGGCGAAGGCCAGATAGGCGAGGAGGGTGGTGGTGGTCGAGAGACGCATCCGCATGGCTCAGCGCCCCTTGAACGAAAAGAGGCCGGCCGGCTTCACGATGATGATCAGGATCACCACCCCGAAGACGATGGCACGTGCCAGAATGTCGTTGGTGACCGCGGCCGCGACCGCGTTGATCTCGCCCAGCATGCCGGCCGAGAGCACCGAGCCCAGCAGGCTGCCGACACCGCCCGCCACCACGACCAGGAAGCCGTCGACCACCATGGAGCTGCCCATGTCGGGAAAGACGGTCTTGAAGCCCGACATCATCACGCCCGCGACCCCGGCGAGGCCCGAGCCGAAGGCGAAGGTCAATGCATTGACCCGGGCGACGTCGATGCCCGAGGCGGCGGCCATGCGCGGGTTGCGGATGATCGCCCGGACCTGCATGCCGATGCGGGTGCGGTACATGATCGCCCAGGTGAGCAGGGTCAGCACCAGGGTGACCGCCACGATGAACACCCGGTAGGCGTTGATCGAGCTGCCGGCGATGGTGATCGTGGTCTGCAGGATATGGGGAACGGCGACGTTCTGCAGGCCGGGGCCCAGCCCCTGGATGTGGATGCCGAAGAAGCTGAGGCCGAATTCCAGGCGCACCGCCTGCTGCAGCAGGATCGCAATGCCCCAGGTGGCGAGCAGGGTGTCGAGCAGCCGGCCATAAAGCCGGCGCACCACCACCCGCTCGATCGCCCAGCCGATGGCCGCCGCCGAGAGGAAGCCGAGCGGCAGGGCCGCGAACAGGCCCAGATCCAGCCAGATGCCGGAGAGCACGGCGGTATAGGCGCCGATCATCACCAACTCGCCATGGGCCATGTTGATGACCCCCATGGCGCCGTAGGTGATGGCGAGGCCGAGTGCGACCAGCAGCAGGATCGAGCCCAGGCTGAGGCCGATGAAGAGGATGTCGAGCATGTGGGACGGACTCCACCCGTTGTCGGCCGCCGCAAAGACCCCGTAAGACAGAGGGGAAGGCCGGAACCTTCGCGGCGGCCGGAATTGGGCGTCAGCCCTTCAGCTTGGCGCTGTCGAGGCCCTTGGCGGTGCAGAACAGGTTGTCCGCGGTCTCGCCATAGGCGGCATAGGGCAGCGGGCGGATCGGCTCGGGATAGGCGTTGACCACCTTGCTCTGGCCGTCGGCCTGCCACTGGCCGATGCGCGGGGTCAGATAGGCGTGCAGATTGTCGCCGTCGATGGTGACCTTGCCGCCCGGCGCGTCGTAGCTCTGGCCGCCGATCGCGGCGCGGATGTCGTCGGCCTTGACCGACCCCGCCTTCTCGGCCGCCTGCTTCCACAGGAAGACCTGGAAATAGGCGGCTTCAAGCGAGTGGTAGGTCAGCGCCGCCGGATCCTTCACGAAGGCGCGGTAGCGCTCGATGAAGGCCTTGTTGGCGGGAGTGTCGAGCGACATGAAATAGGGGAAGGAGGTGTAGCTGCCGGCAGCGTATTCGGCGCCCATGGCCGCGATCTCGATCTCGGAGGTCACGGTCGCGCAGATCGGCACATCGGCCTGGGACATGCCCTGGTTCTTGTATTCGCGATAGAAGGCGACGATCGAGTCGCCGACCACGTTCGAGAGCACCACATCCGCTCCGGATTCCTTGATCTTGCGGACCATGGTCGCCCATTCGGAATGGCCGAGTTCCAGATACTCGTCCGCCACCCATTCGGCGCCGGCCTCTTCGATCAGCTTCTTGCTGACCTTGGCCATCTCACGCGGGTAGACGTAGTTCGAGCCGACGATGAAGAACTTCTTCTTGCCCAGCGTCTTGACGATCCAGGGAATGTAGTTGCCCAGCTGCTGGTTGGGGACCGCGCCGGTATAGACCACATTCTTCGAGCACTCGAAGCCCTCGTAATGGGTCTGGTAGAACAGCATGCCGTCACGGCGCTCGAACAGCGGCAGCACCGCCTTGCGGCTGGCCGAGGTGTGGCAGCCGAAGACCGCGTTCACGCGGTCGCGGACCAGCAGCTTCGAGGCCTTCTCGCTGAAGGTCTTGGGGTCCGAGGCGCCGTCCTCGACGATCACCTCGACCTGACGGCCGAGCACGCCGCCCTGGGCGTTGACTTCCGAGACCGCCATCATCACGGCATCGGCCAGCATCTTCTCGACGATCGAGAGACCACCGGTCTGGGAATAGAGCGCGCCGACCTTGATCGTGTCGGCGGCAAGCGCCCGGCCGATCAGCGAGGGGGCGGCCACGGCGGCAAGTGAGGCGGCAGCGGAGGATTTCAGCAGCGAGCGTCGGGTGATGCTCATGGGGTCGGTCTCCCGATGACGATGAGGTGAAGCCTCGGGCGTTTTCGCCCGTGATGTTTGGCGCGCGTGGCGCAGGTCGGCGCAGTCTTCGAAGCAGTCGTGGAAGGCGGGCGGTCGTGGAAGGGGGCCGGAAGACCGGGGTGTCCGGTCGGCATCCGGGGGGAGGAAGGCCGTCGGTGGAGGGATTTCACGCCTGTCGGACAGAGCATGAGGCATCTTTCTCCCGTTCTGCGCTCAAGTAGAACGCAGTGGGTTCTGCCTCGTTTTCTGGTCGAGGGTGAGTGCCGACAGCCCTGTCGGCATGGGCATAAAAAAACCTCGCAGACCCCGGAAGGCGGGGTTGCGAGGCATCCTTGCCACGTGCCGGTCGAACATCCCCGTTCTTCCGGCGGCAGCACGGCGTGGCCTGAATTTATACCGGGTGACCCGATTTCAGAGGACGCCGACTGCTGCTCAGATCTTGAGCATGCGCGAATGTTAATCAGCTTTGCGGGGCAGGGTCAAGAGGTCCTCGGTCTTCACGATCGCGGCCGCGATCTCTTCCATCGGCACCCGGCGCGCCATGGCCTGGCGACGGATGAACTGGTGCGCCTCGTTCTCGCTCAGGCTCTTCGATGCCATCAGGATCGCCTTGGCGCGGGCGAGCGTCTGTTCGCCGACCATCTTGCGGCGCAGCTTGCGCGCCTCCTTCAGCAGCCGCTGGCGTTCCAGCCACAGGCTGCGGGCGATGGCGAGGTTGGTGAGCAGGCCGAAGGGTTTGAGCGGCTTTTCCAGCACCGCGAAGGCACCGCTCTCCAGCACGATCTGGAGCGTGCCCGGATCCTCGTAGCCGACGATGGCGATGATCGTCGGCGGCACCGGCCCCAGGGATTTCAGCAGGCGCTCGATCCCGGCCCGGTACTCGACCGCGATGGTCAGCAGCACCACTTCGGCATTGGCCGGCAATTCCGCCGGCACCGGCCAGAG
This sequence comes from Tistrella mobilis, assembly GCF_039634785.1. Classification (NCBI taxonomy): domain Bacteria; kingdom Pseudomonadati; phylum Pseudomonadota; class Alphaproteobacteria; order Geminicoccales; family Geminicoccaceae; genus Tistrella; species Tistrella mobilis. The sequence goes on along the minus strand of NZ_JBBIAB010000007.1, from coordinate 232,046 downwards.
CGTGGTGACCATGCAGCCGATGCGGCGGAGATGATCGACCAGGAAGGCGCCCTCCTCGTCCGGCGGATGGACCACCAGAACCTTGAGGCCGAGAAGATCACGCAGCAGGGCGACCGACACGTGGGGGCGCTCCCGTGAAGGAGGGTCAGAGGCCTGCCACCGGCAGGCCATCGGCCGCCGGGGCGTCGAGACGATATTCCAGCATGTACGGATCGGGTCTGACCCGGGTCTTCGGGTCATAGACCAGATCGAACTGACCCGCCGCCGTCACCCGGCCGACCTTGGGCCAGAGATGGGTGTGGTTGTTGTCGCGCTCGATCCGGATCCGGCCCTGCGGGGCGTCCACCTCGACCTCGTAGAGCTGGGGCAGCAGATCCTGCGCCCGGTCGCTTTCGGCCCGGGCGAGGGCGGCTGCATAGAGATGGACCTGGAAATACGCCGCTTCGGCCGCCGCCGCAATCACCGCATCGGCGCCGAAGCGGCGCCGGAAGGCCGCCACGAACCTGTGGTTGGCCGGGGTGTCGATCGCGGCGAAATAGGGCGAGACGCCGATATGGCCCTCGGCGATGCCCGGGCTCATCTGGGCGATTTCGGCCTCGCTGGTCGACTGGCTGGCGATGGGCATGGTGGCCGGGTCGAAACCGGCGGCACGATAGGCTTCGTAGAACCGGGCGATGCCGTCGCCGACGACGGTCGAATAGATCACGTCCGGCCGCGTGCGCCGGATCTGGGCGATGACCTCGTCCATGTCGATTTCGTCCACCGCCAGCGGCACATACATCTCGTGCAGCACGGTGCCGCCGGATTGCAGATAGAGATCGGCGATGATCCGGTTGGATTCGTAAGGGTAGACGTAGTTCGAGCCCACGATGAACAGCCGCTTGCCGTAATGGGCGGTCAGATAATTCACCAGCTGGACCGAGTTCTGGTTGGGGCAGGCGCCGGTATAGATGCAGCTGCGGGAATATTCGAAGCCCTCGTAGAGGGTGGGGTAGAACAGCAGCGCCTTGCGTGCCTCGACCACCGGCAGCACGGCCTTGCGGGTGCTGGACATGTAGCAGCCGAAGATCACCGGCACCCGCTCCACATCCAGCAGATGTTCCGCCTGATCGCGATAGAGCCGGGGCGTCGAGGCCGGGTCCAGGACCACCGGCTCGATCTGCCGGCCCGCAATGCCGCCCGCGGCATTGATCTCTTCGATCGCGAGCAGCGTGCCATGGCGCTGGGTGCGTTCCACCGCGGCGGTGACGCCGGTGTCGGAGAACAGCACGCCCACGCGCCAGCTATCCGGTATCGATCTCTTGCCCATGGCCCTGCACATAAAAAAAGCCCCCGGCCGGCACGAAATGCCGACGGGAGCTGCCCTGCTCACAATCACATGACGGACATCGCCCGCCTTTCGGACAGGCTACGCCCAATGACGGTGCGTTGCAACATGATCGGCGGTGCCCCCGCATGGCAGCCATGCGGGCCGGGCCGCATCGCGGGCTCGACAGCGGCCCCCCGGCGCCGGTCATAATCCGCCCAATGAAACGCGCGCGCGGCAGTGCACCGGCGCGCCTGGGTGTGGGAGGCCGGATCATGAGCGCGCGCGACCCTGCAACGCCGGACGAGGACCGGATCCCCTGGCGGGCGGCCGCGGCGGCCTTCGCCTCGGTGCTGATCGGCCTGGGGCTTGCCCGCTTCGCCTATACACCGATGATCCCGGCCCTGGTCGAGGGCGGCTGGTATGACGGCGCGGCGGCGGCCAGCCTGGGGGCGGTCAATCTGGGCGGTTATCTGGCCGGGGCCCTGGCGGCGGCACCGCTGGCCCGCCGGGTGCCGGTCGCCATGCTGATCCGGATCGCGATCGCCCTGACCGTGATTTCTTTCGCGGCCTCGGCCGTGCATCTGGGCTATGGCTGGCTGGCGGTCTGGCGCGCGACCGGCGGCATCACCGGTGCCATCCTGATGATCGTCGCGGTGCCGGCGGCGCTGTCGGCGACACCGATCCGGCGGCGCGGCCGGGTGGCCGGGCTGGTCTTCACGGGTGTGGGACTGGGTGTGGTGGTCTCGGGCCAGCTGGTGCCGATCGCGGCCGGTTTCGGCGTGGTCGAGGCCTGGGCCATGCTCACCGTCTTCGCCCTGGTGCTGGGCGTTGTCGGCTGGAACGGCTGGCCGCGCGAGGCCACGGGGCCGGCGGTCGGGGGCGGCCATCTGGGCGTGCCGCCGGCCGCCACCGGTGCGGCCCTGGCCCTGATCGGCCTTGCCTATGCCCTGGATGCCTTCGGCTTCGTGCCCCATACCCTGTTCTGGGCGGATTACGTCGCCCGTACCCTGGGTCTCGGCCTTGCGGCCGCCGGCGCGTCCTGGAGCCTGTTCGGCCTGGGTGCCGCCTTCGGGCCGATCACCGTCGGGCTGGTCGCCGAGCGGATCGGCTTCGGGCGCACCCTGGTGGGAGGGCTGGTCATCAAGGGCACCGCCATCGGCCTTGCCGCCTTCACCACCGCCCCCTGGGCATTGGCGGCGAGTGCCGCGGTGGTCGGGTTGCTGACGCCGGGCATGGGAACGATGGTCGCCGGGCGGATCACCGAGATCGCGAGCCCGCATCGCCAGCGCCAGGCCTGGGCGGCGATGACCGTGAGCTTCGCGGTGGCGCAGAGCCTGTCGGGCTTTGCGATGACGGAATGGTATGCGGTGTCCGGCGAGCACCGGCCGCTGTTCATCGCGGGCGCCGTGGCGCTGTTCCTGGGGGCGATCGCGGCGGCGCTCACGCTGCGCCGGCGCTGAGCCCTGCGGCTCAGGTCAGGAAGTGCACCAGGGCGTAGACCAGTGCCTTGAACAGGGCGACCACGACGGCGGCGGCGACGGCGCAGCTGATCAGGCCCAGCATATAGCCGATCAGCACCGTCAGCCCGTCACGCTCGATGAGGCCGAGGGCGATCACCGAGATTGCGATGGCCGGTGGGTTGTTGCCGAAAGGGATGGGCAGCACCAGCACGATCGACAGGATCACCAGGATCACGCCGAGCAGCCGTTCGGCCTTGCCCTCGATCACCCAGGCGCAACGCGGCTTCAGCAGGCGCTCCACCTTTTCGAGCCAGGGCAGGGCCTTGTTGAAGACCATCATGAAGTCGGTCTTGCGGAACGACCGGCGGGCCAGGAAGGCGGGCAGCCAGGGGCTGCGCTGGCCGAGCATCAGGCCGATGGCGAAGGGAACGATCGGCGCGCCCAGCACGGCCGAGAGGCCGGGAATGCCCAGCGGCAGACAGTTGGGCAGGGCGAAGAGCAGGATGAGGGCGGCGAAGGCGCGATCGCCCATCACCGTGGTCAGATCGTGCAGGCTGATACGCTCACCGGGCCAGTCCCGGATCAGCCGCTTCAGAACGTCCGACGTCCGTTCAGGACGAGGCGGATGCCCGCCGCTGGAGGCGGCATCCTCGTGGAGCGTCATCATCCCATCCGTCACGCGGCTCGTTCCGTTCCTGTATGGCCCGCTTCCGGCCCGGAAGCTGTTGCCTGCGGCCGCCATTCTGTCGGGCGGTCCTCCCCCGGATCGTCCGTCGGGCGATCCACGGGTCAAGCATGCGGCCTGCATATTAACCAATGCTTTCGGACGGAGGGAGGCGCAGAATTTCATAAAATTTGCATGTCGGCCTCTCGTCATCCGGAAAGACGATGTCCATGTGACACGCTCGTGCCGCCCGGCATGCCGTGGCCGGTTGCAAGCAGGCGGGCAGCGGCGGTACCGTCGGTCTGCCCATCCCGAAACCGAGGCTCGGACCGCCCATGATCCGGACGCGTTTCCGCACCGCTCTTTTCATCGCTGCGGTCGCGGCCGCGCTTGTGCCCCTGCTTCGGCCGTCTGCGGCCCGCGCACACCCGCATGTCTGGGTCACGGCCGAGGCGACGCCCGAGACGGTCGACGACAAGGTGACGGCGATCCAGCTGAGCTGGACCTTCGACCCGATGCTGAGCGCAGTTCTGATCCAGGATTTCGACAGGAATGCCGACGGCCGCTACGATGCTGCCGAACAGGCGGCCCTGACGGCCGAACTGCTGAAGAACATGTCGGAATACGGCTATTTCACCCATGTCCAGGTCGATGCCTCTTTCGTCGATCTGGCCGGGGTCGACGGCATGGCCGCCGCGATCGGCGACAAGGTCGTGACCATGACGTTCCGCGCCCGCCTGAAAGAGCCGGTCGACCCGCGAAAGCACCGCATCACCCTCGGGGTCTATGATCCGGAATACTACATCGCCTTCGACCTGCCGGCCGGGTCGCTGCACCTCAACGCGCCGCCGCTCGACCTCTGCCGCCCGGTCGCGCGTGAGGACACGCTCAATCCCATCTATTTCGGCTATGTGAACCCCGAGGTGATCGATGTCGTCTGCCCTGCGCGCTGACCGGATGCAGAGGATCCGGGCGGCGGTGCTCGCCTGTGTCGCGACCCTGCTGCCGGCCTTCCTGCCGACTCTGGCCCTGGCCTCCAGCTATCTGGGGCGCGGCGGCGGGGCGACCCCGCCGCCGGCACCGGTGACCGAGGCGGCGGTCGGGGCCGGCATTCTGGGCCCGGTGCTGATGCAGATCATCACCTGGCAGGGCGAACTCAATGCGCTGATCTCGGGCCGGCTGGGCGAGGCGGTGCGCGAGGGCACCATCCTGCCCGCCCTGACCGTGATCGGCCTCGCCTTCGTCTATGGTCTGCTGCACGCGGCCGGCCCCGGTCATGGCAAGGTGGCGGTGGCGGGCTATCTGGCCGGCCGGCCAGCCGATGCACGAACCAGCATGGTGATGGGCGTCGCCATCAGCCTGATGCAGGGGGCGGTGGCCATTCTGGTGATCGGCGGCCTTGCCCTGATTCTGGGGCGGCAGGGGTTGGGACGGATGACCGATCCGCTGGCGCTGGAACTGGCGAGCTATGCCCTGATCGCGACGATGGGCGGCTGGATGATCGTGAACCTGCTGCGCGGTCGCGCCGCCTGCGGCCATGATCACGGGCACCACGATCACGGGCACCACGACCATGGCCATCACGACCATGGGCACGACCAGTCTTCCGGGTGCCATGCCTGCGGCCACGATCATCATCATGATCACCACGATCACGGCCACCACGCCCCACCGGCCCGGCGCCACCCCGATGCCTTCTGGGGCATGATCGTCGCGGCCGGCATCCGTCCCTGTTCCGGGGCGATCCTGCTGCTGCTGTTTTCGATGAGCCAGGGCGCCTTCCTGCTGGGGGTCACGGGCGTCGTGGCGATGAGCCTGGGCTCGGCCATCACCGTCGTGCTGATCGGTCTGGGCGTGGTCGGGGTCCGGCGGTCTCTCGTGGCCCTGGCTGCCGGCGGCGGGTCGCGCACCGCCCGTCTGCTGGATCGTGGCCTGGGCTTTCTGGCGCCGGGCATGATCATGGTCTTCGGTCTGTTGATGGCCTGGGCGACCTGGATCCGCATCTCTGCGGGCATCTGAAAGCCGATACCAGCAGGGGATGCATACTCCAGCTATTTAGTCGCCTCATGGTCGACAAGTGCAGATGATTAGCCTAGTCTGAATGCGTCCGGCGTTTTCGCCACCACGGTGGGACATGCCTGCGCATGAAGACGGACCCGACACTGCCAGAAGATCCGGGCCTGTTTGCCGATATTGTCGATGCCACCCATGATGCGATCGTGGTCATCGACGAGCGCGGGACCATCAGGCTTGTCAACCGGGCGACGGAGTTGATCTTCGGCTATACGCCGGACGAGCTGGTCGGCAGGAATGTCAGCCTGCTGATGCGGTCAGAGGAAGCCGAGGCCCATGACGGCTATCTGGCCGCTGCCGACAGCGATCTGCGCCGCCGGATCGTCGGCCGCGGCCGCCAGCTGCTCGGCCGTCGGCGCGACGGGTCTCTGGTGCCGATCGATCTGGTGGTCAGCATGCTGCCGCGGCCGGGCGGGACCCGGTTCTATATCGGCACAATCCGCGACCTCTCGGACCGGAAACTTGCCGAGGAAAGCCTGCGTCTCGGTTTCGAGAGCAGCGGCGTCGGACAGGCGATGATGTCTCCCGACGGGCGCCTGCTTCGGGTGAACGGAGCACTGGCCAGAAGTCTTGGCTATGAACAGGGGCGGCTGATCGGCGGCGATATCCGCGCGATCCTGCATCCCGATGATGTCGACGCCGCGCATGAATGGCTTGCGGCCATCCGCGCGGGCGGGCGATTGCGGGACGGCATGCGGCTGTGTCGTCACGTCGATGGCCGCAAGGTCTGGTTCCGGGTCGCGGGTGCCGTCATCCGCGACGGCAAGGGCCACCACGCGCATTGCATCGTTCAATTCGCCGACGTGACGCCCCTGGTCGAAGCCGAGCACCGGCTGACCATGGCACTGGCCGCGGCCGAGACCGCGAGTGCGGCCAAGACGGCCTTCCTCGCCCATATGAACCACGAGCTGCGCACGCCACTGAATGCGGTGATCGGCTTTGCCGAACTGCTGATCGCGGGCCTGCACGGGGCGCTGCCGCCCCGGCAGCGCGACTATGTGGATGCCATCCATCAGGCGGGCTGCCGGCTGCTCGCGATCGTGGACGACATCCTCGACCTCACCCGGCTGGACGATCCGTCGATGCTGGAGACCCAGGACGTCGATGTGAGCGGGGTGGTGCGCAAGGGCCTGGAACGGGCGGCCGTGGCCGAGGGGCGGGCGGATGTGGTGGTCACCGTCACCATCGATCAGGGCGTGACCCTGTCGGGCGATTCCGCGGCGACGGTCCGGATCATCGCCAATCTCGCCTCCAATGCGATCAAGTTCTCAAGCCCCGGCGGGCGGGTCGCCATCGAAGCCAGTCGCTATGACGGCGATGCCGGTCATGGGGTGATCATCCGGGTTCGGGACGAAGGGCCCGGCATGCCGGCCGGGCTCGCCGCGGATGTCGGCCGGCCGTTCGAGACCGGCGGCGGGGTTCTGTCGCGCAACCACGGCGGCGCCGGGCTGGGCCTCGCCATCGTGCGCCGGCTGGTGATGCTGATGGGTGGCATGATCTCGGTCGATACCAGTAGCGGCAGCGGCACCACTGTCGTCGTCGATCTGCCGGACCGGCAGCGGGTGGGGCAGGTCGCCTGATCCATGGCCGGCCGGCATGCGTAAAACGACAGGCGTCGTACCCCTTGCCGGAGGCTTCCCCATGCATGCGCCTGGCGTCTTCCGTCTGTATTCCCTGGCCCTGATCCTGGTCGCGGCCGTTCTGCGTCCGGCCCAGGCGGAAGAGAAGGGCCGCGTGGTCGAGCTTCTGGATCTCCCCCGCCATGCCGCGCTGATGCGCCATGCCACGGCCCCGGGCACCGGCGACCCCGACCATTTCCGCCTGGACGATTGCACCACCCAGCGCAACCTGTCCGAGGCGGGGCGTGCCGAGGCGCGCGAGACCGGTCGTCTGCTTCGGGCAGCGGGGCTGGCCGATGCCCTCGTGCTCACCAGCCGCTGGTGCCGGGCGACCGACACCGCCCGCGAACTGGATCTGGGCGAGGTGGATCCGTTTCCGCCGCTCGACAGTTTTTTCCGCGACCGCAGCCGCGAAGATGCGGCACGGCGCGACATCCTGGCCCGGATCGCCGAGCGCAAGGCCGGCGATCCGCCGCTGATCATGGTCAGCCACCAGGTCAACATCACCGCCGTCACCGGCATCTTCCCGGCATCGGGAGAGATCGTCGTGGTCGAAGTGCTGCCGGACGGAACCGCCGCGGTGCGGGCGCGGCTCTCCCCTTGATCGCCCGGCCGGCGTCTCCCCCTCGGAACCATCAGGATGCTTACCCATGACCTCCCCTTCTGCCGGCCCCACCCCTTCTGCCGGCCCCACCCCTTCTGCCGGCCCCACCCCTTCTGCCGGTCTTCGCCGCACCGCCCGTCCCCCCGTCTTCTCAGGGCGGTCGCTGCTGGCCCTGCTGGGGTTCCTCGTGGTCTCTGCCGTGGTCTCGGGGCTTGGCGGTGCGGTCACCACGCCCGAAATCGACGGCTGGTACCGCACCCTGCCCAAGCCCGGTTTCACCCCGCCCGACTGGGTTTTCGCGCCGGTCTGGACCACGCTCTATATCCTGATGGCGGTGGCGGCCTGGCGGGTCTGGCGCAAGGCCGGCATTGCCGGGGCACGGGGGGCCCTTGGCCTGCATCTCGTGCAGCTGGCGCTCAACCTCGCCTGGTCGGTCCTGTTCTTCGGCCTGCATCAGGTCGGCCTGGCGCTGGTCGACATCGTGGTGCTGCTGGTGGCCGTCACTGCGACCGCGATCGCCTTCGGCCGTCATGATCGTGTGGCGGGGCTGCTTATGCTGCCCTATCTCGCCTGGGGTGCCTTTGCCACCGCGCTCAATGCCTCGATCTGGCTCAATCTCAGCCCCGGAATGTGACGAAGCGCACAGAAGGGCCGGGTTCGGGCTTGCATGGATCGGGCAGGTGGTCCCCGTTTCCGGTGCATAGACGCAAGGCCCGCGCCTCCGTAGATTGCGGCATCTCCGACTTGCTGCTTTGCGGAAACCTGCCCCTGCCATGCAGACCGGACCTGCCATCTCCCACGATCCGGCGCTGTTCGCGGATATCGTGGATGCCACGCATGATGCGATCGTGGTGATCGATGATCACGGCATCGTGCAGTTCGCCAACCGTGCCACCGAACTGATTTTCGGCTACAGCCCGGCCGAGCTGGTCGGGCAAAGCGTCAATCTGCTGATGCGGCCCGAAGAGGCGGCGGGCCATGACCGCCATCTGCGCACGGCCGATCCCGACATTCGCCAGCGGATCATCGGCCGGGGCCGGCAATTGACCGGCCGCCGCCGCGACGGCACGCCGGTGCCGATCGATCTGGTCGTCAGCATGCTGACCCGCAGCGACGATGTCCGGCTTTATATCGGCACGATCCGTGACCTGTCGGACCGGCGGCTGGCGGAAGAAAGCCTGAGGCTGTCTTTCGAAAGCACCGGCGTCGGTCAGGCCGTGGTCGGGCTCGACGGGCGGATGCTGCGGGTCAATCTGGCGCTGGCGCGCAGCCTGGGCCGCGAGGCGGCAGCCCTGGCCGGGGCGGATTTCCGCAGCCTGATCCATCCCGACGACCTGGCGGCCGCGGAACGCTGGCTGGCCGCCGCCCGGGTCGACGGCCGGCCGCTCGACGGCATGCGCCGCTATATTCATGCCGAAGGCCATGTCGTCTGGTTCCGGGTGGCCGGCGCCGTGATCCGCGATGCCGACGGCAATCCCGCCCATTGCATCACCCAGTTCGCCGATGTCACCCCGCTGGTCGAGGCGGAGCGCCGTCTGACCCGGGCGCTCGCCGCCGCCGAGACCGCGAGTGCGGCCAAATCCGCCTTCCTCGCCCATATGAATCACGAGCTGCGCACGCCGCTCAACGCCGTGATCGGCTTTGCCGAACTGCTGATCGAAGGGCTGCACGGGCCCTTGCCGCAGCGCCAGCGCGACTATGTCACCGCCATCCATCAGGCCGGGCGGCGGCTGCTCGCCATCGTCGACGACATCCTGGATCTCACCCGCCTCGACGATCCGTCGCTGCTGGCGTCCGAGGCGGTGGATCTGGGCCAGATCGTGCGCCAGGGGTTGGATCGGGCGGCAGCGGCCGAGGGCCGGCCCGATGTCACGGTCAAGGTGGCGATCGCCCCCGATGCGGCGCTTGCCGGCGATGCCACGGTGATGGTGCGGATCATCGCCAATCTGGCGTCGAACGCGATCAAGTTCGCGCGGCCCCGGGGGCAGGTCTGCATCGAGGCGATGCCGGGCACGGCCGGGGTGGTGATCCGGGTGGAGGATGACGGTCCCGGCATGCCCGATGCGCTGGCCCGCGACATCGGCCGGCCCTTCGAGACCGGCGGCGGGGTTCTGTCGCGCAACCATGGCGGGGCAGGGCTGGGCCTTGCCATCGTCCGCCGGCTGGTCACGCTGATGGGCGGCCGGATCCGGGTCGAAACCGGCCGCCTGGGCGGTACGATGGTGATCGTCGACCTGCCGGACCGGCAGATCGACGATCGGGCCGCCTGATCGGAAGAAGGCCGATCAGAAGAAGGCCTGAATGCCGGTCTGGGCGCGGCCCAGGATCAGGGCATGGATGTCGTGGGTGCCCTCGTAGGTGTTCACGGTTTCCAGGTTCACGAGGTGCCGGATGACGTGGAATTCGTCCGAGATGCCGTTGCCGCCATGCATGTCGCGGGCAAGGCGGGCGATGTCGAGCGCCTTGCCGACATTGTTGCGCTTGAACAGCGAGATCGCCTCGGGCGCCGCCCGGCCCTCGTCCATCAGCCGGCCCAGGCGCAGCACGCCCTGCAGGCCCAGCGTGATCTCGGTCTGCATGTCGGCCAGCTTCTTCTGGATCAGCTGGTTGGCGGCCAGCGGCCGGCCGAACTGCTTGCGGTCGATCACATACTGCCGGGCCTGATGCCAGCAGAACTCGGCCGCGCCCATCGCCCCCCAGGCGATGCCGTAGCGGGCCTTGTTCAGGCAGCCGAACGGGCCCTTCAGCCCCTTCACGTTCGGCAGCAGGTTTTCCTCGGGCACGAAGACGTCGTCGAGCACGATTTCGCCGGTGATCGAGGCGCGGAGCGACATCTTGCCCTGGATCTTGGGCGTCGAGAACCCGTCCATGCCCCGCTCGACCACGAAGCCGCGGATCACGTCGTCATCGGTCTTGGCCCAGACCACCGCGATATCGGCGATCGGCGAATTGGTGATCCACATCTTGGCGCCGTTCAGCCGCCAGCCGCCATCCACCCTGGTGGCCCGGGTCTTCATGCCGCCCGGATCCGAGCCGTGATCGGGTTCGGTCAGGCCGAAGCAGCCGATCATCTCGCCGGTGGCGAGTTTCGGCAGGTATTTCCGGCGCTGCTCTTCCGAGCCATAGGCGTAGATCGGGTGCATGACCAGCGACGACTGCACGCTCATCGCCGAGCGGTAGCCGCTGTCGACCCGCTCCACCTCGCGGGAGATCAGGCCATAGGCGACATGCGAGACGCCCGGGCAGCCGTATTCCTCGGGCAGGGTGGGGCCCAGCAGGCCCAGCGCACCCATCTCGTTCATGATCTCGCGGTCGAAATGCTCACGCCGGGTGCCGTCGATCACCCGGGTCAGCAGCCGGTCGCGGGCGAAGTCACGGGCTGAATCGCGGATCATCCGCTCGTCTTCGGTCAGCTGGTCGTCGAACAGCAGCGGGTCGGACCAGTCGAAGGCGGCGGCGGCTTTGGGCGAGGTTTCCATATGGCTCATCGGTGTTCGGGCCTTGTCGCGGGTCTTGTGGAGCGTCTCCTGCCGTCGAATATAAGGAGGCGACAGGGCGGTGTGGCCGAAAAATCGGCCATGTCCGCCTTGCGGAATATATGACTGCCACGCGGAATAAAATCAGCGGAGACGGAGCATGAGCGAAGCCCTGACCGGCGAGGATCTGGCCCCCTATGGCTGGAACGGGCATGCGCCCGAAGACTGGGCGCCCGATCTGGCGGCGATCAAGCGCGCCGCGGCGGAGCCGGAGATCCTGCCGCTGCTTTCGGCACGCTGGAGCCCGCGAGCCTTTGCCGATGTCGATCTGTCCCTCGACGATCTGGCGCCGGTCTTCGAAGCGGCGCGCTGGGCACCCTCGGCCAATAATCAGCAGCCCTGGCTGTTCGTGGCCGCCAGCCGGTCCGAGGATCCGGAGGGCTTCGAACGTCTGGCCAACTGCCTGCTGCCGGGCAACCGGCGCTGGGCACCCCGGGCACCGGTGCTGGTGCTGGCCGCGGCCCGCACGCTTCGTCCCGACGGCAAGCCGATCGGCACGGCACTCTATGATCTGGGCCTGGCCGTCGGCATGATGACGGTGCAGGCCACCGCCGAGGGGCTGTGGCTGCACCAGATGGCCGGTTTCGATGCCGGGGTGGCCACCGGCACGCTGGGCCTGCCGGAAGACGTGCAGCCGGTGGCGATGATTGCGATCGGCCCGATCGGCGATGCCGCCGAGCTGCCCGAAGATCTGCGCGGCCGGGAAATTTCGGCGCGGGAGCGCCAGCCCCGCGACGCCTTCGTTCACCGCGGCCGCTTCGGCGGTTGAGCCCGAGATTGTCGCGGCCGGCCGGGTCGGGCCGGCCGCGGATGTCTCAGTTCAGGATCGGGCAGAGCGCCGGATCCATCGGCCGGATGACATCGGCCGCCGGCACCCGGTCGAGCACTTTGTAATAGTCCCAGGGACCCGTCGACGCGGCGGGGCTCTTCACCTCCACCAGGTGGTAGTCGCGCATCAGCCGGCCGTCCCTGCGGACCTCGGCATCCCTGGTGAAGAAATCATTCACCCGGATCTCGCGCATCTTCGCCGCCACTGCCCGCGGCTCGTCGGTGCCGGCGGCCTCCACCGCCTTCAGATAATGCAGCACCGCCGAATAGGTGCCGGCATGGATCTGGGACGGCATGTTGCCGCCGGTTGCGGCCTCGAAACGTTTCGCGAAGGCGCGGGTGGCGTCATCCATGTCCCAGTAGAAGCCGGTCACCACCTGCAGCCCCTGGGCGACCTCCAGCCCCAGCCCGTGGACGGTGTGCAGATAGAACACCGTCGCCGCCAGCTTCTGCCCGCCCTGGGTGAGGCCGAATTCCGAGGCCTGTTTGATGGTGTTGATGGTATCGACGCCGGCATTGGCGAGCGCCACGATTTTGGCACCCGAGGCCTGGGCCTGCAGCACATACGAGGAATAGTCGGTGGTGCCGATGGGGTGGCGCACGGCCCCCAGAACCTTGCCCCCGGCCGCTTCCACCACCGGGGTCAGTGCCCCTTCCATCGCCTTGGCGAAAGCGTAATCGGCCGAGATGTAGTACCAGCTGTCTCCGCCCTGGGCGACCACGGCCTTGCCGATCGCCTGGGCGATCGAGAAGGTGTCGTAGAGCCAGAGGAAGCCGGTTGCGGCACAATCCTGGCCATAGATCCGGTCATTGGCCGAGCCGACATGGACAACCAGCCGCCCGTCGCTTTTGGCCAGTTCCTGCACGGCCAGCGAGACCGCCGAATTGGCGATGTCGAAGATGCCGTCGACGCCGTCCTGATCATACCAGCGCCGCGCGGTGCCGGCGCCGATATCCGGCTTGTTCTGATGGTCGGCCGAGACGACCTCGATCGGCTTGCCGAGCACCGTGCCGCCGAAATCCTCGATCGCCAGCCGGGCAGCCGCGGCCGAGCCGGGGCCCGAGGTATCGGCATAGGCGCCCGACTGATCGTTCATCACCCCGATCCGCACCACCTCGCCGCTGATCTCTGCCGCTGCCGCCATGCCGGCCGTGCCGCAGATCAGGCCGGCCGCCAGCGCCGTGCCGAGCACACCCCGCTTCACCCGTTCCATCGTCGTCTCCCTCCCTCTGGTCCGGCTCGTGGCCGGGCTCGTTTGCGGGTGAGCTTAGCAGAGCTTCCGGCATTAGAAAAACAAGTGTTTGGTAGTTTTAAGGCCGGGCTGCTTTCGGCCTGGACAGGCGGGAAGATGCAGGCCAGAGTCGATGGAATGAACCAAACAATGGTTTGTTTAATTGCCGCCCGCCCGGGTCAGCCCGGCGGGAAGAGCCAGACGGAGGACACGCAGGAGATGACCGTGGTGACGCAGCCGGCCCTCTCTGACCGGACGGGATCCGGGGAGAGCGAGGGTGCCCTGGACCGGCCCGACGACATCCATGTCTATCTGCCCGAGATCTGGGCGGTTCATGCCCGCCATTTCCCCCGGAAGGACGCCATCGTCTGTGGTGCAGACCGGCTCAGCTGGCGCGATTTTGACCAGGCGATGAACCGGCTGGCCAATGCCCTCCATGCCCGCGGGCTCGGTCGCGACGACAAGGTCGCCGTGCTGCTCGGCAACGAGGTCATGACCATCCCGGTGATGTTCGGCGTGGTCAAGGCGCGGGCCTGTCTGGTGCCGCTGTCGGCCATGCTGACGCCCGACCAGCTGGCCCATCTGATCACCGATTCCGGGGCGACCACCCTGATTGTCGCCCCCGGGCTGATCGACCGGATCGCGCCGGTCAGGGAGAGGCTCGACCGGGTGGCGCCGGACCGCTTCGTGGTGCTGGGCCCCGAACAGCCGGGCTGGACCGCTTACGACGCGTTTCTGGGGGAGGCGCCGGTGACCCAGCCGCCCGTGCGCTATGCCCTGGATGACCCGTTCAACATCATCTACAGCTCGGGCACCACGGGCCTGCCCAAGGGCATCGTGCAGACCCACCGGGCGCGGCAGCACTGGTCGTTCTCGAACGCGATCGAGATGCGGTTCGACCAGACCTCGCGGGCGCTGACCACCACCGCACTCTATTCCAACGGCACCTGGCTGATGGTGCTGCCGGTGCTGTTCACCGGCGGCACGCTCCATATCCTGCCGCAATTCGACCCGGCGGCTTTCCTTGAGACGGTGGCGCGGGAGCGGATCACCCACACCTTCATGGTGCCGACCCAGTATATCCTGACCCTCGCCTGCCCGGCGCTGGATCGCGCAGACCTCTCCAGCCTGAAGACCATGCTCTCGGCCGGATCCCCCCTCAGGCCCGACACCAAGCAGGCGGTGCTGGCGCGGATGGGGCCGGGGCTTTACGAGCTTTACGGCCTGACCGAAGGCTTCGCGACCATGCTGAAGCCCGAATTCCATGCGACCCGGCTGAGCTCGGTCGGCACGCCGGTGCTGGGTTTCGAGGTCCGGATCATCGACGACGAGGGGCGCGAGTTGCCGGCAGGCGAGGCGGGCGAGATCGCCGGTTATGGCGCCGGCATGATGGCCGGCTATCACGGCCGGCCCGAGGCGACCGCCGCCGCGATCTGGCGGGACGAGCGCGGCCGCAGCTTTATCCGCACCGGCGATATCGGCAGGCTGGACGAGGCGGGCTTCCTCTACATCCTCGACCGCAAGAAGGACATGATCGTCTCGGGCGGCTTCAACGTCTTCCCGACCGATGTCGAGACCGTGCTGGGCGGCCATCCCGACGTGCTCGACGTGACGGTGATCGGCGTGCCGCATGAAAAATGGGGCGAGGCGGCGCTGGCGCTGGTGATCCCGCGCGACGACGCCCGGGTCACGGAGGCCGATCTTAAGGCCTGGGCGAATGACCGGCTGGCCAAGACCCAGCGCCTGGTCGGGGTGGAGTTCCGCACGGAATTTCCGCGCAACGCGCTCGGCAAGGTGCTGAAGCGCGAGCTGCGCGCGCCCTATTGGGCGGCGGAGGGGCGGGTGATCTGATCGGCGGTCGGTTGCCTGGCCGCGGTCACGCCCGCGCCGGCCGCTGCGATATCTCGAGCGCGAGCATGGCGACCACCACGAAGGCGAGCGAGGCGGCGGGCAGCAGCAGCGGCCCCGCCCCGCCATGCACCGCCACACCCACGCCCGAGCCCAGCGACATGCCGGCATAGAGCGCGGACGCATTGAGCGCGAGGGCGAGGCCGGCGCGATCGCCGGCCAGATCGACCAGGCGCTTCTGCTGCGGGGCCATGAACGACATGGCGGTGATCGCCCAGACCGACATCAGCAGATAGAGCGGAACCAGCCCGCCCGGCACCACCAGTGCCGCGGCGAAGCCCAGGCCCAGGGCGGTGAGGGTGATGCGCAGCGTGCCGACGGCGCCGAAGCGGCGTTCCAGCACGGCACCCAGCGCATTGCCGATCAGCCCGCCGGCGCCGTAGATGAACATGGCGGTGGGGACCGCGGTTTCGGGCAGGACGCGGCCGCCGGCCTCGGCGACGGCAGTCATCCAGGGGGCGAGCAGGGCGTAGGTGACGAAGATGCCGGACATCTGCATCAGCGGCACCACCAGCGCCATGCCGATCCGCCGGTCGACCATCATGCGCAGCAGCACTCTTGCACCCGAGCGGGAGCCGCGCAGCCCCCCGGGCACGGTCGCGCGCACCGCCAGGGCGACCAGCACCGCAATCGCCGCGATCCCCCAGGTGACGCCGCGCCAGCCGATCGCGATCCCGGCCATGCTGCAGATCGGCACGCCGATCACCACCGCCGCGGTCATGCCGCCGAAGACGGTGGCCAGTGCCGAGGCCCGGCGATCCTCGTCGACCAGAATGGCACCGGTGGCCGAGACGGTCGGGCCGACCAGACCCGCCCCCAGCGCCATCACCGTGCGGCCGGCGACCAGCATTCCGTAGCTTTGCGCCAGAGCACAGAGCACGGCACCCAGACACACGCCCGCAAGCCCCGTCATCACCATCCGCCGCCGGTCGCGATCGCCGAACAGGATCTGCATGGCGGGTGCGGCCAGCGCATAGGTGATGGCGAAGGCCGTGACCAGCCCGCCCACGGCCGAGGGGGGAAGGCTGAGGTCGGCGGTGAGCGGCTGGGCGAAACCGATCACCGACATGGAGGCGACACCCACGGTGAAATAGCCGCCGGCCAGGGCCAGCAGGGCAGGAAGACGGCGGGTGGCGCGGGTGTGAGGGGGCATGCGGAGGTCCTGTGCGCCCGGGAAGGCGGGGGGCGGGGCGGTTGCGATGGAATGCCGGGAGCGGAGATCGGATGGCTCCGGCCGTTGAAGCTGCCTTCGGCCCTGGCATAATTCAAATCGATGTTTCGTATAGGAAGGATAACCTGCATGGATCTGCCGCGGCATGATCTGGGCCTGCTGCTGTCGCTGGATGTGCTGCTGGCGGAACGCAGCGTCACCCGCGCCGCCCGCCGGCTGGGGATCAGCCAGCCGGCACTCTCGGCCCAGCTCGCCCGGCTGCGCGACCTGTTCGACGACCCGCTGCTGGTCCGATCCGGCCGCACATTGGTGCCGACCAGCCGCGCCGAGGCGCTGCGCCAGCCGCTCAATCGCCTGCTCGACGAGCTTCAATCTCTGGTTGCCGCGGAACTGCCCTTCGATCCCATGGCCGGGCCGGTGACGGTGCGGGTGATCGCTACCGACTATATTCACGCCGCGGTGACCGGCCGGCTGGTTGCGGCCTTCGAAGGCCGCGGCGACGGGCCGGCCTCCGATGCTCGGGTGGTGCCCGATACCCGGATGGTGCCCGATACCCGGGTGATCATGATGGCCCACGATCCGCAGCGCAGCCGTCAGGATCTGGAAGAGGGGCGCGCCGATCTGATGATCGCTTCGGAGCCGCTGCTGCCCCAGGGGGCGATCCGCAGCCGGCTGTTCGACGAACGCTTCGTCGTGGTGCAGCGGCGCGGCCATCCGCGCGGCACCGGCCCCTTCGACCTGGATGAATTCTGCCGCCTGCCGCATGTCCTGGTCTCCCCCGTGGGCGGCGCGCTCCGCGGGGTGACCGACGAGGCGCTGGCGGCTCTGGGGCGAACCCGACGGATCGCGGCCTCGGTGTCGAGTTTCCTGCAACTGCCGCCGCTGCTGGCCCGCAGCGATCTGATCGCGATGGCGCCCGAGCGTCTGGCCATGGCCTGCGCCCGCGATCTAGACATCTTCGAGCCGCCGGTGACCGTGCCGGGGTTCACCATCCATCTGGCCTGGCATCCGCGCCGCGACCGCGATCCCCGGATCTGCTGGCTGCGCCGCGAAATCCAGGCGCTGCATCTGTGACCGCTTCGGCCCGGCCGTGCTATATCTCCGCCGTCACATTCGTGCAGGAAGGCGGCCCCGTCATGGCGAAATCCGGGAAACCCACGGCATCCACCCGCGCCACCCAGGCCCTCGCCCGGGCCGGCATCGCCTTCGAGACGCTGACCTACGACTATGATCCCGATGCCGAGCGTATCGGCCTGCAGGCGGCCGAGGCGATCGGGGAGCCGCCGCGGCGGGTGCTGAAAACGCTGATGGCCGAGGTCGACGGCCGCGCGGTCTGCGTGGTGGTGCCGTCGGATCACGAGGTGAGCATGAAAAAGCTCGCCCAGGCCTTCGGGGGCAAGGCGGCGGTGATGATGCGCCCGACCGATGCCGAGCGCATCACCGGCTATCATGTCGGCGGCATCAGCCCCTTCGGTCAGAAGAAGCGGGTACCGACCGCGGTCGAGGCGGCGGCGATGGCCGAGCCTTATGTCTTCGTGAATGGCGGCCAGCGCGGGCTTCAGGCGAAGCTCGCACCGGCCGATCTGGTCCGGGCGCTGGGCGCGGTGACCGCGCCGCTGATCGCCTGATCCCGTCAGGCGGATCCGAAGCCCAGCCTGTCGGCCAGGAACCGCCCCGCTTCCATGGCGCCGGCCTGGGAGATGGTGTGGCCGAGCCCGGGCTCGAACCGCGCCTCGACATCCACCCCGGCCGCGGCCAGCCGTTCGGCGGCCAGCCGGCTCTCTTCCGCCGGCACCACCGGATCGGCCAGGCCGTGGATCAGCAGCAACGGCGTCAGATGCGCCGGCGTCAGCGGATCGGCCGTGCCGAGCCGCCCCGAAAAGGCGACGCCCGCCGCCACCGGCCAGCGGCCGCGGGCGATGCCGTCCAGCAGCATCATCGAGCCCTGCGAGAACCCGACCAGCGCCACCCGGTCCAGCCGGTCGCGAAAGCCCTGCCCGGTCACGATCCGGTCGACGAGCGCATCGAAATCCGCCCGCGCCGCGGCAATCCTGGCGGCCCGGTCGGCGGCCGTGATCGACCCGATCGAGAACCATTGAAAGCCGGTCGGCGCCTGGTCGAAACGGTGCGGCGCATCCGGCGACACGAACACCGCCCCCGGCAGCGCCCCCTGCCAGAAATGCCCGAGTGGCTCCAGATCGGCGCCATTGCTGCCGACCCCGTGGAGCAGGATGACGAGGGCGGTGGCGGTCATGCCCCCGGCACGCCCTTGGTGGTGGAATATTCGAAATGCATCACCTCGCCCGGGCGGCAGATCTCGCGGGCGGCATGGGTGGCCGAGGCGGCCTCGGCGAAGCCCGAGAGGATCAGCTTCAGCTTGTGCGGGTAGCGGGCGATGTCGCCGATGGCGAAGATGCCGGGCAGGCTGGTCGACATGGTCGCCTGCTCGACCGTGATGTGGTTCTGGTCCAGGGCCAGGCCCCAGGTCAGGATCGGGCCCAGATTCATCGACAGGCCGAAGAAGGGCAGCAGCACGTCGGCCTCCAGCCGGCGGACATTGCCGTCCAGATCGGCGACCGTTACGGCATCCAGCCGGCCGGTTTCCGGATCACCCTCCAGGCCGTGGAGCTGGTAGGGTACGACCAGTTCGATCTTGCCCTGGGCCGCCAGGGCATGGAGCTTGGCCACGCTTTCCGGCGCGCCGCGGAATTTCGGGCGGCGGTGGATGACCATGATCGCAGCGGCGATATCGGCAAGTTCGATCGCCCAGTCCAGTGCGCTGTCGCCACCGCCCGCGATCACCACCCGCTTGCCGCGGAAGGCTTCCTTGCGGGCGACACGATAGAAGACCGAGTGCTCCTCATAGGCCTCGATGCCGGCGAGCGGCGGCCGGTTGGGGCCGAAGGCGCCGACGCCGGCGGCGATCAGCACCGCCTTGGCCTGGATCTGCGTGCCCTTGTCGGTGCCCACGATCCAGTCGCCCGACGCCTCGTCGCGGGAAAGGTCCGTGACCTGCTGGCCCAGATGCCAGGCCGGGTCGAAGGGGGCGGCCTGGGCGGCCAGCTGGTCGATCAGGGCCTGCGCCTCGATCTTCGGCCAGCCGGGGATGTCGTAGATCGGCTTTTCCGGATACATCGCGCTGCACTGGCCGCCGACATGCGGCAGGGCGTCGACGACATGCGTCTTCAGCTTCAGCATGCCGGCCTCGAACACCGAGAACAGGCCGACGGGGCCGGCCCCGATCACGGCGATATCGGTCTCGTGCCGCCCGCCGGGCTGGGTTGCGACGATGTCGCCGGCGGCACCCGGCGCGATGCCATAGGCGGCGGGATCGAAAGTGGTCGAGGTCGCGGTCATCGGACTCCGGTTTCCGTATCAGGTCGACAATGGATGCGGACCGGCGCCAGGCGCCGCCCGTTCCCCAGATGGGGGCGATCTTGTGGCTAGTCCATCCGGCTCGGCAACCACAATACGATCCTGGCGGGCCGGATCGGCCTGCCGCTCCCGGACCACCGGGCACCGGACAGCCCGCGGGTCGAGAATTTATCACGCCCAGGTTGAATTCGGCAGCCATTCCGGACCGTAGTGCCGGTTTTTTGCCCGGGGGATCGCCAGGCGGAACGGAATCCGGCGACAGCCGGGTCAGATCCCGGCCTGCCCCCGGGCCATGTCGCGCCTCAGCTGTCGGGCATAGGTTTTATAGTCCACCTCCAGCGCGTAGCGCGGGCTGTCGAGCCAGGTACGGCGCTGAACGGCGTGATGACGGGCGATTTCGCGGCGCTGATCCTCGGGCCCTGCCGGGGCCATCGCACCGGACAGCAGGCTGGCGAGCCAGCGGGCCTGGATCTCGACCAGTGGAATTGTCGGCCCGATCGGCTGCACCAGCCCGGCGAAGGCGAGGCCGGGGCAGGCGGGGGAGAGGATGCGGCGATAGAGCGCCGGCCGGCTCTCGTCGCCGAGGGCCTGCCGGGCGAGATCGGGATCGAGGAAGGGGAAACTGGTCCGGTAGCCGGTGGCGTAGATGATCGCGTCGAAGGGATCCCGGTCACCGTCGGTGAAGACCACGCCGTCGCCGTCCAGCCGGGCGATGTCGGGGCGCACCGTGATCCGCCCATGGCCGATCGCCGGCAGCAGATCCTGGCTGAGCGTCGCGTGTTCCCGCCACATCGGATGGGCCGGACGCGGCAGGCCGAAGCGCCGCTGATCGCCGACCCCCAACCGGATCAGTCGGGCCATGATCATGCGGGTCAGCCGGGTCGGCAGATGCAGACGGCGCGAGAGGAGCGCCGACCAGCGGTCGACCGGCACACCCATCAGGTATTTGGGCATGATCCAGGCGCCGCGGCGGGTGGAGATCGCGACATGGGCGGCCCGCCGGCACAGGTCGACCGCGATGTCGACCGCCGAATTGCCGAGGCCCACCACCAGCACGCGCCGCCCTTCGAAGGGATCGCTGGTGCCGTAGTGATGGGCATGCAGCGTCGTGCCGTCGAATTCTCCCGGGAACTCCGGCAGGCGCGGATCCCAGAGATGGCCGTTGGCGACGACGACATGGCGATAGGCGATCCTGCGGCCGTCGGACAGCGAGACCTGCCATCGCCCGTCTTCCATCGGCATCACCCGGGTGACCGAGGTGCGGAAGGTGATCAGGGGGCGGATGCCGAAATGGTCGGCATAGGCCTCCAGATGGGCCAGGAACTGGGCGTGGGAGAGAAAATCGGGCAGGTGTTTCGGGATCGGGAAATCCGGATAGCCCAGATTGTCCCGGCTGGTGTCGATATGCAGCGCCGCATAGGCCGAGGACATGCCGTTGTCGTTGCGATAGCGCCACATTCCGCCGATATCGGAGCCGGTTTCGTAGCAGGCGAAGGCGATGCCGCGCTCCTTCAGCGCCTTGGCGACCGCAACGCCCGACGAGCCGGCGCCGATGATGCAGATGTCGGGACAGCCGGTGCCGTCCTCCTCGCCCCGCCGTTCAGGGGCCGGCATGGTCGCCCCGCTCATGCCTTCCCCCTGCTCATACCTTCCCCCCGTCATGGGCCAGATGATCCGCAATGATGGCATCCAGGCCGGCATCCGCGCGGATGCCCAGCGGGCCCGCGCGGCCCGAGACGAAGCGTTGCGGCCAGCTGCCGACGATGCGGACGAGATCCGGTTCCGGCGCAAAGCTGACCCGGCCGCGGGCGCCTGCCGCCCTGACCCGGTCGGCAAGCGCACCGATGGTGGTGGTGAAGGCCGGCAGGTTGAGCACCCGGCCCGGCGGCAGATCGACTTCCGCCACCGCCTGCAGGCGCAGCAGTCCCGCCACCACCGCCCCTGCCGAGGCGAGCGGCACGGGGGTCTCGGGCGGCAGCGGAGAGACGGCGTCGCGGCCGGCCAGAGGCTCGCGGATCAGCGCCGCGATCCGGTCGGAAACCGCGGGCGTCGGTGCGCCGGGGCGGGTGACCACGATCGGCAGACGCAGGGAGCGGCCGTCGATGCGGCCGCGGCGCGACAGATCGGCCAGCATCAGTTCCGCAATCGCCTTGTGGGTGCCATAGCCGGTGGCGGGCAGCGGCCGGAGGTCGTCGCCGGTTTCGGCAGGCAGGCTGCCGCCGAAGACCGCGATCGAGCTGGTGAAGATCAGGCGCGGCCGGCCCTCCGCCGCCTCGGCCATCCGGCGCAGCGCTTCGACATTCACCGCCCAGGCGGCATCGGGCGCGCGTTCGGCATCCAGCGTCAGGCTGGCGGCCAGATGGAAGATCACTTCGGCCCCCCGTGCCCCCAGGGCCGCCGCCCCTGCCGGATCGGCGAGGTCGGCCGCCAGGCAGGTCACCGGCATTACCGCGCCTGCCGGCGCTTCAGGCGCCTTCAGATCCACCAGCTCCAGCCGGCTGGCGGGCCCCGTGCGGCCGTCCGGCCCGGCAATCGGGGCGCCGGCGGCGATCGCCGCGGCCAGGCGCCGGCCAAGAAAACCACCGGCGCCGGTGATCAGGACGCGCGTCATGGGCAAGCCTTCCTTCCCTTGGGCGTGAACCGGTTGATCCGGCTCGATTTAATTAACATACTGCCAAGTAGGATGTATTTCGGCAAGCGCTGCCCGCCCCTGGTCCCTGCTCTGGTCCGCAGGGGCGGCTTGCCCTAGGATGCCCGGCGAGGAAGAGCGCGGAGGACGGCGTGGCACGACGCGGACGCAGGATCGACGAAGCCGAGGCGGCGAGCCGTCGCATGGAACTGCTGGAGGCGGCGGCCAACTGCTTCATGCGCACCGGCTATCACGCCACCAGCATCGACGACGTCGCCCGGTCGATGGGCTGCACCAAGGGTTTCATCTACCACTACCACGCCACCAAGACCGATCTGTTCTTCGACGTCCACCGCGAGGGCATGCGGCGGCTGTTCGCGGCGGTGGAGCCGGCCATGGCATCTGCCGGCGATGCGCTGGCGGTGCTCCGCGCCATGCTGCTGGCCCATGCCCGGGCGATGATGGATCACCATGCCTTCGAAACCGTGGTTGCCCAGGGCGTACAGATCCATCGCTTCGGGGCGACCACCCCCGATCAGCGCCGCACCCTGGACGATCTGATCGCCAGTCGCGACCGTTTCGAAGCCCTGTTCAAGGCCCAGACCCTGCGCGCGGCCGAGGCGGGGCTGCTGGGGCCGGTCGCCCCCTCGATCGCGGTCAAGATGATGCTGGGCGCGCTGCAATGGTCGATCTTCTGGTATCGCCCCGAAGCCGATGCCGGAGAGGGGGCGCGCGACCGCCTGGCGGAGGAAATGGTCCGGACGATCATCGATGGCCTGCGCGCGCGGCCCGCTGCGGGGTAGACTGCCTGGATAACGAAAAAGTCCAGGGAGGTTCCGGAGGATGCAGACCGTCGGTGACGAGGCCCATCCCGACATCCGGGCGGCGGTGCGGGCGCTCTGCGCCGGTTTTCCGCCTGAATATCACCGCAGGGTGGATGCCGATCGCGCCTATCCCGAGGCCTTCGTCGAGGCCCTGACCCGCGCCGGCTGGATGGCGGCCCTGATCCCGGAAGAGTATGGCGGCGCCGGGCTGGGCCTGGCCGAGGCCTCGGTCATCATGGAAGAGATCAACCGCTCGGGGGGCAATTCCGGGGCCTGCCACGGCCAGATGTACAACATGACCACCCTGGTCCGGCATGGATCCGAAGATCAGCGCCGGCGCTATCTGCCGGCGATCGCGGCGGGCGAGCTCAGGCTGCAGTCGATGGGCGTCACCGAGCCCGGGGCCGGCACCGACACCACCCGCATCCGGACCACCGCGGTCCGGCGCGGCGACCGCTGGGTGATCAACGGCCAGAAAGTCTGGATCTCGCGCATTCAGCATTCCGACCTGATGATCCTGCTGGCCCGGACCACGCCGCTTGATCAGGTGGCGAAGAAATCCGAGGGGCTGTCGATCTTCATCGTCGATCTGCGCGACGCGATCGGCCGCGGGCTCACCGTCCGGCCGATCGCCAACATGGTCAATCACGAGACCAACGAGCTGTTCTTCGACGAGCTGGAGATCCCGGCCGAAAACCTGATCGGCGAGGAGGGCCAGGGCTTCCGCTACATCCTGACCGGGCTGAATGCCGAACGGGTGCTGATTGCGGCCGAATGCATCGGCGACGGCTACTGGTTCATCGACAAGGTTTCGGCCTATGCCTCGGAGCGGCAGGTTTTCGGCCGGCCGATCGGCCAGAACCAGGGCGTGCAGTTCCCGATCGCCGAAAGCTTCATCGAGGTCGAGGCCGCCAATCTGATGCGCTGGGAAGCCTGCCGCCTCTACGATGCCGGGCAGCCCTGCGGGGCCCAGGCGAACATGGCGAAATACCTGGCGGCCAAGGCCTCGTGGGAGGCGGCCAATGCCTGCATCCAGTTCCATGGCGGCTTCGGCTTTGCCGCCGAATACGATGTCGAGCGCAAGTTCCGCGAAACCCGGCTCTATCAGGTGGCGCCGATTTCCACCAACCTGATCCTCGCCTATGTGGCTGAGCATGTGCTCGGCCTGCCGCGGTCGTTCTGACGGGGGGAGGGGGGGCCTGATGGATCCGCTGGCACGGCCGCTTGAAGGCCTGACCGTGATCGCCCTGGAACAGGCGGTTTCGGCCCCGTTCTGCACCGTGCGCCTGGCCGATGCGGGGGCACGGGTGATCAAGATCGAGCGTCCCGAGGGTGATTTCGCCCGTGGCTATGACGACGTCGCCCATGGTGAAAGCAGCTATTTCGTCTGGCTGAACCGGGGCAAGGAGAGCCTGGTGCTCGACCTCGCCCAGGCTGCGGGGCGGGCGGCCTTCCGCGAGCTTCTGGCCCGGGCCGATGTGCTGGTCCAGAACCTGAAGCCGGGCGCGCTGGCCCGGATGGGCTGTGCGGTCGCGGATCTGCGGCGCGATTTCCCGCGGCTGATCATCTGTTCGATCAGCGGCTATGGCGAGACCGGGCCGCTCGCCGACCGCAAGGCCTATGACATGCTGGTCCAGGCGGAAGCCGGATTGTGTTCCATCACTGGCGGGCCGGACGCGCCGGCGCGGGTCGGCACCTCCATCGTCGACATCGCGACCGGGGCCACCGCTCATGCCGCCATCCTTGAGGCGCTTATCGCGCGGGGGATCAGCGGCCGGGGGGCGGCGATCGCGGTCTCGATGTTCGACGTCGCCGCCGACTGGCTGACCGTGCCGCTGCTGCATCAGGAAGGCGGGCGGCCGCCGCGGCGGGTGGGGCTGTCCCATCCCTCGATCGCGCCCTATGGCACCTTCCGCACCCGCGACGGCGCCATCCTGCTGGTCGCGATCCAGAGCGACCGGGAATGGGCGGCCTTCGTGCGCGAGATTGCGGGGCGGCCCGGGCTTGCGAGCGATCCGCGCTTTGCCGGCAATCGCGGCCGGGTGGCGCATCGCGCCGAGGCCGATGCGGTGGTGGCGGCGGCGATCGGCGCCGATGACGGCCCGTCGATCCGGGCGCTTCTGCAGCGCGTGGGGATCGCCTTCGCCGACCTCAACGACATGGCCGGCCTTGCCGCCCACCCCCATCTCCGCAGGATCACCGTCGACACGCCCTCGGGGCCGGTCGCCATGCCGGCCCCGGCCCCGGTCTTCGATGGTCCGCCCCGGCGCTACGGGCCGGTGCCGGCGCTGGGTGAGCATCTCCCTCTCGATCCGGAGGCGACATGACGACCGGCATCGACCTCGATCATCTGCGCGGCTGGATCGGCCGCCAGGAGACCACGACCGAAGCGGTGACCCCCGATCTGGTCCGGCGCTTCCGCGCCACCTTCGACATCGGCGGCCCGATCCCGCAGCCGGGAGAGGCGGCCCCCCGGCTGATCCACTGGTGTCTGGGGCAGCCGGCCGTGGCCACGGCCGCCCTCGGCCCCGACGGCCATCCCGCCCGCGGCGGCTTTCTGCCGCCGGTGCCGCTGCCCCGGCGGATGTGGGCGGGCGGCGCGGTCCGCTTCACCGGCGATCTGCGGGTGGGCCAGGTGATGGAACGTCTGTCGCGCATCGCCGATGTCGCGCTCCGCGAGGGGCGGAGCGGCAGCCTGTGTTTCGTGACGGTCGAACATCTGATCTCGGCCGCCGGCCGGGTGGTGGCGACCGAGCGCCAGGACATCGTCTATCGCGCGGCCCCCGACCCCGCCGCAGGGAGGCCTGTGCCCGCACCGAAACCGGCCCCCCTCAATCCTGCGCCCGCCGGCCGTCATCACCGTCCGGCAGAGATCGGCCCGGCGCTGCTCTTCCGCTATTCGGCGCTCACCTTCAACGGTCACCGCATCCATTACGACAGGGATTATGCGACCGTTGTCGAGGGCTATCCCGGCCTCGTGATCCACGGGCCGCTGCAGGCGACCCTGCTGTTCAACTATGCAGCCGGCCTCGACGGCCGCGCCCCCGACCGGTTCAGCTTTCGCAGCCTGTCGCCGCTGTTCGACGCCGACCCGGTGCGCCTGCATGCTTCCGAGACCGAGGACGGGTTGAAGCTCTGGACCGCGCGTGACGGCGGGCCGGTTGCGATGACGGCGGAGGCGGGATGGGACTAGGACACATGCGGGCAGAAACAGGGTTTTAAAATGTTATAGTATAACATAACATAATTGGTCTTCCGATACAGGGACCAGTTCCATGCCCACCCCGTCAGTCTCCCATCCCCCCACGGACACACGCCTGCCGGTCACCGTGCTCTCGGGCTTTCTCGGCGCCGGCAAGACCACGCTGCTCAACCATATCCTCGGCAATCGCGAGGGGCGGCGGGTGGCGGTGATCGTCAACGACATGTCCGAGGTGAACATCGATGCGGCCCTGGTCCGTGCCGGTGCCGCCGGGCTGACGCGCACCGATGCAAAGCTGGTGGAGATGAGCAATGGCTGCATCTGCTGCACACTGCGCGAGGATCTGCTGATCGAGGTCGGGCGGCTGGCGCGGGCGGGACGGTTCGATCAGCTGGTGATCGAATCCACCGGCATCTCGGAACCCATGCCGGTGGCGGAAACTTTCACCTTCGCCGATGAAGAGGGCCGCAGCCTGGGCGATCTCGCCCGGCTCGATACCATGGTGACCGTGGTCGATGCCTGCAACTTCCTCCGCGACTACGCTTCACGCGATGATCTTCAGGATCGGGGCGAATCCATGGGTCCCGAGGACCGCCGCAAGGTGGTCGATCTGCTGATCGAGCAGGTCGAGTTCTGCGACGTGATCGTGCTCAACAAGACCGATCTGATCACGCCGGCGGATCTGGGCCGGCTGACCGGCATCCTGCGCAGTCTGAACCCCCGCGCGCGAATCGAGATCGCGGCCTTCGGCCGGGTGCCGCTCGACCGGGTGCTGGCCACCGGCCTGTTCGATTTCGCCGCCGCGGCCGAGGCGCCGGGCTGGCTGCGCGAACTGCGCGGCACGCATGTCCCGGAGACCGAGGCCTACGGCATCGGCAGCTTCGTCTATCGCGCCCGGCGGCCCTTCCATCCGGGGCGGTTCTTCGCCTGGATCGGCCGCGAATGGCCGGGTGTCGTCCGCTCCAAGGGCTTCTTCTGGCTGGCGAGCCATCCGGTGCTTGCGGGAACATGGTCGCAGGCGGGCGCCGTGGCCCGCCATGGCGTCGCCGGCCATTGGTGGGCCGCCCTGCCGCCCGAGGACTGGCCCGAGGATCCCGCCCATGTCGAGACCATCCTGAAGAGCTGGGATCCGCAAACCGGTGATGCCCGTCAGGAGCTGGTGCTGATCGGCATTGCGATGGACGAGGCACGTCTGCGCGCCGGTTTCGATGCCTGCCTGCTGACCGATGCCGAGATGGCGGCGGGGCCTGCCGCCTGGACCGCGCTCGACAACCCGTTTCCGGGGTGGCCCGACCACCCGGCCAGTCTTTGAGGATGATGCACGCGTGATCCGCAGGAACCCGCGCGGCGATCTGCCGCGTGTCCACCCCGATGCCTTCGTCGACCCGACGGCCATCCTGTGCGGGCTGGTGATCGTCGAGGCGGATGTCTTCATCGGCCCCTATGCCGTGATTCGTGCCGACGAAATGGATGCCGACGGCCATATCGAGCCGATCGTGATCGGCGCGCATTCCAACATCCAGGACGGGGTGGTGATCCACTCCAAATCCGGCGCCGCGGTCACCATCGGCGAGCGGACGTCGATCGCCCACCGGGCCATCGTCCACGGCCCCTGCCGGGTGGGCAATGGGGTGTTCATCGGCTTCAACAGCGTGCTGTTCAACTGCACGGTCGAGGATCGCTGCGTGGTCCGGCACAACGCCGTGGTCGATGGCTGCCATCTGCCGGCGGGCTTCTACGTCACCTCCACCCAACGCATCGGTCCTGCGACAGATCTTGCCCGGCTGCCGCGGGTCTCCGCCGATGCCAGCGAGTTCTCCGAGGACGTGGCGCGCACCAACAACGCGCTGGTCCGCGGCTACAAGATTATCCAGAACGAGTTCTGAGACCCGATGACCCAGACCACGCCCATCACCGTCACCCTGCCCGACGGCGCACGCCGCAGTTTTCCGCACCCGGTCACGGTGATGGAGCTGGCCGCCGCCATCGGTCCGGGCCTGGCCCAGAGAACCCTTGCCGGCACGATCGACGGCCGCCTGGTCGATGCCTCGGATCTGATCGGGCATGATGCGGCGGTCAGGATCATCACCCCCGCCGATCCCGAAGGGGTGGAGATCATCCGCCATTCCTGCGCCCATCTGCTGGGACAGGCGGTCAAGCAGCTTCATCCGACGGCGCGGATGGTGATCGGGCCGGTGATCGAGGACGGGTTCTATTACGACATCGCCGCGGAACGGAGCTTCACGCCCGAGGATCTGGCGGCGATCGAGGCGCGCATGGCGGAGCTGATCGCCCGCGAGCGCCCGGTGGTGAAACGCGTGCTGCCGCGGGACGAGGCGATCCGGATCTTCACGGCCCGCGGCGAGGACTACAAGCTCAGGCTGATCGCGGACATGCCCGACGAGGCTGCGCTCGGCCTCTATTTTCACGACGACTATGTCGACATGTGCCGCGGCCCGCATGTCCCGAACACCCGCTTCCTGAAAGCCTTCCGGCTGACCCGGATCTCGGGCGCCTACTGGCGCGGCGATGCCCGCAATCCGCAGCTTCAGCGGATCTACGGCACCGCCTGGGCGGACCGCGCGGCGCTCGACGCCCATCTCTCCCGCCTTGCCGAGGCCGAGGCGCGCGATCACCGCCGGCTCGGCCGGGACCTCGACCTCTACCATTTCCAGGACGAAGCGCCGGGGGCGGTGTTCTGGCATCCCCGCGGCTGGGTGCTGTTTCGGGAGCTGCTGGCCTTCATGCGTCGCCGTCAGGCGGCCGCCGGCTATGTCGAGGTCAACACGCCCGATGTCATGGACCGCGGCCTCTGGGAGACGTCGGGTCACTGGCAGAACTATCGCCGGCATATGTACACCACCGAAACCGGCGACGGCCGCGCCTTTGCGCTGAAACCGATGAACTGTCCCGGCAGTGTGCTGCTCTATCGCCACGCCCTGAAGAGCCATCGCGACCTGCCGCTGCGCATGGGCGAGTTCGGCAAGGTGCATCGCTACGAGCCGTCGGGCGCGCTGCACGGGCTGATGCGGGTGCGCCACTTCACTCAGGACGATGCCCATATCTATTGCACCCCGGCGCAGGTCGATGACGAATGCCGTGCCGTCATCGCCCTGGTGCTCGACGTCTACCGTGCCTTTGGCTTCGAGGACGTCACCATCAAGCTGTCGACCCGGCCCGAGAGCCGGATGGGATCGGATGCCGACTGGGATCTGCTGGAAGGTGCGCTCGCGCGCGCCCTCGAAGGTCTGGGCCTTGGCTGGCGGACCAATCCGGGGGAGGGGGCGTTTTACGGGCCGAAGCTTGAATTCGTGCTGCATGATGCGATCGGCCGCGACTGGCAATGCGGCACGCTGCAGGTCGACATGAACCTGCCGGAACGTTTCGACATCGACTATGTCGACACAGACGGCGTCCGGCGCCGTCCGGTCATGCTGCACCGGGCGCTGTTCGGCTCGCTGGAAAGGTTCATCGGCATTCTGGTCGAACATCATGCCGGCCGTCTGCCGGTCTGGCTCGCCCCGGTGCAGGCGGTGGTGCTGCCGGTGTCGGATCGCCACGCCGCCTATGCGAGGGGCGTAGCGCAGGCCCTGGCCGGTGCCGGGATCCGGGCCGAGGCGGATCTGCGCAACCAGCGCCTGGGCTGGCGGATCCGTGATCAACGCCTGCAGCGCATCCCCTTCCTGCTGGTGGTGGGCGATGCCGAAATGGCGGCCGGGCAGGTCGCGATCACCGCCCGCGACGGCGAGGATCCGGGACGGCTGCCGCTGGCCGGGGCCATGGCGCTGCTGGCGGAACACGGCCGGGCGTCGGATCTGGCGACCGGGGCGGCGGCGCAGGACGCGCTTCTGCGGGAGCTGATGCCCGCGGCGGTGCCGGCGTGACGGGGGCGGCCGATCTTCTGGTGCGGGGAGGCGTGGTCGTCACCCCCGGCGGGCGCATGCGGGCCGATATCGCCTGCCGGGGCGGCCGGATCGTGGCCATCGGCGACCTGGGCCAGGCCTGCGCAGCGGCGACGGTGGTCGAGGCGGCGGGCCTGCATGTGCTGCCGGGGGTGATCGACAGCCAGGTGCATTTCCGCGAACCGGGGCTCACCCACAAGGAGACGATCGGCGCCGGCACCCGCGGCGCCGTGCTGGGCGGGGTGACCACCGTCTTCGAGATGCCGAATACCAGTCCGCCCACGCTCACCGCGGCGGATCTGGAGGCCAAGCTTGCGATCGCGGCCCGCGATGCCTGGTGCGATCACGCCTTCTATATCGGCGGTGCCGCCGCCAATGCCGGAGATCTGGCCCGGCTGGAGCTGTTGCCGGGCTGTGCCGGGGTGAAGGTGTTCATGGGCAGTTCCTTCGGCGACCTGCTCGCCGATGACGAGGCTGTGCTGCGCCGGATCCTGGCCAGTGGCCGGCGCCGGATGGCGGTGCATGCCGAGGACGAGGCACGGCTGCGCGCGCGGCGCGCGATCGCAGAGGCTGCGGGTGATGTGCGCCTGCACCCGGTCTGGCGCGACCCCGAAAGCGCGCTGATCGCCACCCGTCGCATCGTCGGCCTGGCGGCAGAGGCCGGGCGGCTGCTGCATGTGCTGCATGTCTCGACCGCCGAAGAGATGGCCTTTCTGGCCGGGCACAAGCCCAGGGTCAGCGTCGAGGTCACGCCCCACCATCTGACGCTCGATGCGCCGGATTGTTATGAGCGGCTGGGCAGTCTGGCCCAGATGAACCCGCCGGTGCGCGAGGCCGCTCACCGCGAGGCGCTCTGGCGTGCCGTGCGCGAGGGCGTGGTCGACGTGCTGGGCAGCGACCACGCCCCCCACAGCCGGGCCGAGAAGGCGAGGCCCTATCCGTCCTCTCCCAGCGGCATGACCGGGGTGCAGACCCTGCTGCCGGTGATGCTGGATCATGTCGCGGCCGGGCGGTTGAGCCTGGAACGGCTGGTCGATCTGGCCGCGGCCGGGCCGGCGCGGATCTTCGGGATCGCCGGCAAGGGCCGGATCGCGGTCGGGTTCGATGCCGATCTGGTGCTGGTCGACCTTGGGGCCCGCCGCCGGATCGCCGATGCCGACATTGCCAGCCTGGCCGGTTGGACGCCCTATGACGGGCTGACGGTGACCGGCTGGCCGGTGGCGACGGTACTGCGCGGACAGGTGGTGATGCGGGAGGGCGAGGTCATCGGGGCGCCGTGCGGGCAGCCGGTCCGCTTTCTCGACGTGCCCGTCAGCCCATCGGCCCCTGCCTGAGCAGCCTGACCATCTCGCGACCGATCTCGGCCGGGGTCTTGCGGCCCGGGCGATACCAGGTCCGCGCCCAGTTGAGCATGCCGAGCAGGCCCAGCCGGAACATCCGCCGATCGGCCCCTGCGGGCAGCGGCAGGGCATCGACGAAGGTGGCGAACATCCGCTCATAGGCATCGCGCTGGGCGATCAGCCGTTCGGTCGCCTGGCCGAGCTTGGTGGAGTATTCCGGCGTCACCACCGAGGCGAAGCCGTTATCGGCCAGCAGGGCGTCCATATGGCCCGCGGCAGCGGCCTCCAGCCGCTCCCACGGGTCGGTCACACCCTTGACCGCCTCGCGGACCGAGTCCGTGATCTGGCGCACGCCTTCGTCGTGGACGGCGACGAACAGATCCTCTTTCGACGGAAAGTGATAATAGACCGAACCGGGCAGCATGCCGACCGCCCCGGCGATGTCGCGCATCGAGGTCGCCTCGTAGCCCTGGCTCGAAAACAGCTGGGCGGCCGCTTCCAGCAGCTTGTCCCGGCGGTTGTTCTGGCGTTGCGCCTCGCTGCCTTCGGTCTCGATCGCCATGCCCGTGTCTCGCCCCTGCACTGAAGCCGCCTTCATCCTCCGGCCGCGCCTCCGAACCAAACGCCGATTGAATTGCCGCCATCCTGTATAGGCAGCCCCGCTCCCGGCGGCAAGCCGGCGGATCCGCGCAGCCGCTGGTCCGGCATTTAACAAACGATTGTTTGGTGATGGTCGACCTGATAGCCTCGGACCAATGCCACCAAACATTCGTTCGCTCAATCCCCAATCTCACCCGGGACCGAGGCCGCGACAAGATGACCGTCGACTACGACCCCCGCGATCCGCAGATCCGCAATGATCCGTTCCCGGCCTTTCGTCGCCTGCAGGACGAGGATCCGGTGCAGTGGAACCCGCATCTGCGCGCCTGGGTCATCACCCGTTATGCCGATGTCCGCAAGGTGGCCCTGAACAGGCGGATGTCTCCCGACCGGCTGACGCCGTTCTATGACAGTCTGCCCGAGGCGCGGCGCAGTGTGGTCGGAGAGCTGATCCGCTATCTGAACCTGTGGATGGTGTTCCGCGACCCGCCCGAGCACACAAGGCTGCGGCGGCTGATGAACGAGGCCTTCACGCCCAGGGCCGTGGAGCGGCTGCGGCCCAATGTCGAGCGGATCGTCGGCCGGCTGCTCGACGATCTGCTGCCGCGGGGCCGGATGGATCTGGTGCGGGATTTCGCCTATCCCCTGCCGGCGACGGTGATCATGGACATGCTGGGGGTGCCGCACCACCAGCTGGACCGGTTCAAGGACTGGTCCGACGATCTGGCGCTGTTCCTGGGCAGCGCCCGCGACGTGCCCGACAAGTACGAGCGCGCCCGTCGCGGGGCCCTTGAGATGTCGTCCTATTTCCGCGAGGTGATCGCCGATCGCCGCCGCCGGCCGGGCGAGGACGTGTTGAGCGCCCTGATCGCCGCCGGCACGCCCGAGGAACGGCTGACCGAGGATGAGTTGATCGCCGCCGCCATGCTGTTCCTGTTCGCGGGCCACGAGACCACCACCAACCTCATCTCCAACGGCATCTATTCGATGCGGATGCATGCCGGTGCCTGGGCGCGGCTGGTGGCCGATCCCTCGCCCGGGCTGCTGGCGACGGCGGTGGAGGAATGCCTGCGCTATGACGGCCCCTCGGGCGGCATCGCCCGGGTGGTGCGGGTGACGCACGAGATCGAGGGCCGGGAACTGAAAGAGGGCGACCGGGTCTTCGCGATGCTGAACGCCGCCAATCGCGACCCGCGGGTCTTCGAGGCGCCGGACGACTTCATCATCGACCGCAGCCCCAACCGCCATCTGACCTTCGGCCAGGGTATCCATTTCTGCCTGGGCGCGCCGCTCGCCCGGCTGGAAGCCGAGATCGCCTATCGCGAGATCGCCCGCCGAATACCCGACCTCACCCTCGGCACCACCGCGCCCGACTGGCATGATTCGCTGATCATGCGCGGCATCACCTCGCTGCCGGTGCACTTCCGGCCGGTCAAATCGGCGGCGGCCTGAGGTAAGCTGGGGGCTCAATCAAAAGCCGACCCCCAGGAGACGCCCGCCCGATGACCCGTGAAGCCGACGCCGCCGAAACCCCCGAGACGCCCCTGATTGAGATCGACCGCCCGGCACCGGGCGTGGCATTGGTGCGCATCGATCCGGGCCCCGAGGGGCTGATGGATGCCGCCGCCGCCGATGCGCTCGCCGGTGCGGTCACGGCGCTCGATGCCGATCCGGGCGTGCGGGCCGTGGTGTTGACCGGCGCCGTGCCCGGCATGTTCGTGCGCCATTACAGCCTGATCGAGCTTGGGGCGACGGCCGGGAAGGTCGCGGCTTCCGGCCGGCGGTTCAACGATCTCTCCCGGCCGGTGAAACCCGCCCCGTTCAATGCCTGTCTCGACCGGATCCAGGCGAGCGCCAGGCCCTGGATCGCCGCACTCAACGGCTGGGCGATGGGCGGCGGCTTCGAACTGGCGCTGGCCTGCGACCTGCGGGTGGCGCTCGACGGGCCGTGGAAGTTCGGCCTGCCGGAAGTGCGCGCCGGGCTGCTGCCGGGCGGTGGCGGCACCCAGCGCCTGACCCGGCTGCTGGGCGAGGCCCGGGCGCTGGATTTCGTGCTCCGCGGCCGCATCGTCTCTCCGGCCGAGGCCGATCGGCTGGGGCTGCTCTCGGCGCTGGTGCCCGAAGGCGGCAATGTCGCCGGTGCCGCGGTCGCCCTCGCCGCAGACCTTGCCGCCCTGCCGCGGCTGGGGATTGCCCATGCCAAGCGGCTGGTCCGCACCGCCCTCGACGGCACGTTGGAACAGGGGCTTGCGGCCGAGCGCACGCTCTTCGTCGACACGCTGACCGATCCCGACACCCGCGCCCTGGTCGACCGCATGGCCAGAGATGCCGACGGACGGATCGATGAGGCGGCCCTTGCTGCCGCTGAGGCGCCGGTCAAGGCGCCCGAAGCCGGCACGGCATGATGGTCGGGCGGCATAGTGGTCGCCGGCCGTTGCGGCCTGTCGTATCGCCATAGCGGAGGGGTCTGATGACCGTGCGATTTTTCTGGGAAGATCCCTATCTCGACCGGCTGGACAGCAGGGTTGCGGCGGTCGACGACGACTGGATCAGCCTCGACCGGACGATCTTTTTCGCCTTCTCGGGCGGTCAGGAGAGCGATCGCGGTCGGATCGGTGGCCACGAGGTGCTCGAAGCGGTTGCCGATGGCCCCGGGATCCGCTACCGCCTCGCCCCCGATCACGGTCTTGAACCGGGGGCCCCGGTCACGGCCGAGATCGATATGACCCGCCGCTACCGGCTGATGCGGCTGCACTTCGCCGCCGAGCTGGTGCTGGAGCTTGCCGACCGGCACATGCCGGGGGCGGCCAAGATCGGCGCGCATATCGCCGAAGACAAGGCGCGGATCGACTTCCTCTGGCCCAGCCCCGTGACGCCGCTGCTGCCGGCCTTCCTGGCCGATGTGGCGGAACTCGTCGCCGCCGACCTCCCGATCATCTCTGCCTTCTCGGATCAGGCGGCCGGCCGCCGCTATTGGGAGGTCGAGGGCGTCGCCCGGGTCCCCTGCGGCGGCACCCATCTCCGGCGCACCGGCGAAGTGGGCGCGATCACGCTCAAGCGGGTGAATGTCGGCAAGGGCAAGGAGCGGATCGAGATGCGGCTTGTGGCGCCGTGACCGCAGCCTGGGCCTGCTGACCGCTTGATCCTCTTGAAAGGGGATCAAGCGGTCAGCACACGCCAAAGGGGCATTCGACGCTGTCATTCCGAAACCATCTCGACATAACGTTCTGCCGCGACAAAATGTTGTGTGATGACATGGGAGGGAGGACGCCGTCACCGATGGGCCTGATGACGCAGCATGAGCCACTGGCCGCCGGCTTTTACACGGTGAACGAGGCTGCTCGCCTGATCGAGGTGGGCAATCGACGGCGGATTGCGGCCTGGCTGAAGGGCTATACGGGACGCGATGCCGGGCCGCTCCTGATGGGGGAATTCGCATCAGGGGGTGGGACGAGCGAACTCAGTTTCCTTGATCTGATCGAGGTCCGCTTCGTCGAATACCTGCGCGCACGGCAGGTGTCGGCCCGCGCGATCCGCCGTGCCATCATTGCCGCACGGCGACTGTTCGGGGAGCCGAAACCTTTCGCGAGCCG
Organism: Tistrella mobilis; assembly: GCF_039634785.1. NCBI lineage: Bacteria > Pseudomonadati > Pseudomonadota > Alphaproteobacteria > Geminicoccales > Geminicoccaceae > Tistrella > Tistrella mobilis. The sequence continues at coordinate 196,177 of NZ_JBBIAB010000007.1, read as the reverse complement.
CCGCATTCTGACCACGCATGACGGACGGAACGTGTTCGTGGAAGAAGCGCTTCGGCCGGCGGCCCAAGCCGAGAGGGATCATCGGCTCTGGGATCTGATCACGGGGCAGTACGAGATCGTGGAGATCATCGAGCGCCAGATCGACCGCAGCCTCTGCTTCGACCCGAAAACCGAGCTTGCCAATCGCTGGTATCCTCGTCGCGACGCGTTCCCGGAGGTTCTGATCGACCCCGTGATCGCCTGTGGCCAGCCGATCGTCGCGGGGCGGGTGCCGACCGGCACCATCCGCGACCTCTGGCGGGCGGAGGACGGCCGGACGGATATCGTTGCCAGTTGGTTCGACATCGACATTGAGGACGTCACCACGGCGGTGGCGTTCGAGGACTACCTCGATCAACCACGTGATGCAGGTTGATCAGACCGAGATGAAGGTGGCGCTCGATTTTAATCTGTCGCCGAAGCTGGCCGCCGCCCTGACGGCACTCTATGGCCAGAGCGGTTTTGAATTCGTTCACCTCAAAGATGTCGTTGCATCGGCAACGCCGGACGTTCTCTGGGCAACAACCTGGCGCAACGCTGGCGGGCGCTTTGTCGTGTCGGGAGACATCAGCATTGCACGCAAACCGCATGAAGCGGCTGCCTTCATCGACAGTGGCTTGATCTCAATCTTTCCCGACAAGGGATGGGGCAACTTGAGGACACATCAGCAGGCGGCATTGCTGGTGTACCACTGGCCTGGGATCGCGGAGCAGCTTGGCGGCATTATCGTCGGCAGTTGCTGGAAGCTGCCGGTCGATATTCGTGGGCAAGGGCTCCGTCTGAGGCCGGCCCCGCTTATCCCGTTGCAGGTTCCGGGGGAGGTCCTTGATCGGCATCGGCAGACCGCCAGGACGATATCTGCATCTGCCTGAGGCGTGATCAAATCTCCAGCTTCATCCCCAGATGACTGCCGGTGAAGCCCAGCCTTTCGTAGAAGCGGTGGGCGTCCTTGCGGGTGAGGTCGGTGGTCAGCTGAACCAGGCTGCAGCCGCGATCGGCGGCAAGGCCGATGGCATGGCGGATAAGGGTTTCGCCCAGGCCCTGGCCGCGGGCGGTGCCGGCGACGCGCACGCCCTCGATCTGGCCGCGGATGCGGCCCTTGCGCGAGAGGCCGGGAATGATGGTGAGCTGGAGCGTGCCGAGGATCTGGCCCGCCGCGTCCGCCACCAGCTGGATCTGGTTCGGATCGGCGGCGATCGCCCGGAAGGCCGAGAGATAGGCCGGATCGAGCGGCAGGCGCGGATCCTCGCGGGTCCGGCCCAGCACATCGTCGGCGAGCAGGGCGACGATTGCGGGCAGATCGGCTTCGCTGGCCGGGCGGATGACGAGGCTGGGGGCGGTCATGATCATATCCTCCGGGCGGGTGTGCCCGAGGCTGTCATGCCCGTGCGGTGTCGTCCAGACGGCGAGAGAAAAATGCGGGACGGCCCCGGGGGATAAGGGGCCGCCCCGCAAGAGAGCCGCTGCTGCCAGGGACGTGCGAGCGCGGCCGGAAAGACCGTGTGGCGCCGAAAGATCGTGTGGCGCCGGGCCCTTGTGGTACCGGTCAGGCGTCGGCGCGGGCCAGGATGGCGACTGCGCAGGCGGCCTCGTCGAAGCCGACCACCCCGCCGCCATTCTCGGCGAGGGCGATCTTCGCATCCGCCACCTGGCGGTCGCCCGCCTCGTGGCGGAGCTGGGCGGCCAGTTCCGAGACCATCGACAGGCCGGTCGCCCCCACCGGATGGCCCTTGGAGACCAGCCCGCCCGAGGTATTGACCGGCAGACGGCCGCCCAGCCGGGTCTCGCCCGCCTCGATGAAGCGGCCGCTGGTGCCGGGCTCGCAGAAGCCCAGCATCTCCAGCTGATAGAGTTCGCAGAACGAGGTGGCGTCGTGCAGTTCGACCAGATCGATGTCGGCGGGGCTGAGCCCGGCGCGGGCATAGGCCTTCTTTGCCGCCACCGAACTCAGGCCCGGCTCGTCGAGATCGCGATACTTGCCGCCCGACATGGCGAGGCCGGCGATGCGGATCGCGCGCGCGCGGACATGGGCCGGCTGGCCGTCGAGATAATCCTTCGAGCAGACCAGCACGCCGGCGGCGCCGTCGCCGATGGGGGCGCACATCGACCGGGTGAGGGGGAAGCTCACCGGCCGGTCGGCCAGCACCTCGTCGGGCGAGACCTCGAACCGGTACTGCGCCTTGGGGTTCAGGCTGCCATGCCAGTGATTCTTCGAGGCGGCGATGGCGATCTGGCGCTGGGTCGTGCCCCATTTCGCCATGTGATAGCAGGCCTGCATGGCATAGGTGTCCATGAACACCGTCCGGTCGGGGCCGTATTCGAAGGGCTTGTTGGCGGTCTCGCCGGCGGCGGCGTAATACTGCCGCCATTCGTCCGGGTCCATCTGGTCGATGCCGCCCTCGAAGATCTCTTTGGTGCGTTCGGCATCGCCGGGCACGAAGGTCTTCTCGACGCCCATCGCCATCGACAGCTCGACCTCGCCCGAGGCGACATCCTTGAACGCGCCCGACAGGGCCATCATCGCCGAAGCGCAGCCGCCTTCGACGTTGACCATGGGCACCCGCTCGGGGAACAGGCCGTCGCGCACCAGCGGCGTGAAGCAGACCTGACCGCGGATATTGCGCTGGCCCCAGCTGCCCATGCCGCAATTGCTGAACCAGCCGGTTTCGATCCCGGCCCCCGTCTCCAGCCCGGCATCGGCCAGGAGGCCGGTATAGGCCTCGCGGGTCAGTGCCTTGAAGCCGGTCTCGGGCTTCTTGCCGAAGGCGGTCGAGAAGGCACCGATGATATAGACGTCGCGCATGGTCGGGCAGCTCCGGCGTTGGGATCGTCTCTTGGGATGGGAACTTACCAACGGGTCATTTGGCAGGCAAGCGTCGTGATCGGCCAACTCCCCGTCGCCAGGGCCGATCGCTCCGGCTATATGCTGACAGCACGGAACAGTGGGGGACTGGCAGGAACCGATGCGGGCCTTGCTCATCGACAACCATGACAGCTTCACCGGCAATCTGGCCCGGCTGTGGTGGCAGGTCACCGGGCAGCTGCCGCTGGTGGTGCCGCATGATGCCGCGCGCTGGGCGGAGCTTGCGGCGGACGGCTTCGATGCCGTGCTGATTTCGCCCGGCCCCGGGCGGCCCGACACGCCGGCGGATTTCCGGCTGGGGGCCGAGGTGCTGCAACTGGCGCTCAGCCCCGGCGTCCGGCTGCCGGTGCTCGGCATCTGCCTTGGCCATCAGGGCATCGCAGCCGCGGCGGGCGGGCGGGTGGTGCAGGCGGGGGAGCCGCGCCATGGCCGGACCAGCCCCGTGCATCATCAGGGCCATCCGCTGTTCCAGGGCGTGGCCTCGCCTTTCGAAGCCGTGCGCTACCATTCCCTGATCGCCGCCGAACCGCTGCCCGACAGGCTCGAGGTTCTGGCCCGCGCCGGCGATGACGGCGCGGTGATGGCGCTCGGCCATGTCTCGGCGCCGGTCTACGGCCTGCAATTCCATCCGGAATCGATCCTGACGCCCGATGGCGCGCGACTGCTGGCGAATTTCGCCCGGCTGGCCGGCCCCGGGACCGTGGCGGCGGCGGCCCCTGAGCAGCGGCTTGCGGTGCCGCCGGTGGACGATCCCTGGCCGCCCGGCCTGCTGCCCGACGCCGGGGCGGAGGGATGGAGGGTGCTGCGCCGGCCGCTCGCCGAGGGCGTCGATATCGAGGCGGCGGCCGACCTTGTCCGCCGGCTGAGCGGCTGGTCGGTCTGGCTGGATCCCGCCGATGGCGATCCGGCGGCGCAGCCGGTGCTGATCCCCGACCAGGGCCCGCTGGCACGGCGTCTGTCCTATCGCGTCGCCGACCGCCGGATGACCGTCGCGGATGGCGGCGGGCAGTGGCTGGGGCAGGTGACCGGCGATGCCTTCGATCTGCTGGGGGCGGCGATCGACCGGATCGGCCCGTTGGCACCGCTTGCCGACGGCGCCGGCTGCCGGCTGCCCGGTCCCGGCTTTTACGGCTATCTGGGCTACGAACTGGCGGAGCTGTCCACCGGCGTGGCCCACCACCCCTCCGGCCGGGATGATCTGCGCCTGATCCTGGCCGACCGGCTGCTGGTGGCCCGGGCCGGCGCCGACGGCCGTTATGCGATCGAGGCGGTGATGCTGGTGCCGGCAGGGGATGCCGGGGCATCCGCTGCGGCCGATGCCTGGGCGGAGGCCTGGGCCGGTCGTCTGGCATCGGCCGGCCCTCTGCCGCCGCCCGACATGACCCCCGCCGCCCTGCCGGTGGCGGCAGCCCATGATCGCGCCGCCTATCGCCGCCGCATCCGTGCCGCCCAGCGGCTGATCCGCATCGGCCAGTCTTTCGAGATCTGCCTGACCACCCGCTTCCGGGTGCGCGGGGCGATCGATCCCTGGCAGAGCTATCGCCGGCTGCGGCGTGCGGCACGGGCGCCGCTGATGGCCTGGCTGGGCTTCGGCGACATGGCGGTGCTGTCGGGCTCGCCCGAGCTTTTCCTCGATCTGGACCCGGTGGCCGGCATCGCGACCGCCCGGCCGATCAAGGGCACCGTCCGGCGGGCCGCCGATCCCGTCGAGGATGCGAAACTTGCCGCGGGTCTGGCGGCGAGCGAGAAGGAACGCGCCGAAAACCTGATGATCGTCGATCTGATGCGCAACGATCTGGGCCGGGTTGCGCGTCCCGACGGGGTGGCGGTGCCGGTGCTGTTCGGGATCGAGAGCTTCGCCACCGTGCATCAACTGGTGAGCACGGTTACGGCCCGGCTGGCATCCGAGCCGCCGGGGCGCCGGACGGCGGGGCTGCTGCGGGCCTGCTTTCCGGGCGGGTCGATGACCGGTGCGCCGAAACGTCGCACGCTCGAGATCATCCACCGGCTGGAGGGCGAGGCGCGCGGGGTCTATTCGGGCGCGATCGGACGCATCGGCCTGGACGGATCTCTGCGCCTCTCGATGGTGATCCGCACCGCCGTGGTCGACGGCCAGGGCGCCACCGTCGGGGCGGGCGGTGCCATCACCCATCTGTCGGACCCCGAGGCCGAGATCGACGAAGTCGCGCTCAAGGCCTCGGCACCGCTGGCGGCACTTTTTCCCGACGGTTTTGCGAAGGCTTGATCCGGATCAAGGTTCGGATGCATCCAGGGTTTAGAGTGATGGCCATCGGACGGGATGCCAGCCCCGCCCGCTGCCGCACCGGCGGTCGCCGGTGGAGCTTTCGCGCAGTCCCCCCAAGGAGGTCCGGTCATGTCCTACAAGAGCCTGCTCGTCCATGTCGACGATCGTCCGTCGACCGAAGCCCGTCTCGATGTCGCGCGCATGCTGCAGGAGCGGTTCGACGCCCATCTGACCGCCGTCTATCTGTCGGTGGACGTGGTGATGCCCGGCTACATGATGGAGCATGTCCCCTCCAGCGTGCTGGAAGCGGCGGCGGAAGAGCGTAAGAAGCAGGCGAAGCAGCGCCTGGCCGAAATCGACACGATGCTGAAGCGGCGGCACATGACCGTCGAGATGCGCTCCGAGAGCGTGATCGCCACCGATTACATCGACCGCGTCGCCCTGCATGCCCGCTATGCCGATCTGACCATTCTGGGCCAGCCCGAGCCCGGCACCGACGATGCCGGCGACCTGCTGATCGAGGAAACCATGTTCGGCGCCGGCCGGCCGGTGCTGGTCGTCCCCTATATCGGCCTGCCCAAGGCCGGCAAGGTCGGCAGCAAGGTGCTCGCCGCCTATGACGGCGGCCGCGAGGCCACCCGCGCGCTGGTCGACGCCCTGCCGATGCTGAAGACCGCCGACACCGTCAAGCTGCTGGTGATCAATCCCAAGCCCGGCCGCCATGGCGAGGCGCCCGGCCACGACATGGCCCGCTATCTGGCCCGCCACGGCGTCAAGGTCGAGGTGGCGGTCGAAAAGATGTCGACCAGCGATGTCGGCATCGGCGATGCGGTGCTGAACCATGTGGCCGAGAACGATATCGACCTGCTGGTGATGGGCGCCTATGGCCACAGCCGCCTGCGCGAGCTGGTGCTGGGCGGCGTGACCCGCCACATCATGGGCCATATGACCGTGCCGGTGCTGATGTCGCACTGATCGCCGACCGCCCATACCGATCAGGTCCTGAGCCATTGAGGTTCCGGGCCCATGACGGCCCGCCGGGGATGCCCCCCTTGGCGGGCCGTCGGTCGTTTCGGCTGAAGATCAGGCGCCGGTATCGAGCAGCAGGGCGCCGGTGCCGACGCCGGATTCCAGCCGGTCATGCGCCTCGGCGATCCGGTCGAGCGGCAGGCGGCCGCCGGTCGGCACGATCAGCCCCTCCGCCATGCGCGTGATCACCGCGGCACCGGCGCTGCGATAGGTTTCCGCATCGGAGATGAAGCCGATCACGCTCGGCCGGGCGAGGGCGATGGATCGCGCCGGGCCCAGATCATAGACGGAGACCACCGGGATCCGCCCTGCGGCCTCGCCCAGGCTCGCGACCATGCCGAAACGGCGAGCCATGCCGAAGCTCCGGGCCAGCATGTCGCCGCCGATGCCGTCGATCACCAGATGGGCGCCGCCATCGGTTGCCGCCTGCACCGCGGCCACCGGATCTTCCGCCCTGCGGTCGATCACCAGATCGGCCCCGGCCGCGCGGGCGAGCGCCGCCTTTTCGGCCCCGCCGGCAATCCCGATCATCCGCAGCCCCAGCCGCCGGCCATGGGCGATCGCCATCCGGCCGATCCCCCCGGCGGCGGCGTGCACCACCACGGTCTCGCCCGGCTGCATCACCCGCACCCGCGTGAACAGCATCTCGACCGTCAGCGCCCGCAGCAGAGAGGCGGCGGCCATGTCGTCACCCACGGCATCCGGCAGCTTCAGGGCCCGCCAGGCCGGCAGCAGGCGATGGGTGGCATAGCCGCCATAAGGGGCGCCGGCCCAGGCGATCCGGTCGCCCGGTGCCAGCCCCGTGACATCCGGCCCCACCGCCTCGACCACGCCGGCGGCCTCGGCGCCGATCACCGTCGGCAGGGCCGGCAGCGGATAGAGCCCGCGGCGGTGGTAGATGTCGAGGAAGTTCAGCCCGGCGACCGTCTGGCGGATCAGGATCTCGCCCGGCCCCGGGGCCGGCACCGGCAGCTCCTCGACACGGAAACCTTCGGTCCCCCCGGCCGCATAAAGGCGGACGGCGCGGGCGGTGGCGACAGCGGACATGGATCGGATCTCCTTCAGCCCCGGCCGCGGCGGGGTGCTGCGGCCCTGGGGCTGAGGATAGATCTGTGGACATCCACCCAAACAGCTGGCAGCTTTGCGCAATCCCTGTGGAATTATCCACAGATTTGGGCATGAGCGGGCGATGAACTGGGACGATCTGCGCTACTTCCTGGCGCTTCAGCGCAGCGGGTCGCTGCTGGGTGCGGCGCGGGTGCTCAAGGTCGACCACACCACGGTTGCCCGGCGGGTGGACGCGCTGGAAACCGCGCTCGGCCTCAGGCTCTTCGACCGGCTGCCGCGCGGCTGGGTGCCGACCGCCGATGGCGAACGCCTGCTGCCGGCCGCCGAACGGGTGGAAGAGGGGGTGATCGCCCTCGGCCGTGCCGGTGCGGCGGCGGGCGGGCTCGCCGGCACGGTGCGGGTGGCGGTACCGCCGGTCTTCGGTGCGCATTTTCTGGCGCCGCGGCTGGCGCCCTTGGCCCTTGCCCATCCTGAGCTTGAACTGGAACTGGCCGGCGATATCGGCGCGGTCAGCCTGCTGCGCCGGGATGCGGATCTGGCGGTCCGGCTGGAGCGCACCGGTGATGGCGAGTTGATCAGCCGGCGCCTGGGCCGGATGGGCTTCGCCCTCTACGGCACGCCCGAACATGCCGCCCGTCCGCCGGCGCGCTGGGAATTCGCCGGCTATGACGACCGTCTGGCCGGGGTGGCGCAGCAGCGCTGGCTGATCCGCCAGGCGGCCGGCCGGCCGATCCGGCTGCGGGCCAATGATCTGGCGGCGCTGGCCGAATATGCGGCGACCGGGCTGGCGCTCGCCGCCCTGCCGCATTTCCTTGCCGATCCCGATCCCCGGCTGGTCAGGGTGGTGGAAGACACCGAAGGCGAGGCCGGCCGCGACATCTGGCTGCTGGTCCATGCCGATCTGCGCCGCTCCCCCCGGGTGCGGGCGGTCATGGATGCGGTGATCGGCGCCTGTACCCGCGACCGGGCGCTGCTCGACGGTTCCGGCGTGGCAAAGCCCACGGGGGCGCCCGCCACCCCCTGATCTGCCGGCGCCAGAGACCCGATATGTCCTGTCTCAGACCACCGATGGGCGGAGGGGGAAGGTCATGGCCGATATCCGGGATCGACAGCCGTCGCGGCGGCGCCTGCTGCATCTCTCGGCCGGTGCGGCCGTGCTGCTGCCCTTTGCGGGCCTCGTCCGGCCGGGCATGACGCGTGCCGCGACGCCGGCCTGCGGGGCAGGAGATCCCACGCCCCGGCAGACCGCCGGCCCCTATTTCAGCCCGGGATCACCGCAGAAGGCGGATTTCACGGCCGATGCGCCTGATGGCGAGGTGATGCAGGTCAGCGGGCGGGTGCTCGATACCGACTGCCGGCCGGTTGCGGGCGCGCTGCTCGACATCTGGCATGCCGATCCGACAGGGGCCTACGACAATCGGGGCTTCCGCATGCGCGGCCACCACTTCGCCGACGATGCCGGGCGCTACCGCCTGACGACGCTCAGGCCCGGCCTCTATCCCGGCCGCACCCGCCATATCCACATCCGGGTCCAGGCTCCGGGCGGGCCGGTTCTGACCACCCAGCTCTATTTCGCGGACGAGCCCGGCAATGATCGCGACCGGATCTTCCGGCCCGAGCTGGTGATGGCCCAGGGGGCCGATGGCGGCTATGGCTTCGATTTCGTGGTGGCGAAATAGCGGGCGGGCGAGGTGCCGAAGCGCCGCCGGAACATGGCGATGAAATTGCTCGGCCCCGCATAGCCCAGCGCGTCCGAGACGATCGCCACCGGCTCGCCGGCCGCGAGCATCTCCAGCGCCCGCACCAGCCGCGCCTGCCGGCGCCATTCTCCGAAGGTCATGCCGGTCTGGGCGATGAAGGCCCGGCGGGCCGTGCGCGGCGACAGCCCCGCCGCGCCTGCCCAATCCTCCAGGGTCCGGTCATTGGCCGGATCGGCCGCAAGGGCGGTCGCGATCCGGGCCAGCCGCCGCTCCGTCGGCATGGGCAGGTGCAGCGGTTCGGCCGGGGCGGCGGCAATCTCGTCCAGCAGCACGGCGGTCAGCCGTTCCTGACGGGCATCCAGCCGGTTGGCCTGCCACCAGCCGGCGGCACGGCGGACCAGCGCCCGCATCACCTCGCTCACCGCCAGCACCTGCGGTCCGGCCGGCAGCCCGGCACAGGCTTCGGGTGCGACCAGCGCGGTCCAGCCCGAGGTGACGCCGGTCATCGCCCCCCAATGGGGTATGCCGGGCGGCATCCATCCCGCCCGGTGGGGCGGCAGCAGCCATGAACCATGGGGCGTGCGGCTGTGCATCAGTCCGGTCTCGATACAGATCAGCTGGCCGCGGCGGTGGGCATGCCAGTCCACTTCCTGGCTGCCGAGCGGGAAGTCGTTCTCCAGCCCGGTACCGCTCGCCAGCGCGATGACCGGCGGCCCGTCGGGGCGGTCGAACAGATCCATGCGCGGCGCATCTCCCCTGCGATATGGCAGCTTCTCAATATTTATTGTCCGGATGCGGTTACCGCTGCAAGCGCCCGGGCGTCTAGCGTGAGCGTCAGGGCGCATCCGTGCCCCGATCCGTCAGAGGAGACCCTTCCGTCATGTCCGCTATTCCCGGCGCCGATCTCCGGTTCATCGTTCACGACCTGTCCGCCTTCCCGCTGGTCCGCGCCCGGCCCGATGCCGTGCGGCCCGGCTATGCCGTCGCCTGGGAAGAAGAAATGCAGGCCCTGCTCGACCGCGGCACGCCTTTCGTCGTGATCTTCTCAGGCCCGCAGCCGGAAGAGACGCACGAGGACCGCAGGCGCCGGGCGCTCTGGCTCAAGCGCAGCCGCGAGGTGCTGGGCCTGATCTGCAAGGGCATGATCGTCGTCGAGGAGAGCCGCAGCCGGCGGCTGGTGATGGAGGCTCAGGCGCTGATGGCCGAGAAGGCCTTCGGTGTCCCGGCCCGGGTGGTGGCGTCGGAAGCCGGGGTAGAAGAGGCGGCGCGCGATCTCCTCGCCCGCGGCTGACGCGGGCGGCCGTCTTGCGACGTTTGCGAAGATGACGGCGGAAGAATTGCGAAGGTTGCGAAGGGGCGAAACGGCAACCGGGATCATCCCCGCCCAAGCCGGCGGCGAGGATGATCCCGGAGATTGAAGGCGGTCACTCCGCGGCGGCGCGGCTCGCCTCCGGCCCGGCATCGAGGCGGGCGAGGAGGCGCTTCTCCTCGACCTCGGCCGTGCGCATGGCGCTTTCCTTGATATGGCCATAGCCGCGGATCTTCTCGGGCACGGCGGCGATGTCGCGGATCAGGTCGCGATTGGCCGTCGTCAGCCGCGGCAGCAGCCCGTCGATCCGGCTGATATAGGCCTCGATCAGCGCCCGTTCGGCCCGGCGCTCTGCCGTGCGGCCGAAGGGATCGAGGGCTGTGCCCCGCAGGCGCTTCATCCGGGCGAGCAGGCGCATGGCGCTGAACATCCACGGACCGAAGCTGGTCTTGCGCGGCTTGCCGGTGACCGGATCGGGTTTCGACAGGATCGGCGGCGCCAGATGCAGGGTGATCCTGCGGCCGCCGTCGAGTTCGGCCTTGAGCGCCCTGGCGAAGCTGCCGTCGGTATAGAGCCGGGCGACCTCGTATTCGTCCTTGTAGGCCATGAGCTTATAGAGCGCGCGGGCGACGGCGCGGGCAAGGCGGAGATCGCCGCCGCCCGGCAGAAGCGCGCGTTCCGCCGCCTCTACCCGTTCCACCACCGACCGGTAGCGGGCGGCATAGGCGCTGTCCTGATAGCGCACCAGCTCGTCGGCATAGAAGGCCACGAGTTCGGGCAGAGGCGCCGTCTCCGGATCCGGGCCTTCGGCCACACGCGGCAGGGCGGTTTCGGTGGCCGGCTGGTCGAGCCCGGCGGCCCGCAGCACCGCGGCGCGGTCGACGGCGGCCTTGCGGCCCCAGGCGAAGGCCTGCAGGTTCATCGCCACCGCCTGGCCGTTCAGCCGGATCGCCTCGCGCAGCGCCTCCAGCCCCACCGGCACCAGCCCCTTCTGCCAGGCGAGGCCGAGCAGGAAGGGGTTGGCATAAAGGCTGTCGCCGAACAGCGCCCGGGCGATGCGGGTGGCATCGATCCGCTCCAGCGCATCCCGGCCGATCGAGGCCTCCACTGCCATCGCGGTCGCCCCATCGCCCAGCTTCATGTCGGGCTGGATCGCGAAAGAGGCGAGTGGCACGACATGGGTGTTGGCAACGCCGCGGGTGCGGCCGGCGGCATAGGTGGCGCGGGCTTCCGCGCCGGCGGCCACCACCATGTCGGCGGCGATCAGCGCATCGAGCGAGGCCGGCGGCACCCGCCCACCCGGGGGCGGGGTGGTGACCGGCGCCACCCGGACATGCGAGGTGACGGCACCGTTCTTCTGAGCAAGACCGGTCTGGTCGAGCACCGAAACCGCCCGGCCTTCGATATGGGCGGCCATGCCGATCAGCGCACCGATGGTGACGATGCCGGTCCCGCCGATGCCGGTGACCAGGATGTTGGCCCGGCCGCTTGCGGCCGGCGGCACCTTGGGCAGGGGCAGGCCCTCATCCGGTGCCGGGCCGTCGGTCCCCGCCGCCTTGGGCTTGGGCGCGGCCGCGCGCTTCGCCGGCCTGGCACCGGTCACGGTCACGAAGCTGGGGCAGAAGCCTTCGACGCAGGAGAAATCCTTGTTGCAGCTCGACTGATCGATCTGGCGCTTGCGGCCGAAGGCGGTCTCCAGCGGCTTCACCGACACGCAGTTGGAGGTGGTGCCGCAATCGCCGCAGCCCTCGCAGACCCGGGGATTGATGAAGGCGCGCAGATCCGGATCGGCCATGGTGCCGCGCTTGCGGCGCCGGCGCTTTTCGGCGGCGCAGGTCTGGTCGTAGAGCAGCACGGTCACGCCCGGCGTCTCGCGCAGTTCGCGCTGGACCTGGTCCAGCTCGTCGCGCGGGCGGATGGTCACGCCCTCGGCCCAGGGCGTGGCGGCGGGGTATTTGTCGGGCTCGTCGGTCACCACCACCACCCGGGCGGCCCCTTCGGCCGAGACCTGGCGGGTGATCTGCCAGGGCAGCAGCTGGCCGTCGACCGGCTGGCCGCCGGTCATGGCGACCGCATCGTTGTAGAGGATCTTGTAGGTAATGTTCACCTTGGCCGCGATCGCCGCGCGGATGGCGAGCAGGCCCGAATGGAAATAGGTGCCGTCCCCCAGATTCTGGAAGATATGGCCGTCCTTCGAGAACGGCGCCTGGCCGATCCAGGCCGCCCCTTCGGCGCCCATATGGCTCCAGAGCGTGGTGCGGCGATTGGGCATGTAGATCGCCATGCCGTGGCAGCCGATGCCGGCCAGCGCGCGGCTGCCCTCGGGCAGTTTCGTCGAACTGTTATGGGGGCAGCCCGAGCAGAACCAGGGCGAGCGGCCGGGCAGCGGCGGCTCGTTGCCGGCAGAGGCCGCCGCCCCCGCGGCGGCACCGCCGCAGGCCGAGGCGAGCGCCCTGGAGGCATCGTCGAGGCCGAAGCGCACGGCGATGGCGCGGGCGATGTCGAGCGGATCGAGCGCCCCGTCCTGCGGGAAAAGCGGCCGGCCTTCGGCATCGGTCTTGCCCGAAAGCCGCGGACGTTCGGCATCCGGCAGGCCGTAGAGCAGGCGGGCGAGCTGTTCTTCGACGATCGCCTTCTTCTCTTCGACCACCAGCACCTCGTCGAGGCCGCGTGCGAAGCGCACGGCGTTGACCGGCTCCAGCGGCCAGACCAGGGCGGGTTTGTAGATGGCGATGCCATGGGCGGCGAGGCGGGCCTCGTCGACGCCCAGCAGGTCGAGCGCCTCCAGCACGTCGCCCCAGGCCTTGCCGACCGCAACGATGCCGAAGCGGCGCCGGGGAGCGTCGTGGGTGACGCGGTCGAGCCCATTGGCCCGCACCCAGGCCTGGACCATGGGCAGCTTGTGCCGGAACTGCCGGGCTTCCTGGTCGACCGGTGGGTCGGGCCAGCGGATGTGATAGCCGCCGGGCGGCGGGGTCACGTCGTCGGGCAGGCGGAAGGCATGGCGCGCCGGATCGATCTCGATCGAGGCCGAGCCTTCGACCGTGTCGGCCAGCGCCTTCACCCCCACCCAGCAGCCCGAGGCGCGCGAGAGGGCGAAGCCGGCCAGGATATAGTCGACCAGTTCACCGATGGTCGCCGGGTTCAGCACCGGCACATGGGCTGCGATCAGTCCGGGTTCGGACTGATGGGCGACGGTGGAGGATTTGGCGGTATGGTCGTCGCCGAACACCGCGACCACGCCGCCGACCGGGGCGGTGCCGGCAAGATTGGCGTGCTTGATGGCATCGCCCGACCGGTCGACGCCCGGGCCCTTGCCGTACCAGAGGCCGAAGACGCCGTCCTTGTCGGAGGTGCCGCCGCCGATATGAAGCTGCTGGGTGCCCCAGATCGAGGTCGCGGCCAGGTCTTCGTTCACACCCGGATTGAAGACGATCCCGGCCTTGTCGACATGCTTGCGGGCCTGCCAGAGCGCCTGATCGACGCCGCCCAGCGGCGATCCGCGATAGCCCGAGACGAAGCCGCCGGTGTTCAGCCCGGCCGCACGGTCGCGTTCCGCCTGCAGCAGCAGGGCGCGGACCAGGGCCTGGGTGCCGGTCACATAGATGCGGCCCTGGGGCAGCGTGTACTTGTCGTCGAGCGTCACCTTCGGCGCGGCGGTCGCGGCAGTGGTGGCGCTGGTCTCCGACCGGGCCTCTGCGGTTCCGGTATCGCTGGTCGCCATCGTCGACCCGTCCTCCCTGGGAGCTTGCGGCCGTCCGGGAAACGACAGGACGGGCGGCGGAAACCGCCACCTTACCTCTCCCTCGCGACCACTGGCACGGGACCGGCCCGGCACCGGGCGCCGGTGCACTGCCTCTTCGGTAGCGGCGGGCGGGCAGGCCTCTGGAAAAGGCATCTCCCGCCACGGACAGCTCGCGACCGGTCCATACATGCCATGGTGATGCGCGGCCGGCCGATGCGTCAAGTACCAGACACCGTTCGAACGCCATGTGGACCGACATACACCGCAGAGTGATCCCACGCGCAGGATATGCATGCCATGGTGGCACGTGCGGCAGCGACTTGACCCGGGGGGCCGGGGCTCTCATCCTGACCGCCGGACCGGCGAGGCCTGCCGGCGCCTTAATCAACGAACGAACCGCCGGCCCCGATGCCGGCTACCCCTGGGAGGTCGCCCGCCATGTCGCCGCAGTCCGTACCGTCCTTCGTCTTCGAGACAACCCGCAGCATCGTCAGCGAGCCGGGGGCCTGCACCAGGCTCGGCCAGATCATGCGCGATCTCGGGGCGACGCGGGTGCTGGTGGTCACCGACCCCGGGGTGCGGAAGTTCGGTCTGACCGATGCCGCGCTCGAAAGCCTGACCGCCGCAGGGCTGGAGCCGGTGATCTTCGACCGCGTGGTCGCCGACCCGCCGGCCGAGGTGGTCGAGACCGCCGCGGCCGAGGCCCGCGATGCCGGTGTCGACGGCGTGGTCGGCCTGGGCGGCGGCAGCTCGATGGACGTGGCCAAGCTGGTGGCCTTCCTGGTCGCAACCCCTGTCGCCCTGGACACGATCTATGGCGTCGGCAATGCCAAGGGCCGCCGCCTGCCGCTGGTCCAGATCCCGACCACGGCCGGCACCGGTTCCGAAGTGACGCCGATCTCGATCGTCACCACCGGGGCGGCCGAGAAGAAGGGCGTGGTCTCGCCCCTGCTGCTGCCCGATGTGGCGCTGCTGGATGCCGATCTCACGCTCGGCCTGCCGAAGAACGTGACCGCGGCGACCGGTGTCGACGCCATGGTCCACGCGATCGAGGCCTATACCAGCGCGCACAAGAAGAACCCGCTGTCGGACGTGCTGGCGCGCGAGGCGCTGCGCCTGCTGGGCGGCGCCATCCGCCGCGCCTGCACCGATGGTCGCGACCGTGCCGCCCGTGCCGACATGATGCTGGGCGCGCTGCTTGCCGGCCAGGCCTTCGCCAATGCCCCGGTCGCCGCGGTCCACGCGCTCGCCTATCCGCTTGGCGGCCATTTCCACGTGCCGCACGGGCTGTCGAACTCGCTGGTGCTGCCGCATGTCCTGCGCTTCAATCTGGAGAGCGAGACGGCGGCACGGGCCTATGGCGAGCTGGCGCCGATCGTTTTCCCCGATCTCGATCGGGCAGGCGGTGACAAGGCGGTCTCGGCCCGGTTCGCCGATGCGCTGGCGGGGCTGACCGAAGAGCTTGGGCTGGAAACCCGGCTGGCCCAGGTCGGCGTCGGCCATAATCACCTGCCGCTTCTGGCCGAGGATGCGATGAAGCAGACCCGGCTGCTGGTCAACAACCCGCGCGAGGTGACGCTCGACGATGCCCGCGCGATCTATGAGGCAGCGCTCTGACATGACCGATGATGCAGCCCCGCTTACCCTGATCGGATCGCCGGGCTGTGGCTCGGCGATCGTCGAGATGGCGCTCGCTCTGCTGGGGCTGCCCCATGTCCTTGAGGATCTGCCCTATCGGGAGCCCGGGCCCGGCCGCGACCGGCTGCTGGCGCTCAACCCCACCGGCAAGGTGCCGGTGCTGGTGATCCCCGGCGCCGCGCCGGATGGGCGCGATCTGGTGATGACCGAAACTGCCGCCATCCTGCTGCATCTGGCCGATCTGGCCGGCCCGCGCGGGGCGGAACTGGTGCCGGCGGCGGGCGATCCGCTCCGGCCCGTCTTCCTGCGCTGGCTGGTCTTCCTGGTGGCTGAAATCTATCCGGCGGTCACCGTGCCCGAACATGCCGACGATGCCGGCCTGGCAGGCGAACCGCTCGCCGGTTTCCGCGCCGGCATGCAGGTGCGGCGCGACGGGCTGTGGCGGATGCTCGAAGCCGCGGCCGACCCCGCCGGGCCCTGGTTCCTGGGCAGCCGCTTCTCTGCCATCGATCTTTATCTGGTCGTGATGAGCGCCTGGACCGGCGGGCGTGCCCGCTTTGCCGGGGTAACCCCGCATCTGGGCGCCATCGCCGGCAGGGCTCGGGCCGTGCCCCGGGTCGCGGCCGTGCTCGCCCGCCATGGCGACATCCAAGACCCGCTCCAGGACGGAGAGACCGCATGACCACGCCGGCCCGCGGCACCCGCGCCGACTATCGCCATTTCCTGCCGATCACCACCCGGTGGATGGACAACGACGTCTATGGCCATGTGAACAACGTGGTCTATTACAGCTATTTCGACACTGTGGTGAACGAGTACTTGATCCGCCGCGACGCGCTCGACATCCATGGCGGCAACGTCATCGGCCTGGTCGTCGAAAGCGCCTGCCGTTACATGGCCTCGCTCGCCTTCCCCGAGCCGGTGACCGCCGGCCTGCGCGTCGGCCGGCTCGGCAACAGCTCGGTCGCCTACGAGATCGCGCTGTTCGACGGCGATGCCGATCTGGCGGCCGCCGAGGGCCGGTTCGTGCATGTCTATGTCGACCGCAAGACCCGCCGGCCGGTGCCGCTGCCGCCGGCGCTCAGGGCCGCTCTCGAACCGCTGGTGGTGGGCTGATGTCGGCAGGTGCGGCCGGCAGCGGCATCCCGTTCTGGAAGGCGAAGCCGCTCGACCGGTTGAGCGGCGAGGAATGGGATGCCCTCTGCGACGGCTGCGGCAAGTGCTGCCTGGTCAAGATGGAGGACGAGGACACCGGTGCGGTGCTCTCGACCGATGTCGCCTGCCGTCTGCTCGACTGCGACAGCTGCCGCTGCCGCGACTATCCCAACCGCAAGGCCATCGTGCCCGATTGCGTGGTGCTGACGCCCGACAATCTGGGCGCGCTCGACTGGATGCCGGCCACCTGCGCCTACCGGCTGGTGGCGGAAGGCCGCGATCTGCCCTGGTGGCATCCGCTGGTCTCGGGCGATCCGGGATCCGTCCGCCGCGCCGGGGTCGGCGCCCATGGCCGGGTGGTCTCGGAAGAGACGGTGGACGAGGATCGGCTGTTCGACCGGGTCGCCTCCTGGCCCGATTAATTCCGCAGCGCGGACGCCGGGGCCGCCGTCTTGACCGCTGCGATGCGGGGGCGTTCGATGGTCGCAACCATGACGCCGCGCAGAACGCGGCACCGGAGGACCGCCAGACCATGCGCCGCCAGACTTTGACCGACCATATCCGCGACAACGCCGACGCTTTCCAGAACATCAGCGACGCGATCCGCGCCCATGCCGCCGAACGGCCCGGCGCACCGGCCGTCGAGGACGAGACCACCTCCCTCGACTGGCAGGGCTTCAATGCCCGGATCGATGCCATCGCCGCCGCCCTTCAGCAGGACGGGATCGGTCGCGGCGACAAGGTCGCGATGCTGGCCCGCAATGCGGTCGACGTGCTGGCGCTCTATATGGCGACCTTGCGGGCCGGCGCCTGCGCGGTGCCGCTCTCGACGCTGGCGAGTGCCGAACAGCTGGCGGCGATGGTACAGGATTCCGGCGCCCGCCTGCTGGCGGTGGATGCCTATTCGCTGCCGCTGATCGAACCGGCGCTGGATCGGCTGGGCGATGCCCGGCTGATCGGCTTCGACATGGCGACCGGCGGCGAGTGGCCCGGCGGCGAGTGGACCGGCTTTGCCGACTGGCTGGCCTCTGCCCCCGCCACGCCTGCCCCGGTGGTGATCGAGGCGCTCGACCTCTTCAACATCATCTACAGCTCGGGCACCACCGGGGTGCCCAAGGGCATCGTCCACAGCCATCAGATGCGCGGTGCGCAGACCCGGCGCATCCAGACCATGGGCTTCGGCCCCGACACCGTGTCGATCGTCTCGACCCCGATCTATTCCAACACCACGCTGGCCGCCCTGCTGCCGACGGTGCTGTTCGGCGGGCTTGCGGTGCTGATGGCCAAATTCGATGCCGGCCGCTTCCTGGAACTGGCCGAGGCGAAGCGGGCGACCCATGCCATGCTGGTGCCGGTGCAGTATACCCGCATCCTCGACCATCCGGATTTCGACCGCCGCGACCTGTCGTCCTTCCAGATGAAGCTGTCGACCAGCGCGCCGCTCAGGGCCGAGGTGAAGCGCGAGATCGCCCGGCGCTGGCCCGGCGGCATGATCGAGATCTACGGCCTGACCGAGGGTGGCATCTCGTGCCTGCTCGACGTCATCGCCTATCCCGACAAGCTCGATACCGTGGGCCGCCCCTCGGCCGGCGCCGAGATCCTGGTGATCGACGAAGAGGGGCGGCAACTGCCCCCGGGGCAGATCGGCGAACTGGTCGGCCGTGGTCCCGCGATGATGAGCGGCTACCACAACCTGGACGAGAAGACCGAGGAAATGCTCTGGCATGACGCCGAGGGCCGGGTGTTCTTCCGCTCGGGCGATATGGGCGCGATCGACGAGGACGGCTTCGTCCGCCTGCTCGACCGGCGCAAGGACATGATCATCTCGGGCGGCTTCAACATCTATGCGGTCGATCTGGAGGCGGTGCTCTTCGCCCATCCGGCCGTCGCCGATGCCGCGGTGATCGGCGTGCCCAGCCGGGAGTGGGGCGAAACCCCGCTCGGACTGGTGGTTCTGAAGCCGGGGCAGCAGGCGACCGCCGAGGAGATCCGCGCCTGGGCCAATGAGCGGCTGGGCAAGGCACAGCGGCTGTCGGCGGTGGAACTGCGCGACGAGCTGCCGCGCAGCCCGATCGGCAAGGTGCTGAAGCGCGAACTGCGCGAGCCCTATAAACAGGCCTTCGAGGCCCGCGCCGCCGTCTGACCCGGCCCCCTTTCCCGCAATATGCGCCTCTCCCTTAACGGTTGTTCCGGTGGACGCGCCGTCTGAGTCATCATTCTGCCATCGGGCGATCGCTCTTGATGGGAGGGAGAGGGCGATACGGTGCCGCCACTCGGATGGAGAGAGTGCATGCGGAGGGTGTTGACGGTCAGGGGCACGCTGTTTGCCGTGCTTGGCCTGTTGGGTGTGGTTGCGGTCCTGGTGGCGATGAACGGGCAGCGTGCCCTGGTTCGGGCGGATGCCGCGCTCGAGCGGGTCTATATCGACAGGGTGATACCGTTGCAGGCGCTGAAGGCGATTTCGGATGCCTATGCGGTGTCCATCGTCGATGCAGCGCACAAGCTCCGGAACGGCAATGCCGATCGCGCGACGACCGCGGCGTCGATCGATGCCGCGCGTGGGCAGATCGCTGCCCGCTGGGCGGAATACCGTGCGGGGTTGTCCGGCGGAGAGGAGGCGGAGCTGGCCGGTGCGGCCGACCGGCTGATGCGCGCCGCCGATGTGGAAGTCGGCCGTCTGGCGGCGATCGTGGCCGCAAGCGACACCGACGGTCTCGATCGTTTCGTACGCGACACCCTGTATGCGGCGATCGATCCGGTGACGGCCTCGATCGATCGTCTGATCGGCGTTCAGGTCAGTTCGGCTGCCACCGTCTACCGCCATGCGCATGATGCCCAGGCGGATGCCGAAGTGTCGTCTCTGGCCCTGATCGTTCTGGCGCTGGTCTCGACGCTTGCCGGCATGCTGCTGGTGGCCTATCGGGTGATCCGGCCCTTCAACCGGCTGACCGGCACGGTTGCCGCCATTGCCGGCGGCGCGCTGGACGCCGAGGTTCCGGCGACGGCCCGCCATGACGAAATCGGTGCCCTGGCCCGGGCGGTTCTGGTGCTGCGCAACGGCAGCGCCGAGGCCGCGCGGCTGCGTGGCGAGCAGGAGAGCCGCCGCCATCAGGCCGAGCAGGAACGGCGGGCCCAGCTGGCCGAGCTGGCCGCACGGTTCGAAACGAGTGTCGGCGGGGCGATGGAGGTCGTGGCCGGCGCGGCCTCGCGCATGACGGTGGTTGCAGGCAATGTCGCCGATGCGGCCCGCCGCACCGATGCCCAGGCCGGCGCCGCATCGGCGGGGGCAGAGCGTGCGGCCAGCCATGTGGAAACGGCGGCGGCGGCGGCCGAGGAATTGTCGGCCTCGATCCGCGAGGTTGCAGGGCAGGTCGGGCGGGCTGCGGTGACCGCCGCACAGGCCGTTAGCGAAGCCGATGCCACCGAGGCGCGTGTCCGCGCCCTGGTCGAGGCGTCGGCACGCATCGACGACGTGATCGCCCTGATCTCGGACATCGCGGCACGGACCAATCTGCTTGCCCTGAATGCGACGATCGAAGCGGCGCGGGCCGGCGAGGCGGGCAAGGGCTTCGCGGTGGTGGCCGGCGAGGTCAAGTCGCTCGCCAATCAGACCGCCAGGGCGACCGGCGAAATCGGCGGGCAGATCGGCGCCATACAGTCGGCCGCGACGGAGATGGTCGAGGCGATGCATCGCATCGGCCGTGTCATCCGCGATATTCAGAGCATGTCGGCGGCCGTGGCCGCGGCGGCCGAAGAGCAGGCGGCGGCCACGGCGGACATCACCCGCACGGTGGTCGAAGCCGCCCGGGCGGCAGGCGACGCCTCGACCAATGCGCGCGGTGTGGGGCGCGACGCCACCGAAACCGGCACCAGTGCCGCGGCGTTGCTCGACGGTGCACGCGAGGTGGACGGACAGACCAATCGGCTGAAGGGGGAGATGGCCGGATTCCTGCGACAGATCCGGGCCGGGTGATCAGGCCGTTTCGATCCGGCCTTCCATGGCGTCCATCAGGATCTCCACCGCTTCCCGCGCCGACTGGCCCTCGCGCAGGCCCAGCGCATGGGCGCGGCGGTTGACCCGGCTGACGAGGCCGTCTTCGTAGGTAGAGGCGGCCTCGCCGATCCGGGCGGTGTTGCAACTGACCACGAAGCCGGCGATGGCCCGGGCGTCGAGCGCGGGCAGACGGGTGGTGCCGGCCTCGTCGATGCCGATGCCGGCATCGTTGTAGCCGGCCGCGAAAGCGTCGGTCTTGAGCGCGTTCCAGGTGTCGCCGCCGATCAGCCCGCCATGACTGCCGGTGATGACCACCTGGCCGGCGTCTTCGGCCTTCACCAGGGCGGCGCTGTCGATCAGCACGATCCGCGGTCCCAGCGGCCCGCGCGGGGCCAGTTCCCGGCGTGCCTCGGCATAGGGGGCCGGCCGGTCGAAGGGCGGGGTGGCGGCGGCCAGGCGTTCGGCCGCCTCGGCACAGCTCTGGCCGGGCTCGACCCCGGCTGCGATCGCGGCGACATTGGCGTAAGAGATGCGGCCGCGCGCCATCATGTCGCGGCCGTCGCCGATCCGGGCGCTGTCGTGGGAAACGGTGGCGGCGGCAAGGCCGATCTTCTGGGCCAGATCCAGCCCGCCGATTCCGGCGCGATCCAGGCCGAGCCCGGCATCGTTCAGGATCACCCCCCTGACCTTCGACACCGCCGCCAGATAGGCGGCATAGACGCCGCCATGGCTGGCGGCCACCAGCACCGCCCCTTCCGCCTCGGGCCCCAGGCGGGTGACGCTGTCGGCCACGATCGGCCTGGTGGCGGCAGAAGGCGGTGTGGTCGTGTCGGCCATGCACGTTTCTCCCTGTCGTCCGGCCGGTGTCGCGGCGCGCCCGGCTTCGTGATCTTCGCTGCGGCCATCATGCCCGGCGGTCGTGCATCCGTCGAGGTCGCGGCACCATGATACGGACCCGGCGCGGCCGGATGCAGCCGGCATCCATGTGACAGGAGATCCATTATATGGAACAGGCGATCTGACCTCTTGTGCTAACAGGGCAATCGGTATGGCGTGCCTTTCGGACGGCCTTGAAAGAAACGACATGGCCGGGTCCAAATATTGGACCTGGATTTGACAGCTCTCGATCACCGCCGTTATCGTCGTTGCGTCGGCGAGGTACCGGACAAGGTGCCACGATCCAAGAATGCGAGCCCGGGCCATCCGAGGCCGGGCAAGACGCAACCGACGGCGGGACAGGGAGGAAAGGTCGGCTCATGACCGGCGGGCAGCACGGCGCCCCAGCGGCGACCGCGAGCAATCACGACATTCCGCGCCTCAAGGCGCTCCACGGGCTGATGGCCCGCATCCGCGCCTTCGAGCGCGCGGCCGAGACCGGGCAGAACCGCGGCCTGGTGCTGGGGGCGGTGCATCTGTCGATCGGCCAGGAGGCGGTGGCCGCGGGCGTCTGTGCGCAGCTGCGCCGCGACGACCTGCTGCTGTCCACCCATCGCGGCCATGGCCATACCCTGGCCAAGGGTGCCGATGCCCGCGCCATGATGCTGGAGCTGCTGGGCAAGGCCGGCGGCACTTCCGACGGCCGCGGCGGGTCGATGCACATCGCCGATTTCTCGGTCGGCATGCTGGGGGCGAATGGTGTCGTCTCCGCCAATATCCCGATCGCGGTGGGCGCCGCCCAGGCGATCCGGCTGAAGGGCGGTGATCAGGTCGTGGTCTGCCTGTTCGGCGACGGCGCGATCAATCGCGGCCCCTTCATGGAAGGTCTGAACTGGGCCAAGGTCTTCAACCTGCCGGTGCTGTTCGTGTGCGAGGACAATGGCTGGTCGGCGACCACCCGCACCTCGACCCTGACGGCCGGCGAAGGCGCCGCCGCCCGCGCCCGCTCCATGGACGTGACCGCGATCGAGATCGACGGCAACGATCTGGTGGCGGTGGACGAGGCGACCCGCGATGCCGTCGCCCGGCTGCGGGCCGGCGAGGGCCCGATCCTGATCCATGCCCGCACCTACCGGCTGCTGGGCCATACCGCTTCCGATCCGGCGGGTTATCGCCCGGCGGGCGAGGCCGAAGGCCGCTGGTCCGGCGATCCGATGCGGCGCAACCGCGCCCTGCTGGAAGCCGCAGGCGTGCCCGCGGCCGAACTCGACGCGCTGGAACAGGCGGCGACCGACGAGATGACCGCAGCGCTGGATGCGGCCGAGGCGGCCCCCTGGGCACCCGCGGCGCTGGCGCTCGAGGATGTGCAGGATGCCGGTGCGCCGGCGCGCTTCTGGACCCGGGAAGGCTGAGACCCATGGCCGACATCACCTATCTCGAAGCCGGCCGGCTGGCGCTTGCCGAGGAAATGGACCGCGACCCGCTGGTCTGGGCGCTGGGCGAGGATCTGGGCCGCGGCGGCGTGTTCAAGCAGTATGACGGTCTGCAGGCCCGTTTCGGCGCGAACCGCATCGTCGACACCCCGATTTCGGAATCGACCATCATGGGCGCTGCCGTCGGTGCTGCGATGAGCGGCACCCGGCCGGTGGTCGAGATGCGCTTTTCCGATTTCGCGCTCTGCGCCGTCGACGAGCTGGTCAATCAGGCGGCCAAGGCCCGCTACATGTTCGGCGGCCAGACCCGCGTGCCGCTGGTGGTGCGCGAGCCGATCGGCATGTGGCGGTCATCCGCCGCCCAGCACTCGCAGTCGCTGGAAGCCTGGTACGCCCATATCCCCGGCCTGGTGGTCACCGTGCCGGCGACGCCGGCCGACAACTATGCCCTGCTCAAGGCGGCGATCCGCTCCGACGATCCGGTCGTGCATATGGAGCACAAGAACCTCTGGGCGTTGAGCGGCCCCGCGGCGGAAAGCGATGCGCCGGCCGAATTCGGCCGGGGGATCGTGCGCCGGGCCGGCACCGACATCACCCTGGTGACCTGGTCGGCGACGGTCTGGACGGCACTGGATGCCGCCGCGGCGCTGGGGGTGGAGGGGATCAATGTCGAGGTGATCGACCTGCGCACCCTCTGGCCCTGGGATCGGGAGCTGGTGCTGGAAAGCGTGTCCCGCACCCGCCGCGCCCTGGTGGTGCACGAGGCGGTGCAGGCCGGCGGCTTCGGTGCCGAGATCGCGGCGACCATCGCCGAGGAACTGCATCACCGTCTGGAGGGGCCGGTCCGGCGCCTGGGCGCGCCGCGCGCACCGGTGCCCTATGCGCCGCCGATGGAATCCGAACTCAAGATTACCGCCGGCGATGTCTGCAAGGCGGTCAAGGTGGCCCTGGGGCGCTGAACCCGGGCCGGGATCGACAGGGACCACCGATCGGAAAACGCGACGCGCGTCACACGTTGCGGCTTTCCCAAAGGCGCAAAGAACGCCGAGAATGGAGACCGTGGCGGGTGCGGCCGGGATCCGCACCCGCGACCGAAAAGATCCTAGGGAGGAAACGAAGCGATGATGATGCGTGTCTTCAAGGCGACTGCCGGCGCGGTCGCGGCCGCGGCGCTGCTGGCCACGGCCCTGAGCGGTGCCCAGGCGGCCGACTACAAGGAAGAATACAAGGTCTCGACCGTCGTGCCGGCGCCGTTCCCGTGGGGCCTGGCCGCCGAGAAGTGGGTCGAGCTGGTCCGCGAGCGCTCGGACGGGCGGATCAACATGAAGGTCTATCCCGGCGCGCAGCTGGTCTCGGGCGACCAGACCAAGGAATTCTCGGCGATGCGCCAGGGCATCATCGACATGGCCGTCGGCTCGACCATCAACTGGTCGCCGCAGGTCAAGGAACTGAACATCTTCTCGATGCCGTTCCTGATGCCGGATCATGCCGCGATCGACGCCCTGACCCAGGGCCCGGTCGGCAAGGAGCTGTTCGACATCATCGAAAAGCGGGGCGTGGTGCCGCTCGGCTGGGCCGAAAACGGCTTCCGCGAGCTCACCAACTCCAAGCGTGACATCAAGACCCCGGCGGATCTGAACGGCCTGAAGATCCGCGTGGTCGGTTCGCCGCTCTATCTGGATACCTTCACCGCCCTGGGTGCCAACCCCACCCAGATGAGCTGGGCGGATGCCCAGCCGGCGCTGGCGACCGGCGCGGTCGACGGCCAGGAGAACCCGCTCAGCATCTTCACCGTCGCCAAGCTGCAGAATGTCGGCCAGAAGCACGTCACCCTCTGGGGCTATGTCGCCGATCCGCTGATCTTCGGCGTCAGCAAGCGGGTCTGGGACACCTTCACCCCTGAGGATCAGGACCTGCTGCGCAAGGCCGCCCAGGATGCCGGCGCCTATGGCATTCAGGTCGCCCGCAAGGGCATCACCGCCCAGGACGATTCGACCCTGAAAGAGATCGAGGGCCTGGGCGTGACCATCACCCGTCTGTCGGATGCCGAGCGTCAGGCCTTCGTCGACGCCACCCGCGGCGTCTACGAGAAGTGGGCGAAGGAGATCGGCCCCGAGCTGGTGAAGACGGCGGAAGAATCGGTCGCCAACCGCAAGAAGTGAGCCTCTGCCGGGGCGGCCCTGCTGCCGCCCCGGGCCTCACCCGGCGGCCTTCTGCCGAAGCGGGCGTCCTGGATGCCCGCCCCTCACAGCCTTCAACCGGGGAACGACTGCCGTGGCCTCCAGCCCCGAGCATGACGACGTGCCGGAAGCGGTCCGCGAGGTCGACCGCCCGGTCGTCAGCGGTCGTATCGAAGAATTCATTGCCGCCCTCGCGATGGCCGGAATCTGCGTGATCAGTTTCGGCAATGTCGTGGTGCGCTACGTCACCAACGCCTCGTTCGCCGCCACCGAGGAACTCTCGATCTTCCTGCTGGTGGTGATGACCATGGTGGGGGCCTCGCTCGCCTTCATCCGCGGCGGGCATATCCGGATCACCGCCATCGTCGACCGCCTGCCCCGCCGGCCGCGCATGGGCCTGATCATGGTCACCCATCTGCTGACCATGATCATGTTCGCCCTGGTCGCCTGGTATGGCTGGCTGCTGACCCTGGACGAGATGGAATACGGCGAAACCTCGCCGGCCCTGGGCTATCCGAGCTGGATCTACACCATCTGGCTGCC
Source organism: Tistrella mobilis (assembly GCF_039634785.1). Lineage (NCBI taxonomy): Bacteria > Pseudomonadati > Pseudomonadota > Alphaproteobacteria > Geminicoccales > Geminicoccaceae > Tistrella > Tistrella mobilis. Next base: position 170,360 of record NZ_JBBIAB010000007.1, on the reverse strand, counting down.
GCTGGTTTCGATCGCGATCATCCTGCGTGTCATCGGCCGTGCCCACAGGGAATGGCGGGCCTTCCGCACCCACGAGACCGCCGTCGACATCGCCACCGGCGATGATGTGCTGCCGGGGGATGCGGCGGATCTTACCGGGCCCAAGCGGGGGACGAGCCTCTGATGCTGACCGCAAACGTCTTCCTTATCGGCGCCTTTCTGCTGCTCCTGCTGCTGGGCACGCCGATCGCCGTGGCGCTCGGCCTCTCGGGGGTCGCCGGCATCCTGACCGGGCTCGACCAGTACGCGCTCGGCACCGTCGGTACCAATACCTATAACAGCATCGCGAAATACCCGCTGATCGCGATCCCGCTCTTCGTGCTGACGGGGGTGATCTTTGAACGCTCGGGCGTCGCCCGGCGCCTGGTCGAATTCGCCGCCTATTTCGTCGGCCCCCGCCGGGGGGGTCTCGCGGTCGTCGCCATTCTGGTCTGCATGATCATGGGCGGCATGGCGGGGTCGGGTCCCGCGGATGCGGCTGCGGTTGCGACGGTGATGATCCCCAGCATGCGGCGTGTCGGCTATCCGGCCGCCTTCTCGGCCAGTGTCATCGCATCTGCCGCCTCTACCGCCATCCTCATCCCGCCCTCGATCGCGCTGATCGTCTATGGCGTGATGGTGCCGGGAACCGATATCCGCGCGCTCTTCGCGGCCGGCCTGATCCCGGGCATCCTGTCGGGGCTGTTCATCGCCATCCCCACCCTGATCATCTCGCGCCGCCAGGGCTTCGGTGCCGCCGAAGCCGGCGAACAGGGGCCGCGCCGTCGCTTCCTGGACGTGTTCATCCAGGCGCTGCCGGGGCTGATGGCGCCGGTGATCATCCTGGGCGGCCTGCGCACCGGCCTGTTCACGCCCACCGAAACCGCGGTCGTCGCCGTGTTCTACGGCATCTTCATCGGCCTCTTCGTCTACCGGGAACTCAGGTTCCGCGACATCTACAAGGCGCTCGCCGAAAGTGCCGAAACCTCGGCGGTGATCATGCTGATCATCGCGCTGGCCGGCATCTTCGCCTGGGCCGGCGGCACGCTCGGCGCCTTCGACAGCGCAGCCCGCGGCCTGCTGGACCTCACCGACAACGGCTGGGTCATTCTGGGCATGATCATGGTGATCCTGCTCTTCGCCGGCATGGTGCTCGACGGGGTGTCGATCTATCTGATCACCCTGCCGCTGATCGTGCCGATCGCCCAGACCTATGACTGGAACCTCACCTGGCTGGGCGTGCTGATGGCGATGAACATCGCGATCGGCCAGTTCACGCCGCCGGTTGCCGTGAACCTGATCGTGACCGCCCGCATCGCCAAGGTGCCGATCGAAGAGACGGTGCCCTGGGTGATCTGGATGGTGCTGGCCATGGTGCTGCTGCTCGCCCTGCTGATGGCGGTGCCGGACCTCGCCCTCTGGCTGCCGAAGACCCTGGGCTACGTCGTCTGACACAGCCCGCCTGAACCACGAACCCTTCCGACACCTCCGGCCCACGGGCTGCGCCTCCCCCAGGCGCGGCCCGACGGGTGGGGTGTGCTCTGATCCCCACCGATTCCCATCGGTTTTTCCCGACCTTCCCTGATCCATAAGGATGACCCGACAATGACGACGCGCGACGCAGGCACCGCAGCCGGTGCCAATGCACTGCCCGACGGCCCGATCACCGGCGGTGAAGCGCTCGCCCGCATGCTGCTTGCCCATGGCATCGGCCCGCTCTTCGGCATGGGCGGCTTTCAGCTGCTGCCGTTCTACGATGCCTGCCGGCGGCTGGGCCTCTCGCATGCCCTGATCAATGACGAGCGCTGCGGCGCCTTCGCGGCCGACGCCTATGCCCGCGTCACCGGCCGGGTCGGCGTCTGCGATGCGACGCTCGGGCCGGGCGCCACCAATCTGGTGACGGCGCTGGTCGAGAGCTACAATGCCGGCGTGCCGATCGTCGCCATCGTCGGTGACACCCATCGCGACCACTCCTGGAAGAACATGACCCAGGAGACCCGCCAGCTCGACATTCTGCGGCCGGTGGTCAAGGAAGTGATCCGGGTGGAGCGCACCCACCGCATCCCCGAACTCGTCCGCCGCGCCTTCGCCGTCGCGACCTCGGGCCGCCCCGGCCCGGTGCTGCTCGACGTGCCGGAAGACGTCGCCCATGACGAGATCGTCTTCCAGGCCTCGGACTTCTATGCCGATCCGGCCGCCGAGGCGGCGCCCTCGCTGCGCTGCCGCCCGGCTTCGGCCGATCTGGCCCGTGCGGCCGATCTGCTGGCCAAGGCCGAGCGCCCGGTGATCCTGGCCGGCGGCGGCGTGCATCTGTCGCAGGCGGCACCGGCGCTGGAAGCCTTCGCCCATGCCTTCGGCATTCCGGTCGCCCACACGCTTTCGGGCAAGGGCGCGATCGCCTGCACCGATCCGCTGTCGCTCGGCATCTTCGGCCGCTACAGCCGCATCGCCAACGACGTGATCGAAACCGCCGACGTGATCCTCGCCATCGGCTGCAAGCTGGGCGAGATCGCGACCAAGCGCTACAGCGTGCCGCCCGCGGGCAAGACGCTGATCCATCTCGACATCCTGGCCGAGGAATTCGACCGCTGCTATCCCGCGACCGTCCGGCTCTGGGGCGATGCGCGCGAAGGCATCGAGGCGCTGACGGAAAAGCTCGCGCCCACCGCCGAGGCGGCCCGGGCGGCGCGTGCGGGCTATGCCACCGAAATCGGTGAGCGCATGGCCAAATGGCGGGCCGAGGTGGCGCCGAAGCTCAGCTCCGACGAGCGGCCGATCACCATGGCCCGGCTGATGACCGAGGTGACCAAGGCCCTGCCGGCCGATGGTCTGCTGGTCGCCGATGGCGGTTTCGCGGCCCATTGGGGTGGGCTCTTGTTCGACACCAAGCGTGCCGGTCGCGGCTTCGTGCCCGATCGCGGCTTCGCCTCGATCGGCTATGGCCTGCCCGGTGCGATGGGCTGCGCGCTGGCGGCCCCCGGCCGGCCGGTGATGGCGCTGACCGGTGACGGCGGCTTCAACATGACGCTGGGCGAGCTTGAGACCGCGCTGCGCATGAACCTCGCCTTCACCCTGATCATCGTCAACAACGCGGCGTCCGGCTATGTGAAGGCGCTGCAGCACCTGATGTACGGCACCGGCAATTACCAGTCGAGCGATCTGCGCGAGATGAACTACGCGAAGATCGCCGAGACCATGGGCGCCAGGGGCATCCGGGTCGAGAATCCGGACGATCTGCCGGGGGCATTGGCGGCGGCGATGGCCGAACGCGGCCGCCCGACGGTGCTCGACGTCGTGGTGACCCGCGATCCGGCCAATATGCTGCCGGGCGTCGACAGCCGGGCGGTGAAGGCGAAGAAGGGTGACCGCGTCGCCTGATCGGCCGCGGCCGGATCAGCAGAATACCTGATCCCGAAGGGGGCTCCGTGCTAGTCTGACGTGGTGTCATCCCATCGTCACGTGTACGGAGCCCCCATCATGACCGAGACCACGCCCCGGCGCCCGCGGATCGCCGTTACCGGCAGTGCCGGCACGGGCAAGACCACGCTGGTCGATGCGCTTGGCCGCCATTTCGGCCTGCCGGTGGTGCCCGAGCATATGCGCAGCCGGATCGAGGCCGGGCTCGACCTGCACAAGCTGGAATGGCCGCAATTCCGCGCGCTGATCCGCGAGCTTTACGACGAACATCTGGCGGCACGCGATGCCGCGATCGCCGAAACCGGCGGCGCCGTCACCGATCGCTGCCCGCTGGACACGCTGGGCTTCTGGCTGCATTACGGCTTCGGCTCCGACGAGGCGGAAACCGATGCGCTGGCGGCGGATGCCGTCGCCCAGATGGCGCCGCTCGATCTGGTGGTGATCCTGCCCGCGGGCGCCATACCCTTCGTCGCCGACGGCGTCCGCTCGCCCAATCACTGGCTGCAGATCAAGTTCCAGATCCTGATCGAGGGCCTGCTGGAACGCTTTGCCCCCGACGTGCCTGTGCTGCGCATGCCAGCCGACGTGCTCGACCCCCAGGCCCGCATCGACGCGGTGCTGGCGGCTCTGCCCGAAGGGGTGCGGTGAGGGGAGAAGAAGAAGGTGGATCCCCGCCTGCGCGGGGATGACGGCTTCCTCTTTTTTAACAGAGGGTTAGCCCCGCGCAAGCGGGGTTCCCCCTGTTTCGGGCAGGAGACCTGCCTTCAATTCACCTGGTTTTTGACCTTGTCGAACTTCAGCTTCGGCCAGTCTTCGACCGTGCGGTTCAGGTGCCAGGCGTTGCGGGCCAGGAAGACCGGCCGGCCGGTATGGTCGTCGGAGAGTGCCGAGACGTTGTTCTCGGCGAAGCGCTTCATCTCGGCCGGATCGCCCGACACCCAGCGCGCCGCATAGGCCTCGACCGTTTCATACGACACCGGGATGCCGTATTCGGTGCGGATGCGGTCGGCCAGCACGTCGAACTGCAGAGAGCCCACCACGCCCACCACCCAGGCGGAGGAGGTGATGCGCGGCTTCATGACCGCGGCGACGCCTTCCTCGGCCAGCTGTTCCAGCGCCCGGCCCAGATGCTTGGCCTTCATCGGGTCTTCCGGGCGGATGCGGCGCAGCAGTTCCGGCGCGAAAGAGGGGATGCCGGTGAAGCGGATCTCCTCGCCCTCGGTCAGGCTGTCGCCGATGCGCAGCGTGCCGTGGTTGGGGATGCCGATGATGTCGCCGGCAACCGCCTCGTCGGCGATCTCGCGATCCTGGGCCAGGAACATGACCGGCGCGCTGACATTGACCGCCTTTGTCGATCCCACCGGCAGCAGGCGCATGCCGCGCTTGAAATGGCCCGAGCACAGCCGCACGAAGGCGATGCGGTCGCGGTGCTTCAGATCCATATTCGCCTGGATCTTGAACACGAAGCCGGTGACCTTGTCCTCGTCGGGCGCCACGTCGCGTGGCGTCGCCGGCTGGCGGCGCGGCGAGGGGGCGAGCCGGCCGACGCCTTCCAGCAGTTCGCGCACGCCGAAATTGTTGAGCGCGCTGCCGAAGAAGACCGGGGTCATATGGCCTTCGCGATAGGCCTGCAGGTCGAAGGCCGGGCACAGCTCGCGGACCATGGTCACCTGGTCCTTCAACTCCTGCCACTGGTCGCGGGGCAGGTGCTCGCCGATGGTCGGGTCGTCGAGGCCGGTGACCGAGAACGAGGCGTCGTTGATGCTCGACCGGTCGCCGCGATCCATCAGCACCATGCGGTCGTCCAGCACGTGATAGCAGCCGCGGAAATGGCGGCCCATGCCGATCGGCCAGGCGGCCGGGGTCACGTCCAGCGCCAGGGTCTGTTCGATCTCGTCGATCAGCTCCAGCGGGTCGCGGGCCTCGCGGTCCATCTTGTTGACGAAGGTGATGATCGGCACGTCGCGCAGGCGGCAGACCTCGAACAGCTTGCGGGTCTGTTCCTCGATGCCCTTCGCGGCGTCGATGACCATGATCGCGCTGTCGACCGCGGTCAGCGTGCGGTAGGTGTCTTCCGAGAAGTCCTCGTGGCCCGGCGTGTCGAGCAGGTTGAAGGCGAAGCCGTCATGCTCGAAGCTCATCACCGAGGCCGACACCGAAATGCCGCGCTCGCGCTCCACCTTCAGCCAGTCCGACCGCGCCCGCCGCTGCTCGCCGCGCGCCTTCACCGCACCGGCCATCTGGATGGCGCCGGAGAACAGCAGCAGCTTCTCGGTCAGCGTGGTCTTGCCGGCGTCGGGATGCGAGATGATCGCGAAGGTGCGGCGACGCGCGATCTCGGCGCCGATGTCGGTGATGTCGGTCATGCGCTCGGACGGGTTCGGAGGAAGGGAAGGGCTTGGTTTCGGGAACGGGCTTCGTTTGGGGAAAGGTCTCGGTTTCCCGGGGCGATAGGTAGCGCGTCCGGGCGCGATTTTCCAGGGACTTCGGTCGGAAACCGCGTCGCATCACCCCCCGACCGCCACGCCCCGGGCCGGTGCCGCGGATGCCCCGGCCGCCATGTCCGGGGCAAGGTCGAGGAAGGCGAGGATGGCCGAGAGGACGGCGGCCTCGTCCTGGTCCGGCAGATCGGCGTAATCATGCCCGCCCGGCACCGGCAGAATGCGGATGGTTCCGGAGAGGGCATAGCGCCCGGCATCCACCGCCGTGCCATAGGCATCCCGATCCCCCTGGATGATCAGGAAGGGCGTGTCGAGCCGGGCGAGGTGATCGGTGCGGGCCGGGTCTTCATCCTGCGACGGGTGCCTGAAGGGATAGCCGAAGCAGACGAGCCGCGTGATCCTGGGATCCGCGCCGGCCAGCGAGGTCACGATCCCGCCCGCGGAATGGGCGAGGCACCAGATCCGCCTTGCCGGCAGCGTGTCCAGGTAGCCGCGAAGATCGCGCGCGGCAACGACATGCGCGCGCTTCCGCGGCCGGACGGCATAGTCCCAGCGGTCGGGACGGGTGAGCAGGATCATCGATTTGATCAGCCGTTCGACGGTCCACCCGAGGGCAGGCCACCGGCGGCGCAGCGCCCTGACCTGCGGGCCGGCCAGGGCCTCGAACCGGCGGTCGAGCAGCTTGAAGGTCCGGGTGGTGCGCGTCTCCAGCCAGCAGACCGGGATGCCCCGGTCGTGGATCACGCCAATGATCCGGTCGATCATCGACGAGGCCTGCCGATAATTGTTCCGGCCCATGACGATCAGCAGGGTGTCGGCGTCGGGCGACCCCATATGGCGAACCGGCCCGATGCCCGGACTCGCGAAAAAGTGGGAGATCGGCATCGGTGGTTCACTCTGTGCGTTACTGCATCTGGCAGCCTGTTTTAGTGTAAGCGGGTGATGATTGCCTCACAAGCGGGCGTGCGCCAATTCCGTGCGGGGGCAGGTGCATGAGAGCCCGAGGCGTGTTCCGACCTTCGGGAGACCGATCCATGGCCGACCTGACCGATGCCGCAATCGATGCCGCCCTGGAGCGCGGCCGCCTTGCCCATGCGCAGGAACCGCGCGCCGCGGCGGCACGCTATGACCGCACCGCGGGCCTGGTCATCGTCGATCTGGAGAATGGCTGCGTCTTCGCCTTTCCGCCGCGGCTGGTTGCGGGGCTGGATGGGGCAACCGCTGATCAGCTTGCCGCGGTCCGGATCCTCGGCAGGGGTTATGGCCTGCATTGGGAAGAACTGGATGTGGATCTGTCGCTGCCCGGGCTGATGGCGGGGCGCTTCGGTCCCGGGATCTGACCGGACTGGCAGACGGACCTGGATGGCGCGCCGTGCCGGGCAGGCGACATCCGCCGCCAAGGCGGCTGCCGCCTGCGCCAACGGGGCCAAAGGTGGTCGGCCCCGCAAGGCGGCGGGGGGGTAGGCGGCAGGGGAAGGTGAATGCGGCCGTGGCGCTCCCGCGCCACGGCCGCCCATTTCACCTCACATCAGATCAAACCGATCCGCGTCCATCACCTTCGCCCAGGCCGCCACGAAATCCGTGACGAATTTCTCCTGCGCGTCGTCCTGCGCATAGAGTTCCGCATAGGCCCGCAGGATCGAGTTCGAGCCGAAGGTCAGGTCCAGTTCGGTGGCGGTCCATCTGGTGGTGCCGGTGGCGCGGTCGCGGAGGTCGTAGAGGCCGCCGCCGGTCGGGGTCCAGGTCAGGGACATGTCGGTCAGGGTGACGAAGAAGTCGGTGGAGAGCACGCCTTCGCGGCTGGTGAAGACGCCGTGTTTCGTGCCGCCGTGATTGGTGCCGAGCACGCGCATGCCGCCGACCAGCACGGTCATTTCAGGGGCGGTCAGGCCCATGAGCTGGGTGCGGTCGAGCATCAGCTCGGCCGGGCTGACGGCGTAGTCGGCCTTCAGCCAGTTGCGGTAGCCGTCGTGGATCGGCTCCAGCGGGGCGAAGCTGTCGGCGTCGGTCATCTCGTCGGTGGCATCGCCGCGGCCGGGGTGGAAGGGGACGGTGATGACGAACCCGGCCGCCTTGGCCGCCTGTTCGACGCCGAGATTGCCGGCGAGCACGATGACATCGGCGAGGCTCGCGCCGCTTTCCGCCGCGATCGGGCCCAGCACGCCCAGCACCCGGGCGAGGCGGGCCGGCTCGTTGCCCTCCCAATCCTTCTGCGGGGCCAGCCGGATGCGCGCGCCATTGGCGCCGCCGCGCATGTCGGAGCCGCGATAGGTGCGGGCGCTGTCCCAGGCGGTGCTGACCATCTCGGCAACCGAAAGCCCGGCGGCGGCGATCTTGGCCTTCACGGCGTCGACATCCCAGCCGGTCGGGCCGGCCGGCACCGGGTCCTGCCAGATCAGGTCTTCCGCCGGCACGTCGGGGCCGACATAGCGGATTTTGGGGCCCATGTCGCGATGGGTGAGCTTGAACCAGGCGCGGGCGAAGACCTCGGAGAAATACGCCTGATCGGCATAGAACTTCTCGGAAATCGCGCGATAGGCCGGGTCTTTGATCATCGCCATGTCGGCATCGGTCATGATCGGCATGCAGCGGATCGAGGGATCCTCGACATCGACCGGCTTGTCTTCCTCGCGGATATTGACCGGCTCCCACTGCCAGGCGCCGGCCGGGCTCTTGCGCAGCTCCCACTCGTGGTTGAACAGCATGTGGAAATAGCCGTTGTCCCAGCGGGTCGGATGGGTGGTCCAGGCACCCTCGATGCCGCTGGTGATCGTGTCGCGGCCCATGCCGCGGCCGGTGGGGTTGGCCCAGCCCAGGCCCTGCGCCTCGACCGGTGCGCCCTCGGGCTCGGGGCCGAGCAGGCCGGCATCGCCATTGCCATGGGTCTTGCCGACGGTATGGCCGCCGGCGGTCAGCGCCACGGTCTCTTCGTCGTTCATCGCCATGCGGGCGAAGGTCTCGCGGATCGCCTGGGCGGTCTTCAGCGGATCGGGCTGGCCGGCGACCCCTTCCGGGTTCACATAGATCAGCCCCATCTGGACCGCCGCGAGCGGGTTCTCGAGCGAGGTTTCGGCCTCGCTCGCATAGCGCTCCCGCCCGAGCCAGGTGGTCTCGGGGCCCCAGTAGACATCGAGTTCCGGATGCCAGATGTCCTCGCGGCCGAAGGCGAAGCCGAAGGTTTTAAGCCCCATGGTCTCGTAGGCGATGGTGCCGGCCAGCACGATCAGATCGGCCCAGCTGACCCGGTTGCCGTATTTCTTCTTGATCGGCCAGAGCAGGCGCCGCGCCTTGTCGAGGCTGACATTGTCCGGCCAGCTGTTCAGCGGCGCAAAGCGCTGATTGCCGGTGCCGCCGCCGCCGCGGCCGTCGGAGATGCGATAGCTGCCGGCGGCATGCCAGGACAGGCGGATCATCAGCCCGCCGTAATGGCCCCAATCGGCCGGCCACCAGGGCTGGCTGTCGGTCATCAGCGCCCGCATATCCTGCTTCAGCGCCTCGAAATCCAGCGTCTTCAGCGCCTCGCGATAGCTGTAGCCGCGGCCGAGCGGGTTGGTCTTGCTGTCGTGCTGGGACAGGATCTCAAGCTTCAGCGATTTCGGCCACCAGGCCGTTACCGAACTGTCGGCGGTGGTGTTGCCGCCATGCATGACGGGGCATTTACCACCCTGGGGGTTCATCTCGTTCACGTCGTCCTCCTGCCGGGCTCCGCTGTCGGGCTGGTCTTGTTAATGAAGAAGATGAAGATGGATATGGCGTCGGGGGGGAGATGTTCGAGCCGAATTCGTGACAGGGGCGACCGCTGCCTTGCGCTTCTCCCGCCCGGCTCGATATGTTGCCCACCGCACCTCACCCGAGACCGGTCCGGAGACCTGTGCCCCATGGCCAATGCCGCGACGGAAGAGCTGATCGAGAACTTCTCCCTGTTCGACGACTGGGAAGAGCGCTACGCCTATCTGATCGATCTGGGCCGCAAACTGCCGGATCTGCCCGAGGCGGAACGCACGCCCGAGAGCAAGGTCGAAGGCTGCATGAGCCAGGTCTGGCTGTTGAGCGAGGTGGAGCCGGGCAATCCGCCGGTGATCCGCTATCGCGCCGACAGCGACAGCCAGATCGTCCGCGGGCTGATCGCGGTGCTGATGACCGCCTATTCCGGCGAGACCGCCGACCGGATCATCGCCACCGACATCAACGACATCTTCAACCGCATCGGCCTGGACCGGCATCTGAGCCCCAACCGCCGCAACGGCTTCTATGCCATGGTGCAGCGGATCTCGGACACCGCCGCCCAGGCCATGAAGGCCTCGTCCTGATACCCGCCAAGCCCCTTTGCGGAGTGCTGCCCGATCATGGCCCATGAACTGACCGCCACCGGCGAAGCACCCGCGGTGCTGCGCAATTCCTCCATCGACCGGGCGGCGCTGGCCCAGGCGCGTATCGATCTGGCCGCCAGCCTGCGCATGGCGGCGCGTCTGGGCTTCGCCGAGGGGATCTGCAACCATTTCTCGGCGCTGGTCCCGGGGCGGGACGATCTGTTCCTGGTCAACCCCTATGGTCTGGCCTTCGCCGAGGTGACCGCGTCCAGCCTGCTGGTCTGCGATTTCCACGGCAATGTCATCGAGGGCGAGGGCCGGCCCGAGGCGACGGCGTTCTATATCCATGCCCGGCTGCACATGAAGAAGCCCGGCGCGCGGGCCGCCTTCCACACCCATATGCCCAATGCCACGGCCCTGACCATGATCGAGGGCGAACCGCTCTCTCATGCCGGGCAGACCGCGCTCAAATTCCTCGGCCGGACCGCGGTCGACCCGGTCTATAACGGCCTGGCGCTGGATGCGGCCGAAGGCGACCGGATCGCCGCGGCGATGGGCGATGCCGACATCCTGTTCATGCGCAGCCATGGCGTGATGGTCACCGCCCCCTCGATCGCCGAGGCCTGGGACGATCTCTATTATCTGGAACGTGCCGCCGAGGTGCAGATCCGGGCGCTGCAGACCGGACGGCCGCTGATCCCGGTGCCGGCGGATGTGGCGGCCATGACCGCCGCCCAGATGCGCAGCGAGGATGCCGAAAGCGCCCGGCTGCATCTGGAAAGCGTGAAGCGGATCCTGGCGCGGAGCGAGCCCGACTACGCCGGTTGAGCCGGACCCACCGGAGGCACCCGGGGGAGGGGGCGCCGGCGCGCGCCCTCCGTCCGGCTTGCAGCCGGGCGCATGTGGGGGTCTGATGGGGGCACCGACCGACGTGCAGGAGACCCCGACCCATGGCCAGAGCAGAGGCGGCAATCGGTGCCGCACGCTATGCCGTCTCGATCCGGACCGGCAATCATCAACTCGTCGCCGACGAACCGCAGAAACTGGGCGGCGGCGATGCCGGCCCGGCGCCCTATGACCTGCTGCTGGCGAGCCTGGGCGCCTGCACCGCGATCACGCTTAAGATGTATGCCGAGCGAAAACAGTGGCCGCTCAGCGAGGCGAAGGTCGCGCTGCATTACCTGGTCGAGAACGGCACCGGCCGGATCGAGCGGGTGCTGACGCTGGATGGCCCGCTCGACGATGATCAGCGCGCGCGCCTGGCCGACATCGCCGAGCGCACGCCGGTGACGCTGACGCTCAAATCCGGCCTTGCGATCTCGACCCGCCTGTCTTGACCGACAAGCCCGATACCCGGCCCGCCAGAGGCCGGGATCTGCAACCGATGCCCGAGGAAATCCCCATGGACGAGCTGATCAGGGCGACCGCCCGCGATCTGGTCGCGCGGCTGGCGCGCGGCGAGGTGACCCCGAACGACCTGCTGGATGCGCTGGAACGACGGGTCGAGGCGGTGGATGGTGCCGTCAATGCCGTCGTCACCCGCGCCTTCGATCAGGCCCGCGCCGCCGCCCGGCACTGGATGCCGACGACCGACCGCCGCCGCCAGCCCGGCCGGCTGCACGGTCTGCCGGTGGCGATCAAGGACCTGACCGCGACCGCCGGCATCCGCACCACCTATGGCTCGCCGCTCTTCGCCGACAATGTGCCGGCCCGGTCCGACAACGTCGCCGCCCGGCTGGAAGAGCGCGGCGGCATCATCTACGCCAAGACCAACACGCCCGAATTCGGCGCCGGCGCCCAGACCTTCAATGAGGTCTTCGGCACCACCACCAATCCGTGGAATACCAGCCTCACCCCCGGCGGCTCGTCGGGCGGCTCGGCGGTGGCGCTGGCCAGCGGCACGGCCTGGCTGGCGCAGGGGTCGGATCTGGGCGGCTCGCTGCGCATTCCCGCCGCCTTCACCGGGGTGGTGGGCCTGCGGCCGACCCCGGGGCGCGTGCCGCACGGCCCCTCGGTCTCGCCCTTCTCGACGCTGTCGGTCGAGGGGCCGATGGCACGCGATGTGGCCGATCTGGGGCTGATGCTCGATGCCATGGCCGGCCTTCATCCGCGCGATCCCCTGTCGCGCGAGGCGGAGGCGGGGCTGTTCGAAGCTGCGGCGACCGCGCCGCGCAAGCCGCGGCGGGTGGCGGTTTCGGTGGATCTGGGGATCGTGCCGGTGGCGGCGGACGTGCGCGCCGCTTTCGGCCGCGCGGTCGACCGGCTGGCGGCCGAAGGCGTCGAGATCGTGCCGCTGGAGACCAGCTTCGCCGAGGCCGAGAGCGCCTTCAAGGCCCTGCGCGCCGGGCTGATGGCCACCCTGCACGAGGATATGCTGCAGGCCCATCGCGACCGGCTGAAGCCGGATCTGGTCTGGAACATCGAACACGGGCTGGGGCTGGATGCCGCAACCCTCGGCCGGGCCGAGCGGGCGCGGGCGAAGATGACGCTGGATCTGATCGACGAACTTTCCCGCGTCGATCTGGTGCTGACGCCAACCGTGCTGACCCCGCCCTTCCCGCACACCATCCGGGCGCTGGAGGAAATCGAGGGCCATCGGTTCGAGACCTATGTCTCGTGGCTGGCGCTTACCTTCGCGATCACGTTGACCGGCACGCCGGCGATGTCGCTGCCGGCGGGGCGCATGGCCGGCGATCTGCCCTTCGGTCTGCAACTTGTCGGCCGGCCGGCGGATGAGGCAGCATTGCTGACCCATGCCGCCTGGATGGAAACGGTGTTCACACCCGTGCGGGAAGTGCCCGTGGATCCTCGGATTCCGGCTTGAAGACGCATGCGTGAGCAGGCGATCGATTGTCATGCCTATGCGTGATAATTGAATTCATAGGCATGTAGAAAGTCCATGTCGTGGACTGTCGGACGAGGCCCGCCCCAGCATGCGGCGCCTCGTCTTTTTTATATGAAAAACAAAGGGTTGCAGAATATTTCCCGCGCTGGATTTCCAGAATGGCTGGGTTGCGCGATGCGAAACGACGTGGCCTGTGCGTGGATACAACTCCCCTTCTGCGTTCATGATGCGAAATCCGATCGCTTTTTGTGTTGAGAATACATCCTGGAAGTTGCTCTAATACACGCCAGGGATGTAGACGCCCTCAATGAAAGCGACAGCGGGCCGATACCGGACCCAACCCGCGCGGGGCCACCCGACCCTTTTTGATCGGGGCGACATGAACCGCTGCATCGGTACGGCCGGCACGGCCATTGCCGGCGACGGCGGAGATAAGGGGGACGACGATGAAATCCGAGCTGCGAAAGGCCCGGTCGCGTGAGCGTGTGGCGCGCGTCCAGGCACTGACGGCGGACGACCCCGTCCTCGGGGCCCGCCTCAACCGCATCCTGACCCATGCCCGGAACGTCAGGGTCACCGAATACCATCTGACCAATGCCTGCAATATCCGCTGCAAGGGCTGCTGGTTCTTCGAATACGGCCACGACACCGCGACCCGCGAGGTCAAGGATCTGGCGACGCTGGAGAGTTTCCTCATCGATGAGACGAAGCGTCGGCGGGTGAACGCCGCGCTGGTCATCGGCGGTGAGCCGACGCTGTTCCCGGATCGTCTGCGGCTGTTCGTGAAGCACCTGCGCTATGTGACGGTCTCGTCGAACGGTCTCAGGCGTCTGCCCTGGGACGGGTTCGAAGACGTGAACGTGATGCTGACCCTGTTCGGCGGCGGCAAGCTCGACGACGAGCTGCGCGCGATCAAGCCGAGCGGCCGGCAGTTCACCGGGCTGTTCGAGACGGTGCTCGAGAACTACCACCAGGATCCGCGGGCGAACTTCGTCTATGCGCTGACCGAGGACGGCATCGAATACATCGAGGAGACCGTCCGGCGCATCGCGGCGAACGGCAACCGTCTGTCGTTCAACTTCTACAGCAAATACGGCACCGACGATCCCACTGCCCAGGCCCATCAGGATGCCCTGCTGGCCGAGGCGCTGAGGGTCAAGGCGCTCTATCCGGATGTGGTGCTGAGCCATCCCTACTACATCGAGGCGATGATCACCGGCCGGACCCATTGGGGCGCCGATTTCGGTTACGACGTCTGCCCGTCGATCAGCATCGATCATCCGGATCACGCCGAACGGCTGGAGAACGGCAACCCGGTGCTGCCCTTCTTCAACACCTGGGCGGCGGACCTGAAGACGGTGAAGTTCTGCTGCACCTCGGGCCATTGCGACGGCTGCCGCGACAGCCAGGCGGTGAATTCCTGGCTGATGGTCAGCATGGACCGCTTCCTGGACAGCCGCGAGATGCTGGAGACCTGGATCGGCATTGCCGAGGGCTACTGGAATCAGTTCATCTGGACGCCCTTCAACCCCTATGCCGCCGCCCATCAGGCGATGAAGGCGGAGCGGGCCGGGCCGATGGAAGAGGTCGAGGACAACGGTGATGTGCCGGCGCGTGTGCCGCATGCACCGGCGGTCCCCGTCTCCGCTCAGTTCCAGGGTGTCGGACACTGATCGCCATCCTGCGGGACGCATCTTGCAGGGAGGGGAGGGTATGACGGCTGCAGATCTGGCCACGGGTCCGGAGGGGGGAACCCTGGATGCCGTGCTCGGCCGCCTGAACGCGCTCGATGTGCTGGTCCATTCCGGCATCCGTGTGACCGCAGGCCCCGATGGGGCAGTGGTCGCGCGGGTGGCGGATCCGGGCCCCGAGCATGTCGAGCAGGGGGCGGCGGGGGCGGTGATCAACGTGGTCATGATCATGGGGCTGGCCGATTGCGCCCTGGCCGTGCCCGCCATTCTGGCGGCCGGCGGGGCGCGATGCGCCACGCTCGAAAGCGCCATCAAGCTGGCGGAACCACTCAGACCCGGCCCTTTCGAGGGGCGGGGACGGGTGGTCGGCCGGCAGGGCGACCTGTTCACGGTCGAGGTGACGGTCGTCGATGATCAGGGCCGGATCGGTGCGACCGCCACAGGGCTGGTCGCCCGGATCTGATCCAACGAGCCGGCGGCCATGCACCGCCAGCCAATCGGCCTCAGGGGGATACTGTGGCCATGTTTTCAATCACAGGTAAATCCGGAGACAGGACATGAACGAGTCCGTTGCGAGCGCCGCCGAAGCCCCCCTGGTCGTCGAGGGGCCCGAGCAGTTCTACAAGATGCCCAAGGAATACCAGGATCTGGTCATCCATCAGCTCCGCGCCCATACCGAGGGCGAGCTGACCGGCGCCGACGACTACACCCAGCTGCTCTATCCGATGGCGCCGGATCCGTATGAGCGCAAGATGTGCTGCGAGCGCGCCGCCGAAGAGGTCGACCACTTCATCCGCGGTGCCGAGGTGCTCAAGGATCTGGGCATCGACGTCTACTACATGATGGATCAGCACTTCCAGGAGCGGCAGCACTATCGCACCGATGCGGTGCGCAAGATCGACAACTGGGTGCAGCGTGGCCTGTTCTCGATGATCGGCGAGGGCGCCGTGCTCGCGATGATCGAGGAAATGGCCCAGTCCTCGTACAAGCCGATCGCCGACATGTGCGTCTCGATCGTCATGGACGAGTACAACCACGTCGCCCAGGGCCGCCGCATCGTGAAGCAGTTCTGTGCCACGCCCGAAGGTCGCGCCCTGGTGCAGGCCGAACTGGAGGGTGTGTGGTGGTCGACCATGCTCGACCTCTTCGGCCGCTCCGAGAGCGAGCGCTCGAAGCTCTACGTGAAGTGGGGCCTGCGCAAGTACACCAACGAGGAAGCCCGCCAGCGCTACTGCGCCCATATCGTGCCGCAGCTGCGTGAACTGGGCCTCGACGTGCCGGACGACTGGACCCGGGGCCGCAAGTTCCTCTGATCCGTCCGTCTGCATCGGAAGGGGCGTCGCCTGCGAGGGCGGCGCCCCTTCGCTTTTGCGAGGGTGCATTGCACAATGAATGGGCGCTGCGTCCCCGGATACGGGGATGCCGCCTTAAAAATGTGCAGAAACCCGGCCGACAGCTGAGCGAGGGGCGGCATGTGGCCTCCAAACCCCTGTGATTCCGCGGCTTGGGAGGTTTGGCACGGGCATTGCTAATAATCCTGTGGACGCAGGTGACGGGGCGGGGAGCGCCCCGGTCGGATCCTGGTGATGCACAGCGCGTCATCAGTATTCGATGTGTCGCCTGCTGGTCTTATGAAGACGAACTGGTATCGAAACCAAGAGGGCGAAAAAAAGATTTGACCGACGGAAGTAAAGTTGGTCTAATCACCTCGAAGGGACGGCTTCACGAGACTGAATGTCCTTCCGAAAGGCAGGACTGGCCGGGTTGAGGGCACGGACGGAGTGCTTGAAGCGGGGGTGAGTGCTTTCCGCTCGACCCTCAACCCGGATCGCCTCTCGAAGTTTTGGTGCCTCTTCATCCATCTTCTGCTTAGGCTCTTCGGTTACCTCTCCACACTGTCGACTTTACGGCCGGCCGGATCTCAGGATCCGCCGGCCGTTTCTTTTTCCGGCGTCCTTCACCGTCGGTTCCGGGCGCCGGGGTGGGCATATTCCTCTGTCCCGCCAGGGATTTTCCTGAGGCCCCCGGGCAACGGGTGCTTGACCCGCTGTCTCACCCGGCTATCGTGCGGCGGCCTCTTCTGGGGCGGGGCGTTTCAGGTCATGATGACGTCCGGACGGGGCGGAGGCGGCCGGAAGGACCGGGTTCGCGCGGGCTGAGGGGAAGCGAGGCATGGGCGGTCAGATCCCTGCGCATATCATCGTGCTGGGCAACGAGAAGGGTGGCTCGGGCAAGTCGACCACGGCGATGCATCTGGCGGTGGGGCTGATGAAGCTTGGCCAGAAGGTCGGCGTGATCGATATCGACAGCCGTCAGCGCACCATCAGCCGCTATATCGAGAACCGTGCCGCCTTTGCCCGCGAACAGCAGGCCTGGATGCCGGTGCCGGAAAGCGCGGTCATCCCGCGCTCCGACAAGCCGAGCCGGGCGGAGATGGAGGCGGATGAGCGCGAGGCCTTCGTGGGCGCGCTTGCACGGCTTGCCCGCGACAACGACGTCGTCATCATCGACAGCCCCGGCAGTGACCATTTTCTCGCCCGCCTGGCCCATTCCTTCGCCGACACGCTGATCACCCCGATCAACGACAGCTTCATCGATCTGGACGTGCTGGCCCGCGTCGATCCCGAGACGCTGAAGGTGCTGGGCCCCAGCGTCTATGCCGAGATGGTCTGGAACGAGAAGAAGACCCGGGCGATCCGTGATCGCGGCACCATCGACTGGGTGGTGATGCGCAACCGCCTGTCGTCGACCGAAAGCCGCAACAAGCGCGATATGAGCCGGGTGGTGGAGCAGCTGTCGCGGCGGGTGGGCTTCCGCGTCGCGCCGGGGTTCGGCGACCGGGTGATCTATCGCGAGCTGTTCCTGCGCGGGCTCACCATGCTCGACCTGCGCGACGTGGATGCGAACATCTCGCTGTCGATGTCGCATATTGCCGCCCGGCACGAGGTGCGCGGCCTGATCGAGGCCCTGCGCCTGCCGATGCTGGACGGCCGCGATCTGATCCTCTGATCGGCCCCCTTTCCACGACGCCGCAAGCCCCCATGTAGGAAACGAGTGTGTGAACATCCGCTTCATGCGCCGTCAGACCTGTGGGAGACCGGCATGACCCGTGACCTTCGCCCCGGCCGACCCGCGCGCCCGCCGGCCAGCTCTGCCGAGGTCGAGGGCTTTCTGGCCGAGGCGCGCCGAAGCGTGCCGGCCCGACCGCCCACCCACGGCGGCGCCGCCGCACGCCTGATCCTGGCGATGGATGCGACCCAGAGCCGGCAGCCCGGCTGGGATCTTGCCCAGGGGCTGCAGGGGGAGATGTTCCGCGTGGCCGGCGATGGCGGGCTTGCGGTCCAGCTGGTCTATTACCGCGGGTTCGATGAATGCCGTGCCAGCCGCTGGGCCGGCGATGCCCTGGCCCTGGCGCGCGTGATGTCGCGGATCGACTGCCGGGCCGGGCGAACCCAGCTGGCCCGCGTCCTGTCCCATGCCGTGGCCGAGGCGCGGGCCGCCCCGGTCCACGGGCTGATCTTCGTCGGCGATGCGCTGGAGGAACCGGTGGCGCCGCTGGAGGCGGGGGCGGCGGATCTGGCCATGCTGGGGGTGCGGGCCTTCATGTTTCAGGAAGGGGCCCATCCCGAGGTTGCCGCCGCCTTCGGGCGGATCGCCCGGATCACCGGCGGGGCCCTGCTGCCCTTCGATCCCGCCGCCCCCGACCGGCTGCGGGCCCTGCTGGGTGCCGTCGCTGCGGTCGCAACCCGGGGGCCGGCGGCCCTGGAGCGGCCGGGCCGGGCCGATCCCAAGGCGCTCAGCCTGCTGATCGGGCGCATGGGCGAGAGGTGAGCGTTATGGGGGTGAGGTGGTGATCTGGGCCCTGCTTGCCGGTTTCGTCAGCCTGATTGCCGTGCTGACCCTGGGCGGACGCCTGGGGCGGGTGGATCGGGCGGTGCTGAAACGCATCGGCCTGTGGGGGCTGGTGGTGCTGGCGGCGGTGGCTGCCATTCTGCTTGCGGTGACCGGCAAATGGCCGGCCGTTGCCGCCGTGGCGGCGGCGGCCCTGCCGGTGGTGATGCGGCTGGCGCGCACCGCCCTTGGGCTTGTGCCGGTCTGGCACCTGTTTCGCCGGGCCCGGCCCCAGGGTGGGGCGGGGCTCGGGACGGCCGGCACGGCCCGCAGCCGCCCGCGCACGATCGAGACCCGCAGCCTGCGCATGACGCTGGACACAGATACCGGCGCCATGTCGGGCGTGGTCCTGGACGGGCCGGAGCGCGGGCAGGGCCTTGAGGAGCTGAGCGTCGAGACGCTGATCGCGCTGCTGCGGCGGTTGCGGGTGGAGGATCCGGACGGCGCCCGCCTGCTGGAAAACTGGGGGGAGCGGACCTATGGGCCGGGCTGGTCCGACCCGTCTGCGGGCAGCGGCGGTGCCGGAACAGATCCCGCCGGTGCGGACGAGATGTCCGAGGCCGAGGCGCGCGCCATCCTGGGGGTGGAAGCCGGTGCCGGGGCCGCCGAGATCACCGCCGCGTGGCGGCGGATGATGGCCCGGGTGCACCCGGATCATGGGGGCAGTGCAGCTCTTGCGGCGCGGGTAAATGCCGCCCGCGATCGCCTTCTGGGCGCCCGTTCGCGCGCGTGATCCGAATGCGGTCGCCCCTTCGGTCAAAGGGGTCCGATTTGCGTCTGCGGCCGTTCAAGGCTATAAGTTGTGCCGTTCGTCGGTCAGACATGTGACCATCGATGCCATGAGACCGCCTCTGGTGACAAATTGGGGGCAGGTCAAAATAGGCGTCGCATCGTGTTCTGTTGCGATGCAATATATGTAGGGTCGATCGGCGGATCGACGGCACGCCTGCCCGAGGCGAGGAAGTGCCGTGCATCCGCTGCGGACCATGTGGGCAGCATGGGCCGCGATATCGAATGACACGTGACCGGTCGGACGATCGTTCCGAAGAACGCCTCAAGAATTCGATCCAGCGATTAGGTCCATGAGCAACACCAAGCCCGTTCGCAAAGCCGTCTTCCCCGTCGGTGGCCTGGGCACGCGTTTCCTTCCCGCCACCAAGGCCATGCCCAAGGAAATGCTGCCGGTCGTCGACAAGCCGCTGATCCAGTACGCCGTGGAAGAGGCGCGTGCCGCCGGCATCGAAGAGCTGATCTTCGTTACCGGCCGGAACAAGACCGCCATCGAAGACCATTTCGACCAGTCGTTCGAACTGGAATGGACGCTGCAGGAGCGCGGCAAGCACGACCAGCTGACCCAGCTGCGCCGCTGGCTGCCGAAGGCCGGCAACGTGTCCTACACCCGTCAGCAGGAGCCGATGGGCCTGGGCCATGCCGTGTGGTGTGCCCGGCATCTGGTCGGTAACGAGCCCTTCGCCGTGCTGCTGGCCGACGACCTGGTCCTTGCCGACCGCCCGTGCCTCAGCCAGATGGTCGAGGTCTACGAGCAGAAGGGTGGCAATGTCGTGGCCGCTATGGATGTCGCCCCTGAGCACACCTCGCGCTACGGCATCATCGACATCGCTGAGGACGACGGCCGTCTGGTCACCGCCCGCGGCATGGTCGAGAAGCCGAAATCCGACGAGGCGCCCTCGCGCACCGCAGTGATCGGCCGCTACATCCTGCAGCCCGAAATCTTCGATCATCTGGGCCGCCACGAGCGCGGTTCGGGCGGCGAGATCCAGCTGACCGACGCGATCCGCGCCATGGTCGAAAGCCACCCCTTCCATGCGGTGCGCTTCGATGGCGAGCGCTTCGATTGCGGCGACAAGGCCGGCTTCATCCAGGCGAATATCGCCTTCTCGCTGGCCCGCGTCGATCTGCGCGACCAGGTGAAGGACTTCCTGGCCGAGCGCCTTTCGACCTACCGCGACGCCGCCCAGTAAGGCTATAGTTCGGCGCGCAGTGCCCGCGATCCTGTCCTTCAAGGGGCAGGATCGGGGGCTTTGCGCGCCGTTCGCGCTCACTGGCAAAGGAATTGGCTTCCATGCGCGTCGCGATGATCGGCACGGGCTATGTCGGCCTTGTGTCGGGCACCTGCTTCTCCGAATTCGGCCATTCGGTCGTCTGTGTCGACAATGACCGGTCGAAGATCGAGCGGCTGCTCGGCGGCGAGATCCCGATTTACGAGCCCGGCCTCGACGATCTGGTCGCCCGCAATGTGCGCTCGGGCCATCTGGGTTTCACCACCGATCTGGCCCAGGCCGTGCGCGATGCCGAGGTGGTGTTCATCGCGGTCGGCACGCCCAGCCGCCGCGGCGACGGCCATGCCGACCTCAGCTATGTCTTCGAGGCCGTGCGCCAGGTGGCGATGGCCGCCGACGGCTACCGGCTGGTGGTCACCAAGTCCACCGTGCCGGTCGGCACCGGTGCCAAGGTGAAGGCGCTTCTGGCCGAAACCCGCCCGGATCTTCCCTTCGACGTCGCCTCGAACCCCGAATTCCTGCGGGAAGGCTCGGCGATCGAAGACTTCATGCGCCCCGATCGCGTGGTGGTCGGCACCGAAACCGCGCGGGCGCGCGAGTTGATGACCGAACTCTACCGGCCGCTCTTCCTGATGGAGACGCCGATCGTCCACACGACGATCGAGAGCGCCGAGCTGATCAAATATGCCGCCAACGCCTTCCTCGCCACCAAGATCACCTTCATCAACGAAGTGGCGGATCTGTGCGAGAAGGTGGGCGCGAATGTGCAGGACATCGCCCGCGGCATCGGCCTGGACGGCCGCATCGGTCGCAAATTCCTGCATGCCGGCCCGGGCTTCGGCGGATCCTGCTTCCCCAAGGACACCCGCGCCCTGGTCTCGTCGGCCCAGGAATACAACGCGCCTCTCTCGCTGGTGGAGCAGGTCGTGGCGTCGAACGAGGCCCGCAAGCGCCGCATGGCCGACCGGGTGATCGCTGCCGCCGGCGGCAGCCTTGCCGGCAAGACCGTGGGCGTGCTGGGCCTGACCTTCAAGCCCAACACCGACGACATGCGCGAGGCACCGAGCCTGGACATCGTGCCGGCGCTGATCCGCGCCGGCGCCACCGTCCGGGCCTATGATCCCGAAGGCATGGCCGAGGCGCGCCGCCTGCTGGACCGTGTGGTCTGGGCCGAGGATGCCTATGATGCCGTCACCGGCGCCGATGTCGCGGTGCTCGTCACCGAGTGGAACCAGTTCCGGGCGCTCGACCTCGATCGGGTGAAGGCGGCGATGAAGACCCCGGTCATGGTCGATCTGCGCAATGTCTACAAGCCGGAAGAGATGGCCGCCCGCGGCTTCGCCTACAGCTCGATCGGCCGCCCGGCCGCAGGACTTGGCTGAACCGGTGGCCGCTGCCATTCTCTACCCCCGAGCCGTTCTTCAAAACCGACCCTGAGAGGCCGTTCGTGACCAAGCTCGTCCACCGCTTCCATCCGACCGTGCTGCGCGAATACGACATCCGCGGCATCATCGGCGAGACCCTGGGGACCGAGGACGCCTATGCCATCGGGCGGGTCTTCGCCTATATGCTGAAGGCCCGCGGCGGCGCGTCCGCCGCCGTCGGTCGCGATGGCCGGGTGAGCTCGCCCGATCTGGAAGCGGCGCTGGTGCGCGGGCTGACCGAAGGCGGCGTCGATGTGATCCGCGTGGGCCTTGGTCCCACCCCGATGCTCTATTACGCCGCCCAGACCCGCGGCGTGGATGGCGGCATCATGGTCACCGGCTCGCACAACCCGCCGGACCAGAACGGCTTCAAGATGGTCATGCTCGGCAAACCCTTCTTCGGCGAGGACATCCGCGAGATGGGCCGCATCGCCGCCGAAGGCGAGCTTCTGCCGGCACCGGCGACGGGGGCCGACAACGACGCGCCCGACGTGCTGTCGGCCTATGTCGCCCGGCTGACCGAGGGGCTGTTCAAGACGGTCGCCCGCGAACCCGTGGTGGTCTGGGATGCCGGCAATGGTGCGGCGGGTGAGGCGCTGACCATGGTGGCGCGCAACCTTCCCGGCCGCCATGTGCTGCTCTATGCCGATATCGACGGCACCTTCCCCAACCATCACCCCGACCCGACCGAGCCGCACACCCTGGTCGACCTGATCGCCAAGGTGGCCGAGGAAGGTGCGGATCTGGGCATCGCCTTCGACGGCGACGGCGACCGCATCGGTGTGGTCGACGGCAAGGGGCGGATCCTCTGGGGTGATCAGCTGCTGATGATTCTGGCCCGCCCGATCATCGACCGCATCCCCGGCGCCACCATCATCGCCGACGTGAAGGCAAGCCAGGCGCTGTTCGACGAGATCGCCCGCCTGGGCGGCACGCCGGTGATGTGGAAGACCGGCCATTCGCTGATCAAGACCAAGATGAAGGAGACGGCAAGCCCGCTCGCCGGCGAGATGAGCGGTCATGTCTTCTTCGCCGACGGCTATTACGGCTATGACGACGCGCTCTATGCCGCCGTCCGCCTGCTGGACCAGCTGGCGACCACGGGTGAGAGCATCACCGCCATCCGCGACGGCCTGCCCGACATGGTCAACACGCCCGAGATCCGCATCCCCTGCGCCGACGACCGCAAGTTCCAGGTGGTCGCCGATATTGCAGCGACGCTGGCGGCCGAGGGCGCCCAGGTCGACCGGACCGACGGCGTGCGGGTGAAGGTCGATGGCGGCTGGTGGCTGCTGCGCGCCTCCAATACCCAGGCGGTGCTGGTGGCCCGTGCAGAGGCGGCCGATGACGCCCGGCTGGCGGCGCTGAAGGGCGAACTGGCCCGGGTGCTGACGGCGGCCGGCGTCGAGGTGCCGGCGGCCCTCGCAGTCTGATCCGCCTGCCGCCTTCCTGTATGGCCTGCCGCCTTCCTGTATGAAAAGGGCCGCTCCCGGTTGGGGGCGGCCCTTTTCTTTGCGTCGGCGGCAGGGAGGGCGGCGGTCAGAAGCCGGCGCCGGCCGCGTGCATGACCTCGTTGCTGCCGCGCCAGATCATGTCGAGCGCCACATAGCTGATGATGGCCAGGCCGACATAGGCCAGCCAGTGATGGCGTTCCAGCAGCTTGGCCACATAGTTCGCCGCCAGGCCCATCAGCGCGATCGACAGCACCAGACCGATGATCAGCACCTCCATGTGATGACGCGCGGCGCCGGCCACCGCCAGCACGTTGTCGAGCGACATCGACACGTCGGCGATGATGATGGCGGTCAGCGCCTGACGCATGGTCTTGGGCGCCGCCGCCTTTTCTTCAGGCAGTTCGTCGACGCCGTCGGCAGGTGCGGTGCCCGGTGCGGATGCCGCGGCCGCCGCCTCGGCGGCTGCGGCCTTGCGGGCCTGGCGCAGTTCCTGCCACATCTTCCAGGCGACCCAGAGCAGCAGAATGCCGCCGGCCAGCGTCAGGCCGATGATTTCGAGCAGTTCGACGGTCACGGCGGCGAAGGTGATGCGCAGAACCGTGGCCGCCAGGATGCCGTAGATGATCGCCTTGCGGCGAAGGGTTGCCGGCAGGCCGGCTGCGGCCATGCCGATGATCACCGCATTGTCGCCCGACATCACGACGTCGATCATGATGACGGTCAGAAGCGCGCCGAGGCCGTCGGCGGAGACGAGGAATTCGGGCAAGATCCCAACCTTCGTGCAGCGGCCCGGATGATGAGAGGGGGGAGGGGCCGCGGGAGACGGGCGTCCCTCGGGTGCAGGGGGCGCGCCCCTTGTTCTATGCCTGCCCAACCGCCTTCACAAGCCCCGCCCCGCAGCCCGGCGCCCGGCCCGGCCCCTCTGTCACCCCCGACCTTGGTCCCTGGGGCTTCGTCATCGGGAGTGGCAGACTGGCACGAACGGTATAGTTGCGACATCATGGCGGAAAGAATGCGTGCAAAGCGCATCAAGCCGTATGGGGGCGCCGAATCCTGGGGAGGATAGATGACCGCAATGACCATGAAGGATCACTCTGCCCATGGTGACGGCCTGTCGATGAGCGATACGATCGCCCGGCTGGCCGACCGGGCCGGAGGGCTGGGGGTGCGGATTGCCGACATCGTCGGCAAGGTGGACGAGGTTGCCCGCGCCCTGCGTGGCCAGTCTGACGGTCTGGGCGGGCTGACCGGCCTGGTCGACCGCATGGCCGAAGACAACCGGGCGATCGATCAGGCGGCCCGGACCGCCGACGAGCGGGCGGCGGAGGCGGCCCGACAGGCCGCGAGCTCTCGCGCCGAAGCGGCACAGACGCTGGACGAGATCCGTGAACTGACCGGCAGCGTGGCCGATATCGCCCGCCGGCTGGATGTGCTTGCCCAGGCGCTGGACCGGGTGGGCAAGGTCTCGAGCCAGATCGACGGCATCGCCAAACAGACCAACCTGCTTGCGCTCAATGCCACGATCGAGGCGGCGCGGGCGGGAGAGGCCGGCCGGGGCTTCGCCGTCGTGGCCGGAGAGGTCAAAAGCCTTGCCCGGTCCACACAGGAAGCCACCGCCCAGATCTCCCAGACCCTGGGCGAGCTGGGCCTGGAGGTGCGGGCCCTGGTCGATGCCAGCGGCCGGACACTGGGTAAGGCGGAGCATGTGCGCGAGGGCACCGGGCGGATCGGCGGCGTCATCGACGGGCTGGCCGATGCGGTGGGCATGATCGGCGGCGAGGTCGGACGCATTGCCGGCCAGGCCGCGTCCAACACCACGGTCTGCAACCAGGTCAGCGCCGAAATGCGGGAGCTGAACACCGGCGTCGCCCAGTCGCGTACCCGCCTCGACGAGGCGGATGCGCGCCTGGTGGAACTGCTCGATCTGTCCGAGAACCTGATCGAGCTGACGGCCGGGGCCGGGGCGGAGACGGTCGACACGCCGTTCATCGCGGCCGCAACCCGGGCGGCCGCACAGGCGGCGGAAGCCTTCGAGGCGGCGCTTGCGGCCGGGCGGATCGACATGTCCGGCCTGTTCGACGAAAGCTATCGGCCGATCCAGGGATCGGATCCGGTGCAGTACACCACCCGCTTCACCGAGCTGTGCGACCGGGTTCTGCCCGCGATTCAAGAGCCGGTTCTGACGATCGATCCCGGGATCGTGTTCTGTGCGGCGGTGGACCGCAACGGCTACCTGCCCACCCACAACGCGAAGTTCTCGAAGCCCCAGGGCCGTGATCCGGTCTGGAATGCGGCCAATGCCCGCAATCGTCGCAAGTTCGACGACCGCACGGGGTTGCGCGCCGCACGCAGCACCAAACGCTTTCTGCTGCAGACCTATCGTCGCGACATGGGCGGCGGGCAGTTCGCGCTGATGAAGGATCTGGCGGTGCCGGTCACGGTTCGTGGCCGCCATTGGGGGGCGATCCGCCTGGCCTATCGGGCGGAATGATCAGCTGATCGGGGCGAGGGGGATGCGGCGTGCGGCCGGCAGGGCCGCCGCCGCCCTGCGGATCGCTGCGGCATCGGGGGTGGCGGCGCGCGCGCCCAGGGCGGCACAGGCGAGCCCGCCGGCTGCCACCCCTTCGGCCAGGGCCCGGGCTGCCTCCGCGCCACGGGCCAGGGCGGCGGCATAGGCGCCGACGAAGGCATCGCCGGCCCCGGTGCTGTCCACAACGGGAACCGGGGCCGATGGCTGGCGGATCAGGCCGGCGGCGTCTGCGACCAGCGCACCGGCAGCCCCCAGCGTCATCACCACCAGCTGATCCGGCCGCAGCCCGGCGGCGCTGCGGCCGGACCGGATGGCGGCGGCCAGGGTCGTATCGGGCGCGTCGGGATCGAGCGTCGCACCGGCGAAGGCCGCCCATTCGGTTTCGTTGACCACCAGATGGGTTATCGGTGCCAGCGGCAGTTCATCTGCCCCACGGGCCGGGGCGGCATTGTGGACGACCACGGCCCCCGATGCCGCTGCCCGGGCGTGCAGACGGCCGATGCCGGCCGCGGGCGTTTCGTTCTGGGTGACCAGCACGGCGTTTGTGAGCAGCGCATCGGCCACCGCCGTATCGTTCAGATCGTCATTGGCACCGGGGGATACGATGATCTGGTTGTCGGTGCGATCATCCCCCGCCCGGCGCGGCCCGACGGCGACGATTGCGAGGCCGGTGGGGCGATGCGTGCGGATCACGCTGGACATGTCGCAACCGGCGGCGGCAAGGCCGCCCAGGGCGATATCTGCCGCTGCATCGTCGCCGACCGCGGCAATCAGAGAGACGCGGGCACCGGCACGGGCGGCGGCGAAGGCCTGGTTGCCGCCCTTGCCGCCCGGCAGATGCAGCGGGTCGCGGGCGGCGACCGTCTCTCCCGCCGTCGGCAGATGCCGGCAGGCGAGCACCAGATCCTGATTGACCGAGCCGAAGACCAGCACGCGCCCATCCGGTTCGGGGGCTCTCGGCGTCGCGGAGGGGGTGTTCATGGTCGGGGGGCCCCGCAGGTCAGTGATCGGATGTCAGCGTCGGGGCTGGTACCACATGGTGAAGGCGAAGAGCACGGTCATGATCGCCACCACCACCACGACCGACAGCCAGTCGACCGCGCCCACCGAAAGCCCGAGCAACAGGATGCCGAGCAGCACCGGGGCCATGACGATCAGATAGGTTTTCATGCGGGTGTGCATCCTGTCGGCCGGCGCCCCGGGGAACCGGTTGGCGTGAAGGGAGGGTCAAGGGTGGCGTCGGCCGCAGCGCCGGTCAAGGGGCGGGAGCCACCCCTTGACCGGCCGGGCATGCTCCACAAAAAAGGCGCCCGGCCGGAAGCCGGGCGCCTTTTGATATCGCGATGCAGACGGATCAGCCGGCCGCGGACAGCGCCGTGATCGGCGGCACCAGGATGCAGGCGATGCCGCGCTTGTCGAGCAGGGCGCAGGCCTGGCGGGCCGGACGCTCGCCCTCGAAACCCATCATGCGGGCGCGGTAGATATAGCGGCCGCCGATCGCGTGCGGCTCCACCGCGGTCTGGGCACCACCCCGCAGATCGGCCGGCAGCAGATCCTGGGCGCGGGTCACCAGCCCCTGGGCGGCATCGACCCGGCCGAAGGCGCCGAACTGGATGCCCCAGCGGCCCTGGGTGTCGAAGACCCGCGGCTTGGGGGCGATGGCGGCATACTGGGTGTCGCCCTGGGCGACCGGCTGCGGCGCAGGGGCCGCGGCCACGGCCGCAACCGGCGTCGCGGCAACCGGGGCTGCTGCAACCGGGGCTGCCGCCGGAACCTCGAGCGCTGCGGTCTGGACGGTCGCCTGGGGGGCGGCATCGCTGCCGAACTCGGCATCGTCTTCATCGACGGCGGCGATCGCGGCTTCGCCGGTCATCTCGCGCTCGGCCGCCTTCACCTGGGCATCGCTGATCGAGGCGACCTTGACCGAGGCCCCGCCGATCTCGTCGAGGTCACGCTCCAGCTTCGCGATCTGCAGTTCGCCGCGGGCACGGGCCTGGGCGATGGCGCGCTGGCGCTCGGCCGGGCTTTCCGCGGCCAGACGGACGAAGGCCTTGTCCAGAAGTCCCGCCACCGCCTGATCGCGGGTGGCGGCGCTGGAGCCGCCGAAGATCACGCCGATCAGCCGGTGATCGTCGCGCACCGCCGAGACCACGATGTTGAAGCCCGAAGCGCGGGTATAGCCGGTCTTGATCCCGTCGGTGCCGGTGTAAGAGCTGAGCATCCGGTTGTGGTTGCGCAGGGCCTGGCCCTTGTAGCTGTACGACTTGGTCGAGAACATCGCGTATTCCCGCGGGAAGTCGTTCATCAGATGCACGGCCAGCGTCGCCATGTCGCGGGCGGTGGAGAACTGATGCCGGTTGGGCAGGCCGTTGGCGTTCTGGAAGGTGGTCTTGTCCATGCCAAGCTTGCGGGCCTTGGCGGTCATCATCCGCGCGAAAGCGATTTCACTGCCGCCCAGCGCCTCGGCCAGCACCACGGCCGCGTCATTGGCCGATTTGGTGATCAGGCCGTAGATCGCATCCTCGACCCTGATGGTCTGGCCGGCGCGCAGGCCCAGCTTGGTGGGCGCCATGCCGGCGGCACGGGCCGAAACCGGCAGCGCCTGATCCATGGTCAGCCGCTTTGCCTTCAGCGCCTCGAAGGTCATGTACAGCGTCATCATCTTGGTGAGCGACGCCGGGTAGTTGCGCACGTCGGCATTCTTCGCATAGAGCACGCGGCCGGTTTCGGCCTCCACGATCAATGCGGCATAGCCGGCGGCAGCCGTGCGGGCGAAGCCGGTGCCGGCGATCAGCGCCACCAGCAGCACCATCATCAGCCGGACGAGCGTGCGTGCGGGCAGGGCTGCGAACCCGCGGTCGGCGGCGCCAGGCCGGGCGCATCCGTCGGGCAGGGCAATCCGCAGCCGGCTGTTGCGACCGAATGTCATAGCGTCCGTCCCCGTCGTTTTCGCCCGGACCGTGCGTCCCGGCCGGGCTGGAACCATTGATCTCCGCGTCCCGGATCCCGACCTTGTCCCCTGGGGCAGACCGCCCGGCCTCCCGTGGGCCGGCCGGTCTGCACGAAGGCACGACCGCAGGTTTCACGCGAATGGTGGAACATCCGCGCGCAACCCGTCCGCATCCGCCGCATCCGGATCCGTTCCGTTGGCGGAAGGGTGCAATCCGGCATGATGCGGTAGATGAACGGCTGTTAATCCGTGGACTCGCATCCTAGCCATGCCCGGGTGGTTGCGGCAACCTGAAAATTCTTGTTGTGTATGGGCTTAATTCTGTTTCCTCGCCCAGGGTGTAACCGAAGGAGCGCGCATGTCAGGAAAGATGCCCCCGAAGCCCGCCGCCCGCCGCGACTTGCGGCCCCGGCGGTTCGCCTGGTTCGCGGCGGTGGTGGTGGCGCTTGTCACCTCCGGTTGTGCAGCCACCGGGCCCGCGGGCGATCCCATCACCCGCAGCTTCACCTGGTTCGACTATGTCGGCGGCGGCGAACTGGCGCGCAGCTGCATGATCGGGGCGCCCGACCGCTATCGGCTGGTCTATAATGCCGTCTTCTCCGAACAGGTTCGCACCTATGATCTGGTCGTCCTTCGCGACGGCCGGGCCCGCATCTCGGGGTCTGAGCTCACGACCAATGTCTGGCAGCGGGCGGATCTGACGCGGATCCGGGTGCCGCAGCTGGGGGCACCCTGGGCGCCGGTGGAGGCGCGGGTGCGTCTGGATGCCGCACAGACTGCCGCGATCCTGGACCGGTTTGCGGCAGGCGGCGCCTTCGCGCCGGCCCCGGCGGGGGAACGGCTGCATTCGCTGGGCTTCTACTGGACGGTGGCGCGCTGCGTGGACGGCCGGTTCGGTTTCTGGGCGGCCGAATATCCGGACCCGGCGTTCCAGGCTTTTCATCCCCAGATCCTGTTCTCTGTGGACGGCAACCCGGTGCCGCCCCGGGAACCGCGGCCGACGGTGACCAACCCGCCGACGCGGTCGCGGGACGGCGGTATGGTCGATGGGCATTCGCCCTTCACCCTGACCGTGGTGGAAAACGGTCTTGCCGGGGTCGATTACGGCCGCTGACGGCTGCACCGCGAGAACCGCACCGGCTTGACCTGAGTGGTATGAAGGCGTTAAGTTATGTTGCAGCGCAGCATGGCCAGGGCGACTGCATGCCCCGGCCTCGCTGTCCGGTTTCATTGTTCCGCAGCCCCACCGCCCCGGCCGTTTGCCCGGGGCCGATCGGACACAGGGACCCGCGCTTTGCCGCCCAGGATCGGCAGCCCGCTCCACGCGGAACCGAACGGAGAGAGACGCATGACCACCCGCAAGACTCCCGGCACCGGCACCCGTGGCCGGACCACCCGCGGCACCGCGTCCGACGCGACCGGTACCGCAACGCCCAAGGTCGCCGCAACCAAGACGGCCCCTGCCAAGGCGGCACCCGCCGAAACCGCGGCCGAGACTGCCGCCGAGGCGACCACGGCCGCGGCTGAAACCGTGACCGAAACCGTGCAGGCGGCAACCGACACCGCTGCCCGGACCGTGAAGGCCACCACTGAGGCGGCGGCAGAGGCAGCACCGGCCGTGACCGAGGCTGCCGCCGCCACCCCGACCCCTGCAAGCCCGGCCCCCGCGACTCCGGCACCTGCGACCCCGGCCGTCCCCGCGATGAAGAGCGGCGCCGAGCTGATGGAAGAGATGGCGGCGATGGCCGCCGCCACCACCGCAGCCGACATCGCCGCCGAGGCGGTGCGCACCGCCAGCGCCATTGCCGAACGCTCGGCCAAGGCGGCCATGGAGGTGTTCGACGGCGTGAAGAAGTCGGTCTCGTCCGACGGCATGGCCGACGGCACCGTGATGCTCGACGAGGCCAACCGGCTTCGTGAGCGGGCGGTCGAGGATCTGATGGAGGCCTCGAACGAGACCGCCAAGGCGCTGAGCGACGCCACCGACGGCATCATCGCCTTCACCCAGGCCCGGATCGATTTCGGCGTCAACACGGCGCGCGAGGCCTTTGCCGCGCAGTCCTTCGAAGAGATGGCGGCGGTGCAGGAGCGCTATGCCCGCGGCCTGGTCGATCTTTATGTCGAGCACGCGGCTAAGATGTCCGAGGTCGGCATTCGTCTGGCGGGCGCGGCACTCGCCCCCCTGAACCGGCAGTGGCAGAACGCGTTTACTCCGCCGTCTGCCCGGCCGCGGGTCTGATCGCGTCACAGCCTTCGAAGACCGGATGCCGGGGCCCCAGGGTCCCGGTGTGCCGTCGTCCAGACCCGCAGCCGGCATGCCGGTTGCGGGTCTTCGTCGTTGCAGGCAAGCGACACCGGCGGGCGTGGTGAAAATTTCTCGGGCAGGGCTTGCGCCGATAGGGCGACGCATCACTGTTTTCAAGGTCTTTTCCTGCCCGGGGCGAATCCAATATCCTCATTCCGAGGAAGGGTGCCAGGAACCTGATCGATTGCGACGGAATGGCCGAACACGACGGAATGGGCATGAGCGGCGAACGCAGATCCGATGACGACCGTCCCGGCTTCGGGACGGTGACGGAGGTCGCGACCCGACCGAAGGCGGCGACCCGAAAGCCGTCGATGTACAAGGTTTTGCTGCTGAACGACGATTACACGCCGATGGAGTTCGTGATCGACGTTCTGCAGCGCTTCTTCAGCAAGGGTGCGGAGGAAGCGACCCGCATCATGCTGCACGTTCACAACCACGGCGTCGGTGTCTGCGGCGTGTTTCCGTTCGAGGTGGCCGAAACCAAGGTCAACCAGGTGATGGATTACGCCCGCCGCAACCAGCATCCGCTCCAGTGCACGATGGAAAAGGACTGATGTCGATTCTTTCCAAGAACCTCGAGCAGAGCCTGCACCGCGCCTTCGCCATCGCGAATGCGCGGCGTCATGAATACGCGACGCTCGAACACCTGCTGCTCGCGATGCTGGACGATCAGGACGCCGTGGCCGTGCTCAAGGCCTGCGACGTCGATGTCGACCGCCTGCGTGTCGACCTGAACGATTTCCTGGACAACGAGCTGGCGAGCCTTGTCACCGACAGCGGTGTCGAGGCGAAGCCCACGATCAGCTTCCAGCGCGTCATCCAGCGCGCGGCCATCCATGTGCAGAGTTCGGGCCGGGCCGAAGTGACCGGTGCCAACGTGCTGGTCGCGCTGTTCTCGGAGCGCGAGAGCCATGCGGTCTATTTCCTGCAGACCCAGGACATGTCGCGGCTGGATGCGGTCAACTATATCAGCCACGGCATCGCCAAGGCGCCGGGCATGACCGAGAACCGCAGCGTCCGCGGCGCGCCGGTGACCGGCTCCGCCCAGGAGGAAGAGGCCCAGCGCGAGGCGCAGAAGGGTGCCCAGAAGGGCGCCGCCAAGGCGTTGACCAGCTATTGCGTGAACCTGAACGACAAGGCCAGGGCCGGCAAGATCGACGTGCTGGTCGGCCGTGACGGCGAGGTCGAGCGCGCGATCCAGGTGCTGTGCCGCCGGACCAAGAACAACCCGCTGCTGGTGGGCGACCCCGGCGTCGGCAAGACCGCGATCGCCGAAGGCCTTGCGCGCCGGATCGTGACCGGCGACGTCCCCGAGGTGCTGAAGGATGCCACCATCTACGCGCTCGACATGGGCGCGTTGCTGGCCGGCACCCGCTATCGCGGCGACTTCGAAGAGCGGCTGAAGGCGGTGGTGACCGAGCTTGAGGCCCAGGATCATGCGGTCCTGTTCATCGACGAGATCCACACCGTCATCGGTGCCGGCGCCACCTCGGGCGGGGCCATGGATGCGTCGAACCTGCTGAAGCCCGCCCTGCAGGCCGGCACCATCCGCTGCATGGGGTCGACCACCTACAAGGAATTCCGCAACTACATCGAAAAGGACCGCGCGCTGCTGCGCCGGTTCCAGAAGATCGACGTGTCGGAGCCGACCCCTGAGGATGCGGTCAAGATCCTGAAGGGCCTGAAGCCCTATTACGAGAAGTTCCACGACGTCCAGTATACCGAGGCGGCGCTGAAGGCCGCGGTCGACCTGTCGGTGCGCTATATCCACGAGCGCAAGCTGCCCGACAAGGCGATCGACCTGATCGACGAGGTGGGCGCCGCCCAGCGGCTGCTGCCGCCCTCGCGCCGGCGCAAGCAGATCAGCGTCAAGGAGATCGAGGGCATCGTCGCCCGGATCGCGCGGATCCCCGAGAAGAGCGTCTCGGCGCGCGACAAGGACAGCCTGCGCAACCTGGCCGACAATCTGAAGACCGTGGTCTATGGCCAGGATCAGGCGATCGGGGCGCTGGCGAATGCGATCAAGCTGGCCCGGGCCGGCCTGCGCGACCCTGAGAAGCCGATCGGCTCGTATCTCTTCACCGGCCCGACCGGTGTCGGCAAGACCGAGGTGGCCAAGCGTCTGGCCGAGATCCTGGGCATCAAGCTGATCCGCTTCGACATGTCGGAATACATGGAGCGGCATTCGGTGTCGCGGCTGATCGGTGCGCCCCCGGGCTATGTCGGTTTTGACCAGGGCGGCATGCTGACCGACGCCATCGACCAGAACCCGCATGCGGTGCTGCTGCTGGACGAGATCGAGAAGGCCCATCCCGACCTGTTCAACGTGCTGCTGCAGGTCATGGATTACGGCAAGCTCACCGACCACAACGGCAAGACGGTCGATTTTCGCAATGTCGTGCTGATCATGACCTCCAATGCCGGTGCGGCTGAAATCGCCAAGGCACCGATCGGCTTCGGCCGTGTCGACCGGGCGGGTGAGGATCAGGATGTGGTGAAGCGGATGTTCACGCCTGAATTCCGCAACCGTCTGGATGCCACCATTCCCTTCGGCCGCCTGCCGATCGAGGTGGTGGAGCTGGTGGTCGACAAATTCGTCAACCAGCTGGAGGCGCAGCTCGCCGATCGCAAGATCACGATCTCGCTCACCGAAGAGGCGCGGCGCTGGCTGGCCAATGCCGGCTATGACGAGGCGATGGGCGCCCGGCCGCTGGCCCGGGTCATCCAGGAGAAGATCAAGCAGCCGCTGGCCGAAGAGGTTCTGTTCGGCCATCTGGTCGATGGCGGCCATGTCGTCATCGATATCGAAGAGGACAAGCCGGTCTTCCGCTTCGAGGCCAACGAGCCGAAGCCGCGCGGCGGCCGCAAGGGCGGCGGCGGTTCCGGCCCCGATGCCGGGCCGGATGACGGGCACAAACTGGATCCCAGCCGGGACGAGATGCCGGAGCCCGTGGCCTGACATCTCCGGCGCCTCTCTAAACAGCTGCACGGCCGCATGCGACGCATGCGGCCGTGTTTGCGTTCAGGGCCATAGCCCGCCAGTTGCCGACGCCGGATCGCGGGGAAAGACTTGACCCGGCGGTCATTTGTCCAATAACCTATAGTAGAAAAATGTCTGCACGGATGAACGTGTGACAGCGGTGTGCCCGATCGCCGGCGGGGCATACCGGGCCAGACCGCCGGGACCGTCGTCAGATCGGCATACCCCATGATTCCTGCGATCACCGCCGAAGATCCGCGTCTCGGCGACCCGCTGCCCCCAGGGCCCTATCGCCGGGCCGTCGTCCGGGCGGCCATTGCGGCCGGGGCACCCGCACCGGTGCTTGTGCCGGCCCATGACAGCCGCGCCGCCGCACTCGTCTGGGCGGGGGAGGAGGTGCGGTATCTGGCACATCAGATCCGGGCCACCGCGCTGCCTTGTGCGCCGATCCCGCTGGATCTCAAACTGGCAAGGATGGCGACGGAATTCGACCGGAGCTCGGCGGTGCTGGATCCGGAGGGGGTCGATCAGATGCCGCCGACCGGGGCCCCCACGCTCTGCAGCGAGGGGCTGCTCGTCGCCGGCATGGTCCGGCTCAGCCTGCCGATTACGGGCATCCTGCTGCGCCTCGAAGGCATGTCGGGGCCCGAGGTTGCGATGGCGTCCGAGACCCTGCGGGCAGGGCTTGGGCTGACACTTCAGGTCATCGGGCCTGCCATGGAAGGCGGGCTCGGCCCCTTTGTCGAGAATGTGCTCCGCGAAATCCTGACCGCTGCCAGAAGCCCGGCCTGGCGGCGGTCGGTCAGCGCCGCTGCGACGGCGGCATCACGGTCGGGCGGGCGGCTGCCGGGGCCGGCGTCGGGCCGGGCTTGAAGAACAGGATCTGGACCAGCCGGCCGTTTTCGGGGGCATCGCCGAAATCCACCCCGCTGGTGTGCCACAGCCAGGGGCGGAACAGGATCAGCCGGTTGAACTTCATCGGCAGAACCGTGATCTGCTCCCATTTCGACCGGTCGCTGCCGTCCTGCTTCAGCACGGTGTCCAGCACGGCCTCGCGGGTCGGCAGGCCGAATTTTGCCTGCGCCTCCTGATCGCTCAACGGGGCCCTGTCGCTGCCGCTGGCCTTGTGGCGGAAGAATTCCGTCCCGCCCTGCGCATGCTCGTCGAGGCTGAGAAACACGATCCCCGCCCAGGCGCAGCCCGGGTCGATATGGACCACCCCGGCGCGGGTATCCGAGGCAAAGGACAGCCGGCACTTGCCATGCGCCATCTCGCGATTGCCGATCACCGGCTCGCGCAGGATGTAGCTGAACATGCGGTCGCTGTCGGGCGGCAGCATGAACTGCTTCGAATTCCGGCCCGGGTAATAGATCTCGGGCCCCGACAGATGCGGATAGTCGAGCTTGAGCGCCTGCGCCCGCACTTCGAGCGGGTTCTCGTAAAAGTCGTCGACGACGATCATCGACTGATGCATGGCATGCGCTCCGCTGAAGCTTCCGGTCCGCGCGCATTCCACCATGCCCGCGAACCGGCTTCAACCCGCTCGCTCAGCCACCGAACGTCCAGCCGCCCGGCAGGATCATCGCGGCCGAGGCGGCGCCCCCGGCCACGCCTTCCAGGGCGGCGTCGTCGAGCGCTGCATCATCCGTCCGGCGCCTCAGCCGGGGGATCAGGGCGCGCCAGTCGAATTTGAAGCCGCGGGCTTCGCCGGTCTCGCCCAGGATGCGGGCGGCCTCTTCCGGGGTCATGGCGGCGATCAGCGCTGCGGCGGTGGCCGGGTCGCTGGCAAGCGCCATCAGCTGCGAGGTCGAGATCATCGTCGGGCTCCGCCGCTCAGTTGCCGGAAATCATCCAGCCGCCACCCAGCGGCATATAGGCGCTGTTCACCGCGACACCGCCGGCCACGCCTTCCAGCGCCGTATCGTCGATCTCGGTATCTTCCGACCGGCGCCTGAGCCGGGGGATCAGCGAGCGCCAGTCGAACTTGAAGCCCTTGGCTTCACCGGCATCGCCCAGCACCTTGGCCGCCTCTTCGGCAGAGATGGCAGAGGCGAGTGCCCAGGCGACGGTCGGGTCTGAGGTCAGCATCAGCAGGTGAGAGGTGGGCACCATGGCGGCGGCTCCATCGGCGGTGGCGGATCGTGAGGCCGAGCATGCCCGCGAACCCCGTTCCTGCCCAGCCCCTCCGTCGCACGGCGTTACCGGCCGTTTATCCGCCCCCTTATCCGCCCACTTATCCGGCCCCGCCCCCGGCGTCCTGGTCCGGCCCGCTCTGATCCCGGCGGAAGGGCAGATGTTCGCCCAGCGCCTCGGCCTCGGCATCGACCGCGGCGCGCTCACGGTCCAGGAAGTCCTTAACCGCATGGGCAAGCCGCGGATCGGCCAGCCAGTGGGCCGAGCGGGTGGTGACGGGTTCGTAGCCACGCAGCAGCTTGTGGCCGCCCTGCGCGCCGGCTTCGACCCGCGCCAGGCCGCGGTCGATGGCGACCTCCATGGCCTGGTAATAGCAGGTTTCGAAATGCAGGAAGGGCAGGTCGACCACCGCCCCCCAATTGCGACCGTAAAGCGTGTCCTTGCCGATCAGGTTGAGCGCGCCGGCCACCGGGCGGTCGCCGTCATAGGCCATGATCAGCACCACCCGGTCGGCCATGCTCTCGCCCAGGTGATTGAAAAAGCTGCGGGTGAGATAGGCTTCGCCCCATTTGCGATCGACCGTGGCGCGGTAGAAGCGATGGAAGGCATCCCAGGCCGCGGGGGTGAGGTCCTCGCCCGACAGCGCCCGAAAGACCAGGCCGCTGTCGCGAACCTTCTCGCGCTCCTTGCGGATCATCTTGCGCTTGCGGGCGGACAGCGCCGCCAGGAAGTCGTCGAAACTGCCATAGCCGCGATTGTGCCAGTGGAACTGGACGTCATGCCGCGCCATGAAGCCGGCCATGGCGAGCGGGGCCACGTCTTCGGGGGCGAGGAAGGTCACATGCACGCCCGAGACGTCGAGGCTGCCTGCCACCGCCGACAGCCCCTCGGCCAGGGTGCGGCGGATGGCGGGGGCATCGGGGCCGTTGCCGGCCAGCAGGCGCGGTCCCGGCACCGGCGTGAAGGGCACCGCGGCCTGGAGCTTGGGGTAATAGGCGCCGCCGGCCTGTTCATAGGCGCGCGCCCAGGCCTGATCGAAGACGTATTCGCCCCAGGAATGGGCCTTGAGGTAGAGCGGCACCGCGCCGATCAGCCGCCCGTCCGCCGTGCTGAGCAGCAGATGACGCGGCAGCCAGCCGGTGCGCTCCGACACCGATCCCGAGGTTTCCAGGGCGTGCAGGAAGGCATGCGACAGGAACGGGTTGTCCGGGCCGGCAAGAGCGTTCCACGCCTCGGGGGCGATGTCTGCCATGCTTTCTGCGGTGGTCAGGGTCAGGCGCTGGTCCTGGTCGGTCATCGGCTCCGGTTCCGGCGGATCGGGTGGGCGGCGGCCCTCCTATACTTGGCGCCCGGCCGGCGATGGACAAGCCTCTCGCGCCACCGCCGCCCGCCGGGCCCGGACATAGACGGTACAGAACACCAGTCCGATGCCATAGGAGGGCGCGATGGTGGCCAGCACATGGGGCGTGCCTGCCAGGGCATGTGCCGTGGCAAAGACCACCGCCAGCAGGCTGATCGGCACCACCGCCGCCACGATCGCGCCGGCCCGCAGCCGTCGCGCCAGGATCGCATCCATGGCGAGCGTGAGCACGGCGGTTGCGCCGAAGCTCAGCAGGAACTGAACCGCAGCGGCCCTGAGCCCCGCAGGCATCCCCGCGCCGTGATTGGCGAAGAACGCCCAGCCGCCATAGAGCAGGCCGGAGGCGGTGCCCAGGATGAGCGCCCGGCGGTTCAAGATGCGGCCGCCTGCAGGGGGGTATCGGCGCCGTCGGCCTCGGCGATCTCTTCCATCACGAAGCCGGTCAGGGCCTCGACGCTGGCAAAGGGGCTCACCTTGCGCGACACGGCCTTTTCTGAGGTCAGTGACACGGTGACGCCGAAATCATCCTCGAGCTTTTCCTCGACCGTGGTCAGGAAGTTGACCAGCCCCATGCTGTCGAACACGCCGCCGCTGCCGTAGAGGATGAGCGCGGGCCCCGGGGCAAGGTCGAAGGGTTCCTCGCGTTCCTCGTTCACCTCGGCGAGGGTGGCCAGGATCATGTCGCGGATTGCTGCTTCATCGGCCATCTTCGGGCCTCCTCTGTCTTGGGCGGGGTCTGTGGCGAAGGGTCAGGCGGGGACCGGTTCGGGGGCTGGCGCCAGCGCCCGGACCAGATCCGGCATCATCCGGTCCGACAGCAGATCGAAATGGCCGGCATCCAGCCCGATCAGCCGGAAGCGGCCGGTGGTATGGGCGGCCCAGCGTTCGGGGCGGCGCTCTGCCGGGTCGCGCCGGGCGGTGATCATGGTGATGTCGCCATGGATGACGCCGCGTGCCCGCCAGCCGGTGGTGGCCCGGGCATTGCGCAGCACCCGCGCCTTCAGCCGTGCCACCGCCGGCCGGCCGAGACCGGCGGCAAGGCGGCCCATGGCATCCGTGCCGTCGGCCGCGGCCCGGGCGAATTCGCGGTCGAACTTGGCCGCGACCGCATCGGGATGCATCGGCACCGGCTCGGCCGAGGTGTCGAGCAGCACCAGATCGACCCGGCCGCCTGTTTCGGCCTCGATCAGCCGGGCGGCATCGAAGGCGGCCATGCCGCCCAGCGAATAGCCGATCAGCCGCCAGGGTCCGCCGGGCGCGATCTCCAGCACCGTGCGGGCAAGATGGCGGGCGAATTCCGGCAGACCCGCGGCCGGATGCGCCGGAAAGCGCAGCCCCCAGGCGGTCCGGCCGAGCCGCGCTGCAAGATCGAGGAAAATGGCCGGCTCTCCGGCGACCGGCGGGATCAGGAAGACCGGTGCCGTTCGCCCCGTCCCTGGCTGCCCCGTCGCTGGCCGGAACAGCGGCAGCGGCCCGTCATCCTCGTGATCGCCGGCGGCGATGCGGGCCTGATCCAGCGCCGCTGCCAGCAGCCGCGGCGTCGGGTTGAGGAACAGCTGCTTCAGGTCCGTCTCGAGACCGGTCGCCGCCCGGATCTCGCCGGTGAGCCGGAGCGCGGTCAGCGAATGCCCGCCGGCCAGGAAGAAGTCGGTGGCGGCGTCCACGGTCACCCCGTCCAGCACCCGGGCGAAGGCGCCGGCGATGGCGGCTTCAAGGGCTGTCGCCGGGGCGGTGCGGACCGGCCCCTCGGCAAGGGCCGGCGCCGGCAGGGCTGCGGCATCCAGCTTGCCGTTGGGCCGGCGTGGCAGCTGGTCCAGGCGGGTGAGCACGGCGGGGACCATCCAGCCGGGCAGGCGCCCGGCGGCCCAGCTCCGCAGCTCGGCCGGGGAGACGCCCTCGCCGACATACCAGCCGGCCAGCCTTGGGCCGCGGGGGCCGGCGACGGCCCGGACGGCCGCCTCCTGCACGGCGGGATGGCCGGCCAGGCGTGCCGCGACCTCGCCCGGCTCCACCCGCGCACCATCGATCTTCACCTGATCATCCCGGCGGCCCAGATAAAGAAACACGCCGTCCGGCGTCAGCAGCGCCTCGTCGCCGGTGCGATAGAGCCGCGCCCCCGGGCTTGCCGGATCTTCGGGAAAGCGTTCGGCCGACAGCTCCGGGCGGCCCAGATAGCCGCGGGCGAGCTGAACGCCGCCGATCACCAGCTCTCCGGGCCGGCCCACCGCAACCGGTTGCAGGGTGTCGGGATCGACCACCAGCAGCTGCGTGTTCCAGACCGGCCGGCCGATCGGCACCACCGTCTCTTCGGGATCGGCATCATGGCGGGCGACGTCGATTGCGGCCTCGGTCGGCCCGTAGAGATTGACGATCCGGACACCCGGCCAGCGGGCCGCGACCCGGCGCACCGTTTCGGCCCTCAAGGCCTCGCCGCTGGTCACGATCAGCCGCAGCCGCGACAGGCGCTCGTCGTCGGTGGCGGGCAGGCCGGCCAGCATGGCATCCAGGGCGCCGGGCACGAAATGCAGGCAGGCGACGCCCCGCGCCTCGATCAACCGGGCCAGCGCCTGCGGGTCATGGGCGGTCACCGCCGGGCAGAGCACCATGGGCGCGCCCATGGCCGGGGGCATCAGCATCTCCCAGACCGAGACGTCGAAGCTGGCGGTCGTGCGGTGCAGGATCGGCTCGTGGTGCCGGTGGCCCAGGGCATGCCATTGCCAGACCAGCCGGTTGAGCAGGGCGGCATGGTCGACCATCACCCCCTTCGGCCGCCCGGTGGTGCCGGAGGTATAGAGCAGATAGGCCAGATGGTCGGGAGCCGGGGCCGGCAGCGCCACCTCGGGTGCGTCGAGCGCGCCTGCGTCATCCATCACCAGCAGCGGCCGGCCCGTCGCGATGGTCGCGAAGTCCCGGCAGGTGATCACGGTGATCGCCCCGCCATCCGCGGCCAGTTCGGCCAGCCGTGCCGCCGGCAGGGCGGGGTCGAGCGGCAGGAAGGCCGCCCCGGATTTGAGAACGCCCAGAACCGCCGCAATCATCGCGGGCCGTCGGTCGATCATCACGCCCACGATCCGCCCGGGGCCGGCCCCGCGGGCGATCAGGGCCCGGGCGACCCTGTCGGACCAGAGGTCGAGGGCGGCGAAGCTCGTGACCTCTCCCGCCGCGGTCACCAGGGCGGGGTCGGCAGATCTGAGACGCGCGGTGTCGCGGATCAGCTCCACGACGCTCGCGGCGCCGCCGGCCCGCCCCGGCAATGGCCGGGCCGTATCGTTCACCCGCGCGATCAGGGCCCGTTCGGCCGCGGGCATGGGCGGGATCAGGTGTGCCAGCGGCGTGTCCGGGGTCGCCCGCTCCAGCGCCTCCAGCATCGGCCCCAGCCGGTCCACCACCGGTGCCGCGCCCAGCGGGCCCCAATGCGCGGCATCCAGTGCCAGATCGAAATCGACCGGCCCCTCGCCGCCCAGATCGCGGACATGCAGGGCGAGGGCGTATTTGTCGCCCTCGTGACTGACCGGGTGGAGCAGGGTGCGGCAGCCGGCGAAGCCCTGTGTGGCCGGCCGGGTCTCGAAGGAGAACAGCACATCGCCGAGCATGGCATCGCCGGCCCCGGGCCTGCGGCCGAGCGCCTTGCCGATCGCGCCCATGGGCAGGCGCTGATGGCGGAAGCCACGGCGCATCGCCGCCTGAACCGCGGCTGCGGCCTCGCCCAGCCGTCCGGCCGGGTCGATCTGCAGGCCAAGCGGCATCAGCCGAACGAAGGGGGCGATGGCCGCGCGTTCGGCCGCGATCATCCGGTTGCGGACCGGGGTGGCGACGATCATCGTCGCCCGGCCGGTCAATTCGTGGACCAGGGTCGCGAACAGGGTGAGCAGCAGGGCCGGCAGGGGAACGCCGGCCGCGGCGGCGACCGCCTCGATCCGGGCAAAGGCCGCCCGGTCGCGGGTGATCCGGGCCTTGAGCGACGGCCCGAAGGGCGGGCGGCGCAGAAAGGCCCGGGCGGGCAGATCGCCCAGCTCGCGCGCCCAGAAGGCGCTGTCTTCGGCCGCTTTCGGGCCTTGGACCCAGGCATGTTCGGCGGCCGGATCGGGCAGCGGCGCGGGGTCGGGCGGCGGTGTCCCGCCGGCCAGGATCGTGTCATAGGCCCGGCGGAAACGATCGAAGAGCGCGAGCCCGGCCCAGCCGTCGACGATCAGATGATGGCAGCGGAACAGAATGGTCCGCCGGTCGTGGGCCGCCTTCAGGATCCACATGTCGTGCATGACCCGGCCGTCCTCGGGACGGATCGGCTCGGCCCAGAGGGCGGCTGCCCGGGCGGCGACGCTCATCCCGGGTTCGGCGTCGGTGCTGAAATCTTCCAGCCGCACGGGGATGGGGCCGGCGTCGTCGGGCGGGGCCACCGCCAGCATCGGCTGATGATCCTGCAGCACCAGCCGCGCCCGCATGGCCGCCACGTCGCGCATGACCGCCCGATAGGCGGCCGCCGCCGCCCGATCGTCGAAGGCGCCGTCCACCTGCATCTCGCCCCCGACCAGATAGAGCCGGTCGGGGTTGAGCGTGCGATCGAAGAATATGTCGCGCTGGGCGAGGTTGAGGTGATGCAGCATGGGGCTGCCTCCCGGACGGGGCATCTGCGCCCGTTGAGGGAATGCGCGGGGGGACGGAATCTGCGGGGGCGCCGCGGGCGGCGGGGGAAGAGGGTGAGGTACCGGGCCGCTCAGAAATCCTCCATCAATTCTCTCAAGAGATCCTGGCCAAGCGGCCAGGGGCCGAAGCCCGAATCGGCATTGATGTGGCCGGCGCCGGGGATGAGGGTGAGATCGGCGCCCCAGGCGGCTGCGAAGCCGGCGGCCCGCTCGGGCGCGACGTAAGGATCGTCGTCGCTCGCCACCACCAGGGTGCGGAAGGGCAGGACCAGGGTCGGCATCGGGGCGAAGACCCGGGCCTCTTCCGGCGTGTGGTCGGGGCTGTCGACATCGGCCGGAGAGACGAGCAGAGCGCCCGTCACCCGGCCGGCGCGGGCGGAGGTTTCCGCCCAGCGCACCACCAGCGCACAGGACAGGCTGTGCGCCACCAGCACCACCGGGCCGGGTGCCAGCGCCACCGCCTCGTCCAGCGCCGCAAGCCATTCCGACGCGACCGGGCGGTCCCAGTCGCGCTGTTCCACCCGCCGCCAGGCGGGGTTTTCGTCCAGCCACAGGCTTTGCCAATGGTCGGGGCCGGATCCGCCCAGCCCCGGCACGATCAGAACGGTTGGGGTCACCATGGGGTCTCCTGCCTCGACGCTCAGACCTCGTATTCCGCGCCGACACCGTCGAAGCGCAGCCGGTGCTGGATCTCGACCGGCTGGTCGTCGCGGTCATAGCCTTTCAGCATCCCGGCCTCGATCAGGCGGATCACGATCTGTGACGACAGGTCGGGGCCGTCATCGGCCTGCTTCAGCCGCTTGACCAGTTCGCGATAGCCGACCGTCTCGTGCGAGAGCC
Source organism: Tistrella mobilis (assembly GCF_039634785.1). Taxonomy (NCBI): domain Bacteria; kingdom Pseudomonadati; phylum Pseudomonadota; class Alphaproteobacteria; order Geminicoccales; family Geminicoccaceae; genus Tistrella; species Tistrella mobilis. The sequence goes on along the minus strand of NZ_JBBIAB010000007.1, from coordinate 127,104 downwards.
CCGCCAGCACGTCGCGATGGGCTTCGGTCATGGCGTATTTCATCATCCGGCGGCCGCGTCCGTCGGCGACAAGCTGACGCTCGACCAGGCTGAAATCCATCGGGTCGACCTTGAAGGTCGGCACCAGCGAGACCTCGCCGCCGGTCCATTCGAACCGTTTGATCGCGTTCAGATTGCGGGTCAGCGTCCCGATCCACTGCACCCGCTTGGCGGCGAGTTCCTCTTCGGTGAAGTCGTCTGTGAGTTCGGTGCGCAGATGCTGGCCCAGGCTGATCATGTTGCCGGAGCGGTTGACGAATTTGCGCAGCAGCTCGTCCTCGTCCGTCTCTTCGGCCTGGCCGGTCAGGCGGGCGAACCAGGTCTTGTCCGAGAAGCGCTTGTCTTCCAGCCCCTGCACCCGGCGCTTCGACCAGAAGCTCGAGGCCGGCATGACTTCCGAGGCATAGCTGTAGAACGAGGCCAGGAACTCGTGATACTGCGAATAGCTCTCGCGATAGGCGGCGTCATACCAGGCATGGACATCATCGGCCCGGTCGGGATGGTCGATCAGGAAGTCGATCGCAGCCCCGGCATAGACACCCGACTGGGTGGCGAGATGCACGCCCTGCGAGAACAGCGGGTCGGTGAAGCAGGCGCTGTCGCCGGCCAGAAAGGCCCGGCCCATCGACATGCGCTCGGCATTGTACGACCACTCGCGGATGATCCGTGCCTCGGCGCGGGGATCGTCCAGATCGACGATGGAGGCAACCTCCGGCGCGGCGCGCAGGCAGTCTTCCAGGAAGGCCTGGCGGCCGCGGGCGTTGATCTCGGCGGCATTGTCGACATCGACCACCGCGCCCACGGAATAGGTGCCGTCCTTGAGCGGGATCATCCACACCCAGCCCTTTTCGAAGGTGATCGAGAAGGTGGTGCCGTCCAGGTCGCCGGTGAATTTGCGGATCGAGGGGTAGTAGTTCCAGACTGCGAGGGAGCGGTAGAACTCGTCATACCGCCTGAGCCCCAGCTCGCGGGCGATCAGCCCGTTCTGACCGGTGGCATCGACGACATAGGATCCGGGCAGCACCACCTCGGCATCGTCGGCCACCCGCCTTGCGCGGACCAGCACGCCGTCGCCATGGTCGTAATCGACCGAGGCGACCGCATGGCCCATGCGGATGTCGACGCCGGCATCGCGGGCGGCATCCAGCAGCAGGCCGTCGAATTCCTGGCGGTAGACCTGGATCGCGTGATCGTAGATCCAGGGCTCGGGCCGCGGGGTGGCGAAGGAGAAGGTCCAGGGCGCCTGCCCCAGCCCCCAGACGAAGGTGGCCGAGGGCTTGCGCACGAAGCCGCGTTCCATGATCCGGTCCATCAGCCCCAGCCGGTCGAGCAGCGACAGCGTGCCGGGCAGCAGGCTTTCGCCGATCTTGTAGGCGGGTTCGGTCGCACGTTCGAGCAGGACGACGTCGCGACCGCGGCGACGCAGGGTGAGGGCGGCAACGCAGCCGGCCGGGCCGGCACCGATGATCAGCACGGGATCGCTCATGGGGTCGTGACCTCGTTGGACGGGGTGGGCGTGGCAGCTTGGGGGGCGAACAGGAAGGCGGTCTTGGGCTGGTCCTTGCGGAAGACGAAGGCACCGGACGAAACATTGGCCGCGACCGATACGCCGGCCTGGATGCGGTTGCCGTCGCCCAGCGTCAGCCGCGGCTGAACCGAGGCGGCGATGCCGAAGAAGTTGTTGGCGCCGAGCGTGACATAGCCCGCAAGCTGCACCCCCGACGAGAACACGTTGTTGCGGCCCGAGACGCCGTCATGGCCGAAGGAACAGCCGTAATTCATCACCGTGAAGGGCCCGGGCCGGGCGTTGACGCCGATATGGACCCGGGGCCCGAGCACCGTGCCCGGGCCGATCTCCGCACCCGGCATGACGGTTGCGGTCGGATGGATGATGGTGGCGGCGGGCCAGCCGGCGTCGTCGAACCAGCGGGCGATCAGCTCGGTGCGCACCGCGATCTCGGCCATGCCGAGCGCGAAGACCTCGCCCGGGGCCGGCTGATAATCCTCGGGCCGCCCCAGCCAGGCGGGGGCCGGTGCACCGTGCTCTTCCCAGGCCGTGCGGGACAGGTCGAGGAAGCCACGCAGCGTGAAGCCGGCATCGGCGGCATAGGCCGCGACTTCCCGGGCGAAACCGCCCGACCCGAAGATGACCAGATCCGTCATGACGCCTCCCGCGAGATGAGCTTCTTGAACCGGGCCGAATAGGGGATGTCGGTCACGATCTTCACCCGGACCGGCACCTTGAACGGGTCGAGCCGCTCGCGGGCATGGGCCTTGACCGCCTTCACCAGGGCGGCGGGATCGGCGGGCACCGCGTCGGGGGCGGGCACGATCTCGGCCATCACCGCCTGACCGGTGATGGCGTTGGGCTGGCCGAAAACCTTGCAGTCGGCGACCAGGCCCGAGGCCATCAGCACGCCTTCGACCTCGGCCGGGAACACCTTCTCGCCGCCGACATTGATGATCTCCTTGGCGCGCCCCTTCACTTTCAGGAAGCCGTCGGGCGTTTCCTCGACCAGATCGCCGGTCCGGAACCAGCCGTCATCGGTGAAGGCATCCATCGGGTGGTTGAGATAGCCGACGATCCGTCGCCGGCTGCGCAGCCACAGCTCGCCATCGACGATGCGATGCTCGACCGCCTCGTCGTCGAAGCGCATGGCCAGGCTGGTCGAAGCCCGGCTGACGGTGGAGACGATGCCGGTTTCAGAGGTGCCGAAGGTCTGGAGCAGCCGGGCGCGGGGCAGACGGCTGCGCAGCAGGCCGAGCAGCCCTTCGGGCATCGGCTCGGTGCCGTAGGTGATCATCCGCAGCGTCGAGAGGTCGTGGGCCTCGATCGCGCCGCTCATCAGCATGAGATTGAGGAAGGTGGGCGAGGCGGGCAGCACCTGGACCCGGTGCCGGGCGATGGCGCCGGCAACCGCCAGGGGCGTGCGCTCCGCGGGCAGCACCAGGGTCGTGCCCTGGGCCAGGCTCGAGAAGATGGTGTTGATGCCGCCGATATGGTCGAACATCAGGAAAAGCAGCAGGCGCAGGGGCTTGGTGCGGGGGGCGCCGCCCAGATAGCTGGCGCTCAGCCGGTCCAGATCGTGCAGCATCGCCTTGGGCCGGCCGGTGGTGCCGCTGCTGAACAGGATCAGCCCGGCATGGCCCGCCTCGCGCAGTTGTGCCACCAGCGGTGCCTCGTCGCCTTCGGGGGTGATCGCTTCCGGCCGGTGGCCGGTTTCGGGGCGCAGCTGCCAGACCGCCCGGGCAAGGGCGGCCTTGTCGCCGCGTTCGGCCGGCACGGTCGAGGTGTCGAGCGCCACGACGGCGCCCAGCGCCTGCAGGGCCAGCAGCAGGGCGAGCGTCCGGGCGCCGGCCTCGCCGTCGAGCTTGACCACATCGCCGGCGGAAACTCCGGCCGCCCGCAGCCCTTCCGTCGCGTCCCGGGCCTGATCGGCGAGGGCTGCGAACGAGGTCTCGATACCGGTTGCATCGTCGATCAGGGCGACCGCCGCGCCGAGGCCGGCGATCCGGTCGAGCAGGCTTTCGGTCATCGCGATACCCCTCCCAGATAGATGATCTGGCCGGTGACCATCGCGGCCGCCGGGTCGGCCAGGAAATCGATGACCCGCACCACCTCGTCGGTGGTGGCCAGCCGCGACACGGTCTGGGCCGAAAGCAGCCGGTCGATCGTCTCGGGCGGCACGGTCCGGGTCATGCGGGTGCGCACCGGCCCGGGGCCGACGGCATTGACGGTGATGCCCATGGGGGCAAGTTCCCGCGCCAGCGTCTGGGTCAGGCTTTCGACCGCCGCCTTGGCGGCGGCATAGGCGGCCGCACCGGCGAGCTTCAGGGGAACGGCGACGCTGGACAGGTTGACGATACGCCCGCCCGCCGGGGGCGCGTCTGCCGGGGCGTCCCGATCCCGGCGGCGGGCTTCGGGCCGCATCAGCCGCGCCGCTTCCCGGGCGCAGACGAAGCTGCCGATCACATTGGTGCGCAGCAGGGCGTCCAGCGTTTCGGCCGGGGTCAGCAGCGCATGGTTCATCGAGGCTTCGCCGGCGGCATTGATCAGCACGTCGATCCGGCCATGGGTGCGCCGGATGGTCGACATCATCGTCTTGACCGCCGCCTCGTCGGCGACGTCCAGCCGGTGGTGGACATAGGCCGGATGCTCGATGGGCGAGGGGCTGCGGGCACAGCCATGCACCAGATCACCCCGTTCCAGGAAATGTGCCGCCGCCCGCCGGCCGATCCCTTTGCTCGCCCCGGTCACCACCACCACCCGGCCGGATACGTCCGGCCCGCGGGCGACAGATGCCGCCCGGCCGGCGCCTGGCGTCGTCTCTGTGGTGCCGTCCTCGGCCGGAAGCGGGGCGTCTTCATCCATGAGGTGCAACCTCGAAGAAGAAATTACCCTGGGGTTGATGGTCCGCCAGCATCATTCCGTCCCGCTCGCCATCGGCGGCGGCGGCCCGCGGTCATAACGTCTGGGTTGCTTAATTCAGGGTAGACCCGCGCTTTGGCAATATCCAACCTTATTTTTGGTTGTGATATGTTCAATGATATACGCGTATTATCCCCTGATACGCGGATGGCACCCGGTGCGGCGGGTCACGAACCGGAGGGCTTGTCGCTGTTCTTCAGCCGCTGACGTTCCGGCCCCGGGGCCGGCGGGCCGGATGCAGAAGAACCGCCGCATATGCCCTTGAGCGCCTGCCAGTCGGTGTCGCTCAGCAGGGCGGGGCCCTCGGTGGCGGTCCCGGCCGCGGCGGTTCCGGCGGCGGCCAGGCGGGCCAGACGGTCGGCCCCGAAGGGGTGGCTGTCCAGCAGGGTGCCATGGCCTTCGGTCTCGCCGGTCACCCGCACCAGCAGGTCGCCGAAAGCCGCAGGAGAGCGGCCCAGCCTGGTCATGGCCGCGGCCGAAAAGTCGTCGGCGGCGGTTTCCGCATCGCGGGAATAGGCGGCATTCAGCACGGCATCGGCGGCGGTGACGATCGCCGCGCCACCTGCCACATCGCCGAACAGCAGCCCGATCACGAAAGAGGTGCTGCCGGCCCGGATCACCATCCGGAGCCCGTCGCGATGATGGACATGGCCGATCTCGTGGGCGATGACCCCGGCCAGTTCGTCGGGGGTTTCGGCCTTCTGCAACAGGCCGTCGAAGACGTAGATCCGCCCGCCCGGCAGGGCGATGGCGTTGACCACGTCGGACGACAGCACCACCACGTCGATGACGGTCTCGTCGTCCTCGGGCGGCAGGCCGGCATCGATCAGGGCCCGGACCATCTGCCCCAGCGCGGCCTGACCCTGGGGACGGGTACAGGCCTCGCCACCCAGCAGCGCCCGGACCTGACGGTCGGTGGCCTCTCCCAGCCGGGCCTCTACCGAACGCGGCACCAGCGGCGTGATCCGGTCGGCCGCGAAAGGGATGCCATAAAGCGCCAGCAGCACGATCGAGACGCAGGCGGCCGCCGACCAGCCGAGCACCTGGCGGGTGCGCCCGCGGCCCTGGCCATGATCGAGCGCGGGGCAGCGCGTTTCGACGGCGCGCGCAAGCCCGGGGTCGGCGATCTCCAGCCGTGCCAGCGGGTTGCTCCCCGCCAGGGTCTTCAGGCGCAGCCGGCCGTGGCCGTCGGCGCGGCGGATGTCGTCCCAGGCCCAGCGGGCGAGCGGCGTGCCCTCTTCGACGATCTCCAGCACCGGGCCGATGATGATCGTGACCTGCCGTCGGCGCGCGCTCCGGCCGTCGAAGAAGATCGCGCGGGCATCGGTTCCGGACGCCTCGGTCATGGTCAGAGACCCCCGATATTGAGATCGAGCCCGCCGGCGAAGCCTTCGCCGATCGCGTCCACCGCCTCGCCCTGACCGGTTGCGTGGTCGGCCGCCTCCAGCCCGTAGACCGCGGTGGTTTCGACGATCCGTGCCCAGATGTCGCGGGTCAGGTAGATCCGCACCACCACGCCTGCGGCGAGCGCCATCAGCAGATAGCCGAGCCCCAGGCCGCCCAGCGCCAGCGGATGGGCGAAGGCGGCGGCGTAATCGGGCGTGCCGTCGGGGGCAGGCTGTGCCAGGGCGGCGGCGAGGCCGAAGATGCCGGACACCCAAAGACCCATCAGAATGCCCAGCAACACCCACCAGCCGGTCGCCTTCCAATAGGTGCCGAACAGCGCCCGGCGCTCAAGATAGCTGTGGAAGCGGACCTCGCCGAAGCGGACATTTGACACCCACCATTGCAGCATGGTCGCCCGCCAGGCGGCGATCAGGAAGGGCAGGGGGATGATGGTCAGCAGGGCCGGCACGGTCAGCAGCCAGAGATGCCAGCCGCGGCGGAACAGCTCGCGCCCCGTGCCGTCGAACCCGCCCTGAAGGTCGCCATAGGCGGTGTGGCGCATGCGATAGCGCTCAAGCGCCGCCTGCCGCCAGGGCAGGGCGGCGCCCAGGCTCAGCAGCACCGCCAGATCCCAGAGTGCCGCCCGCCAGGCATAGCCGATGCCCGACCCGGTCATGGTGAAGCGCAGCCCCCGCCAGACGGTCCGGGTCACCCGATAGCGGCGGGCCCGATAGACCGCGAACTGGGCAAAGAGATAGAGGAACAGAGAAAGCGGCAGGCTGGCGAAGGCCTGCACCCGCTCGGCCTCGATGCCGATCAGAAAATACACGAGATAGGCCGGCATCAGGATCGCGGTCGCGATCAGGAAACCGATCAGCAGTTCGCGGGCGCGGCCGACATATTCCAGCGGGTCGCCATCGACCAGGGTATGGGACCACAGGTGCCGGCGGATGTCGGTGGCCAGCCAGAAGCGGTAGAAGCCGAAGGTGACGAGTTCAAGCAGCGCCCCCCGCAGGACCAGGTTGCGGAAGACCCGCCGCACGCCGTGGAAGCGGGTCCAGCGGGTGGACGGGGCGGAGGCGGGCAGGGTCTGGTCCATGGGGCGCGGCTCGGAAAGTTGGGGGGCGCCGGCACGCGGCGGTCTTCTCAGATAGCCGGCAACGGCGCCCCGCGCAACCCTGTGTTCATGCGAGCCGTTCTCATCACCTTTTGGTGGGGGCGATCAGAGCGGTCCGTAGGCCGAGATGTCCCTGGGGTCGGTTTTCACATGCACCAGCGCCGGGCCGTCATGGGCCATGGCCGCGCGGAAGGCCTCGGCGAAATCCTCCGTCCGCTCCACCGTGAACCCGGCGGCGCCATAGGCCCGGGCGAGCAGGGCGAAATCGGGCCGTGACAGGGCGATCCCATGGCCGCGATCGCGACCGATGCGCCGGGTCTGGTGCATCAGGATGGTGCCGTAGACGCCGTTATCGACCACCACCACCTTGACCGGCAGGCCTTCGAGCACGGCGGTCGCCAGTTCCTGACCGGTCATCAGAAAGCCGCCATCGCCGGCGAAGACCACCACCGGGCGATCGGGATCGGCCGTGGCGGCCCCAAGCCCCGCCGGCAGGCCATAGCCCATGGCGCCGGCCTGGGTGGCGAATTGCGTGTCGGGCCGCCGGAACGGCCAGTAGCGGTGCACGAAGCCGGCGAAATTGCCGGCATCGATCGCGACCGCGGCCTCGGGGCCGGCAATCTCTGCGGCCATCGTCACCACCGCGGCCATGTCGACCGCACCCAGCACCGGCGTGACCGGCCGGGCGGCGAAATCGGCGACGCCCTTGTGGATCGCATCGCGCCAGTTGATCCGGTCGGCCGGCGGTTGATGCTCTGCCAGCCGGTCGGCGAGCGCGTCGAGCCCGGCTGCCACATCCGCCACCAGCATATGGTCCGGCAGGCGGGCGCTGCGGCCGGCGGCGCGGGCGATTTCCCCGGCATCGGGGTAGAGATGGATGACCGTCTGATGCGGGGCGGGAAGCGTCCAGCCCTCGCTGGTCACGTCGTCGAGCCGGCTGCCGGCGACCAGGATCAGATCGGCCTCGGCAAAGGCACGCTTCTGTGCCGGGCTGCGGCCCAGCCCCAGATGGCCGAACCAGGCCGGATGGTCGGCTGGCACCAGATCCTGGCGGCGGAAGGCGGTGGCGAGGCCGCAGCCGCTGACCCGGGCCAGCCGGTCGAGGGCGGCATGGGCGCGGTCGAAGGCCGCAATCTCGCCCGCGATCACGATCGGGCGGGCGGCTGCGGCCAGTGCCTCGGCGGCGGCGATGGTCTGGGCGGCACCGGGCAGGCCGGCCGCGGCCCGCAACCGGCCGAGATCGGGACCATTGGCGCGCACGCCGCCGGCGATATCGGGCAGGGCATCCGCCGCGATCTCGCCTTCGGTCACGTCCTCGGGCAGGACCAGGATCACCGGGCCGGGACGGCCGGCCATGGCGATGCGCAGGGCGCGGGCGGTGGCCCCGGCACAATCGGCGGCGGTGCGCGGTTCGATCACCGCCTTGACCGCATGGCCGAACATGGCGCCGTAATCCACTTCCTGAAACGCCTCCAGCCCATGCTCGCGGGTCGCGACCTGGCCGACCATCAGCACCAGCGGCGTGGAATCCTGGGCGGCGACATGCACGCCATGGGCGGCGTTCGATGCGCCGGGGCCGCGGGTGACCATGGCGATGCCGGGCAGGCGGCGGGCGCGCGCCCAGGCTTCGGCGGCGCAGGCGGCGCCGGTCTCGTGGCGATGGACCAGCAGGCGGATGCGGTCGGCATGGACGCGCAGCGCCTCCAGCACGGCCAGGTAGCTTTCGCCCGGCACGCAGAAGGCGGTGTCGATGCCATGGGCGATCAGGGTGCGGATGATGGCCTCGCCGCCCGAGGGCGGCGTCGTCGCGGAGGCGTCGGTTCCGGTCATGGGCGGGGATCCTGCAGCGGGGGGCACAAGCGAAACCGCCGCAGCCCGGGGGGCTGCGGCGGTTCGGATCCGGATCAGGCGATCTCGGCGACGATCTCGACTTCCGTCGTCACATCCAGGGGCAGTTCGTTCACCCCCACCGCCGATCGGGCATGCTTGCCGGCATCGCCGAAGATGTCGACCAGCACGTCCGAGGCACCGTTGCCCACCTGCGGCTGGCCGTTGAAGCCGGCGGCGGAGGACACGAAGATCACCACTTTCACGATCCGCTTCACGCGGTCGAGATCACCGCCGCAGGCGGCCTTGAGCTGTGCGATGCAGTTGAGCGCGCAAAGCCGGGCCGCGGCGGCGCCGTCTTCGATCGAGCGCTCGCCACCGACCTTGCCCTTCCAGACGACCGCACCATCGGCGACCGGGACCTGGCCGGAGGTGTAGACCAGATTGCCGGTCACGGCATAAGGCACGTAATTCGCGACGGGGACGGCGGGCACCGGCAGGGTGATGCCCAGTTCTGCGAGACGCGCCTCGATCTTGCCCGACATGGCTCAGCTTGCTCCTTCGGTCGTGGGGAGGACGCCCGGACCCTGTCAGGCGCCCGGACGGCCGGTCGCGCCGGCGGTCAGCCGGATCGCGACGTTTTTGGTCTGGACATAGCCGAGCAGGGCTTCGACGCCCTTCTCCCGGCCATAGCCCGACCGCTTCATGCCGCCGAACGGCGTTTCGATGCCGCCGGCGAACCACTCGTTCACGAAGACCTGGCCGGCGATCAGGCGGTCCGCCACCAGATGCGCCCGGGCCAGATCGCGGGTGTAGACACCCGCACAGAGACCGTAATCGGTGCCGTTCGCGATGGCGAGTGCTTCTTCGGCATCATCGAAGGGCAGGATGGTCAACACCGGGCCGAAGACTTCGTTCTGGGCGATTTCGGAGGAGGGGGTGGTGCCGGCGATGACGGTCGGCGCCATGAAATAGCCCGGCCGGTCGACCCGGCGGCCGCCGGCGGCGGCGGTGGCGCCGGCCTGAACGGCGCGCAGGCACATGGCCTCGATCTTGTCGAGCTGGCCGTCCGAGATCACCGGGGTCAGCTCGGCATCCTCGATGCCCGGGCCGATCTTCAGCGCCGAGGCGGCGGCGGCCATGCGCTCCACCACCTGGTCATAGACCGGCCGTTCCACCACCAGCCTGGACGAGGCCGAGCAGACCTGGCCGGCATTGGTGAAGATGCCGCCGCGGGTCGAGGTGATGACCTGATCGATATCGGCATCCCTGAACACCACGCCGGCCGACTTGCCGCCCAGCTCCATCACCGCCGGCACGACCCGGTCGGCCAGGGCATGGAGGATCCGGCTGCCGGTCTGGACCGAGCCGGTGAAGACCAGATGGTCGATATCGCCATGGCCGGCGAGGGCGGCACCCGCCTCGTGGCCGAAGCCGGTCAGGATGTTGACGACACCGGCCGGCACGCCGGCATCGTGGACCGCCTGGGCGAGTGCTGCCAGCGACAGGGCCGAAAGCTCCGGGGTCTTCATCACCACGGTGTTGCAGGTGGCGAGCGCACAGGCGATGGAGCGGGCACCGATCTGGAGCGGGAAATTCCAGGGCACGATCTGGGCCGACACGCCGAAGGGCGCATGCACGGTGTAGTCGATATAGTCGGGGCCGAGCGGGATCGACTTGCCTTCCAGCTTGTCGGCCATGCCGGCGTAATACTCGAAATAGCGCGCGGCCGCGGCGACGTCGCCACGTGCAGCCGAGATACGCTTGCCGTTGTCGAGAGTTTCGACCAGCGCGATCTCCTCGGTCCGCTCCAGCAGGATCCGGGCGATGCGGTGCATCATCCGCGACCGTTCCACCGGCTTCATGTTCTGCAGCAGGCGGGCGTTGAAGGCCTTGCGCGCGGCGGCCACCGCCATGTCGACATCGGCGGCTTTGGCGCAGGCGATGTCGGCGATGACCTCTCCGGTCGCCGGGTTGACCACCGGGATGCGGGTGCCGTCCAGGCTGTCGACGAAGCGGCCGTCGATATAGTGCTGCCAGCTCCGCTTGATCTCGTTCGTGCCGCTCATGGGTTCCTTGCCTCCCTGGTGGTCGTTGCGCCATCCGGGCCCCCGGGTCGTAACGATGCGGCTCGTTACGATGCGGGTCGTGAGCATGGGGGTCGTCACTGCGGGGGCCGGCGCGCCGGGCAGCATGCCAGCCCCGGGGCGGCCGCACAATTCCCGCAAGCCGTGGCCCCGGCAGATTTCCACTGCCGTCCACCGGGCGGAATCCCGCGTCCATCAAGGGGGACGTCCGGCGGCCATCAACACGCGAACGGGCCGGGCCCTGCCTGCAATTGCAGGCGGAACCCGGCCCGCCGGAGGGGGCGTCGGAGACGGTCCCTCAGGTCACGCGGCGGCGACCCGGCCATCAAGGGTCGGATAGTCGACATAGCCCCTGGCACCGCCGCCATAGAGCGTGTCGCGATCGAGCGGTGCCAGCGGCGCGTTTCGGCGCAGCCGGTCGACCAGATCGGGGTTGGAGATGAACGGCCGGCCGAAGGCGACCATATCGGCCCGGCCTTCGTCGATCGCGGCGATCGCGGCCGCGCGGTCATAGCCGTTGTTCACGATCCAGCCATGGCGACCGAAGGCCTTGCGCAGGGCGGCATAGTCGAAGGGCTGATTGTCGCGCGGGCCGCCGGTCGCGCCTTCGATCACATGGATGAAGGCGATGCCACGCCGGCCGAGTTCCGTGGCGACATGGCCATAAAGCGCGGCCGGGTCGGAATCCTGGCCGGCATCATTGGCCGGGGTCACCGGCGAGAGCCGCACGCCCACCCGGTCGGCGCCGAACACCGAGATCGCGGCATCGGTCGCCGCCAGCAGCAGCCGGGCGCGGTTCTCGATGCTGCCGCCCCAGTCGTCGGTGCGGGTGTTGGTGGCGTCCCGCAGGAACTGTTCCAGCAGATAGCCGTTGGCGCCGTGGATCTCGACGCCGTCGAGCCCGGCGGCTTTGGCATTCTCCGCCGCCTTGCGATAATCCTCGATCAGCCGCGGCATCTCGTCGGCGGAAAGGGCGCGCGGGGTTTCGAAGGGCACGAAGCCCGCTTCGGTGAAGGCCTGGCCTTCCGGGCGGATGGCCGAGGGCGCCACCGGCGGCACGCCGCCCGGCTGCAGGCTGGGATGCGAGATCCGGCCGGTATGCCAGAGCTGCATGAAGATCCGGCCACCCTGGGCGTGGACGGCCTGGGTGATCGCCTTCCAGCCGGCCACCTGCGCGGGCGTGAAGATGCCCGGGGTCCAGGCATAGCCGCGGCCTTCGGCGCTGATATTGGTCGCCTCGGTGATCAGCAGGCCGGCCGCGGCGCGCTGGGCGTAATAGGTGGCGGCAAGCGGCGAGGGCACGCCGTCGGCGCCGGCGCGCGAGCGGGTCAGCGGCGCCATGGCGATGCGATTGGCGAGCGTCAGCGAGCCCAGCGTCACCGGCAGGAACAGGCGGGCATCGGAAATCTGGTCGGTCATCGGGTCAGGTATCCTCGGACGAAAAAATGCGGAGCGGCGGGCCGGCCGCCGGCCGAGGCGCCGGGGTGGGCCCGTCAGATGCCGCGGGCATGCATCCGTCCAGATGGGGCGGCCTGTTGCGGTGCGGAAGTGGCCGCTCTCGTGAACAGGCCGTTTCCGGCGCGTGATAACAGACGTCACATCTCGCGGTCGGGGATCAATCCACCGGCAACCGCGCGTCGGTCTTCACCTCTTCCATCACCACATAGGTATGGGTGGTGCGCACCCCCGGCAGGCTGACCAGGCAGTCGCCCAGGAAGCGGCGATAGGCCGCCATATCGGCCAGCCGCGCCTTGACCAGATAGTCGAAACCACCGGCGACCATATGGCATTCCAGCACATCCGGCTGCTGGCGGATCGCCGCCTTGAAGGCTTCGAACACCGTCTCGTCGGTGCGGTCCAGGCTGACCTCGATATAGACCAGCAGGGCGCGATCCAGCATGGCCGGGTCGAGTTCGGCGCGATAGCCGCGGATATAGCCCGCGCGCTCCAGCCGCCGGACCCGTTCGAGACAGGGTGTGGGGGAGAGATGCACCCGGCGCGACAGCTCGACATTGGTCAGCCGGCCGTCGCTCTGAAGCTCGGTCAGGATGCGCCGGTCGATGCGGTCGAGCGGGCGTTGTGTGGCGTCATCGGTCATTGGCGGATCTCATGCTGCCGGATCGGGGTTCAGGCAAAGAATATAACGCCGCAACCGCCAGAACAGCCGCACATTCTGCCTGCTCACGGGTAATCTCCGGAGATTGCGCCCCATCCGCCCGATCTCTTCCGGTCTGGCTCTGGCGCCCAACCGCGTGCCGCCCCTCCGGAGACGACACATCATGATCCGCGATACCGACGCTCGTCCCTTCGCTCTCACCACCGATGCCGGCCGCCGCCGGATCGCGGAGCTGAACCTCGCCCCCGAGGCCGAGATCACCGCCCGGCTGATCGAGGATGCCCGCCTGCCCGATGGCATGGCCGCGACCGTGCGCAGCCGCGCCGAGGCGCTGGTCGCCAAGGTCCGCGCCGGAGACGAGCCGGCGCGCGGCGTCGAGGCCTTCCTCAAGGAATACGGGCTCGGCACCCGCGAAGGTGTGGTGCTGATGTGCCTGGCCGAAAGCCTGCTGCGCGTGCCCGATGCCGCGACCGCCGACCGGCTGATCCGCGACAAGTTGGGCGAGGCCGATTGGGATGCGCATCTGGGCCGCGCCGACAGCCTGTTCGTGAATGCATCAACCTGGGGGTTGATGCTGACCGGCCGGGTGATCCGGCTGGCGCCCGAGGACGTGGCCGGCGGTGCCTCTTCGGCCATCGGCCGGCTTGTGTCGCGGTCGGGCGCGCCGGTGATCCGCCAGGCCCTGCATGCCGCGATGCGCATGATGGGCAAGCAGTTCGTCCAGGGGCGAAACATTCAGGAAGCGCTGGATCGCGCCCGCACCGGCTGGGCGAAGGGCTGGCGCCACTCTTTCGACATGCTGGGCGAGGCCGCCCGCACCGAGGCCGATGCCACCCGCTATCACGAGGCCTATCTGGCGGCGATCCGCGCGGTCGGCAAGGCGGCCCCGCGGGAGCTGGACGAGATCACCCGTCCCAGCGTGTCGGTGAAGCTGTCGGCGCTGCATCCGCGCTACGAGGCGGCCAAGGATGGCCGGATGCTGAAGGCGCTGGGCGGCCGGCTGGCCGAACTGGCCCGCGAGGCGAAGGCGGTGGGCATCGGGCTCACCATCGATGCCGAAGAGGCCGACCGGCTCGACATCTCGCTCGACCTGCTGGAAGCTGCCGCGGCCGACCCGGCGCTTGCCGGTTGGAACGGTCTGGGGCTGGCGGTCCAGGCCTATCAGAAGCGCGCCCATGCGGTGATCGATCATGTGGTGGACCTGGCCGGCCGCACCGGCCGCATCATCCCCACCCGCCTGGTCAAGGGCGCCTATTGGGACACCGAGATCAAGCGGGCGCAGGAACGCGGCCTCAGCTCCTTCCCGGTCTTCACCCGCAAGGAGGCGACCGACGTTTCCTATCTGGCCTGCGCCCGCCGCATGCTGGCGGCCCGCGACCGGCTCTATCCGATGTTCGCCACGCATAACGCCCATACCGTGGCGGCGATCGACGTGATGGCCGGCAATGACCGCCGCTTCGAATATCAGCGCCTGCACGGCATGGGCGAGCCGCTTTACGAGGCGGCGCTGGGCGATGCGCCGTCGAAGGGCGGCGTCAGCTGCCGGATCTATGCGCCGGTCGGCGCACATGAGGATCTTCTGCCCTATCTGGTCCGGCGCCTGCTCGAGAACGGGGCCAATACCTCGTTCGTGCATCGCCTGGCCGATGAGAGTGTCGCGATCGGCGATCTGGTCGCTGATCCGGTGGCGAAGCTTGCCGGCCGGGCCTCGCGGCCCAACCCGTCGATCCCGCTGCCGGGCGCGATCTACGCCCCCGAACGGCCGAACAGCCAGGGGCTGGATCTGGCCGATCCGCTGGTGGTGCTGGAGCTGGACGCCGCCGTCGCCGCTGCCGCCGCCACGCCCGCCGAGGCCTCGGCGATCGTCGAAGGCCGGGATCGTGGCGGCGCCTTTGCGGAGATCCGCAGCCCCGCCGACCGGTCGGTGGTGGTGGGGCGCGTGGCCGAGGCCGACGATGCCGCGGTCGAGGCGGCGATCACGGCTGCCCGCGCTGCCTGGGGCCGCTGGGATGCGCTGGGCGGGCCCGCCCGCGCCACCGTGCTGGAGGCGATCGCCGACCGCTATTGGGAAGACCGCCACCGCGCCTTCGCGATCCTGATCCGCGAGGCCGGCAAGACCTGGCCCGACGCCCTGGCCGAGATCCGCGAGGCGATCGATTTTCTGCGCTACTACGCCGCCCGGGCGCGCGCCGATTTCGCCGGCCCCGTCACCCTGCCCGGACCGGTGGGCGAGAGCAACGAGATCCGGCTTGCGGGGCGCGGCGTCTTTGCCTGCATCTCGCCCTGGAACTTCCCGCTCGCGATCTTCACGGGCCAGGTCTCGGCGGCGCTGGCCGCCGGCAATGCGGTGCTGGCCAAGCCTGCCGAGCAGACGCCCCTGATCGCCGCCTGGGCGGTGCGTCACATGCTGGCGGCCGGCGTGCCGGCCGGCGCCATCGCGCTGCTGCCCGGCGACGGCGCCCGGGTGGGGGCCAAGCTGGTCGCCGACGACCGGATCGCCGGCATCGCCTTCACCGGCTCGACCGAGACCGCAAAGCTGATCAACCGCGGCCTTGCGGGGCGTGACGGGCCGATCGTGCCGCTGATCGCCGAGACCGGCGGGCTCAACGCCATGATCGTCGACAGTTCGGCGCTGCCCGAACAGGTGGTGGCGGATGTGCTGACCTCGGCCTTCGGCTCTGCCGGCCAGCGCTGTTCGGCGCTGCGCCTGCTGTGTGTGCAGAAGGATGTCGCCGACCGGATCGAGACCATGCTCGCCGGCGCCATGGCGGTGATGGAGGTGGGCGACCCGATGCGGCTTGCGACCGATGTCGGGCCGGTGATCGATGCCGAGGCGCTGGACGGGCTGAAGGCCCATCTGGCGGCGCTGAAGGCGGCCGGCCAGACGAAGATCGCCGAGGCACCGCTGCCGGCCAGGGCCGAAGCCGGGACCTTCCTCGCCCCGACCGCCTGGCGGATCGACAGCCCCGACCGCCTGACCCGCGAGGTCTTCGGGCCGGTGCTCCATATCTGGCGCTACGAGGCGCGTGATCTGGAAGCCGTGGTGCAGCGGATCAATGCCTATGGCTATGGGCTGACCATGGGCGTGCACAGCCGCATCGACCGGACGGTGCGCCGGGTGGCGGAGCTGGCCCGGGTGGGCAATCTCTACGTCAACCGCAGCATGATCGGGGCGGTGGTCGGCACCCAGCCCTTCGGCGGCGAGGGGCTGTCGGGCACCGGCCCCAAGGCCGGGGGACCGCGCTATCTGCATCGGTTTGCGGTCGAGCGCGTGCTGTCGGTCAACACCGCCGCGGCCGGCGGCGACACCCGGCTGATGACCACCATCGCCGATGGCGGCGACTGAAGCGACGGGCAGTCCCACCCGCTTCGCAGCGGCGCGCATGGCGGCCATTGCGGAGCGGGTGCGATGGCCTTATGATCCGCGCCACATCAAGAGTTGGGGCGACGCCCAACGCCAACCTGCCGCATCCGGGCAAGGTGGCACTCCCGGTGATCCCTGTGATCGGGAAGATGTGGCCGAGCCGGCAATCAAACGGATCACGCCACCGCGTCCGCCCCTGACATGCCGAGTGGGGACGCGCCGATGCCGATCAAGATTCCTGACGATTTGCCCGCCCGCCGCACATTGGAAGCGGAAGGGGTGATGGTGATGGGCGAGACCGACGCGGTCCGCCAGGACATCCGCCCGCTGCGCATCGGTCTGCTCAACCTCATGCCCAACAAGATCCGGACCGAGACCCAGTTCGCCCGGCTGCTCGGCTCCACGCCGCTGCAGGTGGAGCTGACCCTGGTCAAGATCACCGATCATGTCTCGCGCCACACCGCCACCGACCATATGTCGGCCTTCTACCGGCCCTGGGCCGAGGTTGCGACCGAACGCTTCGACGGGTTCGTGATTACCGGTGCGCCGGTGGAGCGGCTGCGCTTCGAAGAGGTCACCTACTGGGACGAGCTGCGCCGGATCCTCGACTGGACCCAGACCAATGTTCATCGCAACCTGACGATCTGCTGGGGCGCGCAGGCGGCGGTGCATCACTTCCACGGCATGGCCAAATACGACCTGCCCGCCAAGGCCTTCGGGCTTTATGCCCACCGGGTGCTGGCGCCGGCCTCGCCCTGGCTGCGCGGCTTTCCGGACATCTTCACCACGCCGGTCTCGCGCTGGACCGAGGTGCGGGCCGAGGATGTGCCCGCTTCGAGCGGCATGACCGTGTTGGCCGAAAGCGATCAGACCGGTCTCTGTCTGCTCGACGACCCGGCCCACCGGGCGCTGCACATGTTCAACCATCTGGAATACGACACGGTCTCGCTGGCGGAAGAATATCACCGGGACGTCGCGGCCGAGGTGCCGGTGACCCTGCCGGTCGGCTATTTCCCCGGCGACGATCCCGGCCGTCTGCCTCACAATCTCTGGCGCGGCCATGCCCATCTGCTGATCGGCAACTGGATCAACGAGATTTACCAGACCACCCCCTTCGATCTGGGGCGGATCGGAATCGAGGATCACGTGCCCTCCGGCCGGTGACGACGGTCAGGTCCGGGGAAGCTTCGTGATCTCGTCGCGCACTGCGGCCAGGATCTCGTCCGAGAGGGCGCGGTCACTGGCCTCGGTGGCGCGGGCAAGTGCCAGACCGCCGACCAGGGCCGACATCAC
Organism: Tistrella mobilis; assembly: GCF_039634785.1. Lineage (NCBI taxonomy): Bacteria > Pseudomonadati > Pseudomonadota > Alphaproteobacteria > Geminicoccales > Geminicoccaceae > Tistrella > Tistrella mobilis. The sequence continues at coordinate 109,446 of NZ_JBBIAB010000007.1, read as the reverse complement.
CAGGATCGCCCGGTTGCGATCGCTCTCGGTTCCGGCCAGTGCCGGGAAGCGCGCCGCCAGGGTGTCGATGAAACGGTCGACACCCTCGGCATAGCTCGTCTGTACGCCGGGCTCCTGCCGCGGCACGTCGGTCGCCAATGCCGCGATCGGGCAGCCGATGTCGCGACGGCTGCGATGGGTGTCGGACAGATAGGTCTCGACAAAGCGGCCGAGATCGCGGCCCGCCTGGTCGCGCCCCGCCTCCAGCCGCTCGATCGTGTCGCCGAAGGCCTTGCCGCAGGCTTCGGCGGCAAGTGCGTCCTTGGATGCGAAATGGCCGTAGAAGCCGCCATGGGTGAGCCCGGCGGCCTTCATGATCTCGGCCACGCCGACACCATCGAAGCCGCGCTCGCGAAACAGCCGACCGGCCGCCTTCACGATGGCGGCCCGGTTGGCGGCCGCCTGTTCCCTGGTCACCTTCACCGCTTTGGCCCCCTTTCTTCCGCACGTCGATCGGTCGCGCATGCATCGATCTGCTCTTGACGGCGGGTATGACGTTCATCATCAATAAAACATGATGGCCGTCATCATAAACCGAACGCCGTTGGGCGGCAATGCGGCGGTGGACGGCAGGGCAGCCGACGGCTGCCGGGCCTGGGCAGGAGCGGACGAATGGCATCGACGGTGATCGCGGCGGCCCTTGCCCGCCGGCGGATCCATTACGGCTGGGTGGTCGCGGGCACGACCTTTCTCACCATGCTGGTGGCGGCAGGGGCGGTGGGCGCGCCCGGCGTGCTGCTGTTGCCGTTGCAGCGGGATTTCGGCTGGCAGACATCCGAGATTTCCGGCGCCATGGCGATCCGCCTGCTGCTGTTCGGCCTGATGGGGCCGTTTGCAGCCGCGCTGATCAACCGCTTCGGCGTCCGGCGCATGGTGCTGGCGTCGCTGTCCACCGTGGGCGGCGGGCTGGCGCTCTCGCTGGCGATGACCGAACTCTGGCAGTTGATCCTGCTCTGGGGCGTGGTTGTCGGCATCGGCACCGGCATGATCGCCATGGTGCTGGGGGCGACGGTCGCGACCCGCTGGTTCGTGAAGCGGCGCGGCCTGGTGATCGGCCTGCTGACCGCCTCCACCGCCACCGGCCAGCTGGTGTTCATGCCGCTGATCGCCTGGATCGCCGACGGCATGGGCTGGCGCCCCGCGGTGATGCTGCTCTGCGGATTGATGGCGCTGGCGGCGATCCTGGCCCTGATCCTGCTCCGCGACCGCCCGTCCGATCTGGGCCTGCCGGCCTATGGCGAGACCGAGGTGATGCCGCCGCCGGCAGGCCCGGCTGGCGCCTCGGTCGCCCTGGCGGCCATCGGCGCGCTTAAGGATGCGGCACGGACCAGGGTCTTCTGGGTGCTGTTCCTGACCTTCTTCATCTGCGGCGCCAGCACCAATGGCCTGGTTCAGACCCATCTGGTACCGCTCTGTGTCGATTTCGGCGTGGCCGAGGTCAGGGCCGCCGGGTTGCTGGCCCTGATGGGCATCTTCGATTTCATCGGCACGGTGCTGTCCGGCTGGCTGTCGGATCGCTACGACAACCGCAAGCTGTTGTTCTGGTATTATGGCCTGCGCGGGCTGTCGCTGGTCTTCCTGCCCTATTCGGATTTCACCCTCTACGGCCTGTCGCTGTTCGCGATGTTCTATGGTCTCGACTGGGTGGCGACGGTGCCGCCGACCATCAAACTCACCGCCGACCGCTTCGGCCGGGAGCGGGCGCCGATGGTCTTCGGCTGGATCTTCGCCGGCCACCAGATCGGCGCCGCCACCGCGGCCTTCGGCGCCGGGCTGTCGCGGAGCGAACTCGGCACCTATCTGCCGGCCTTCTTCGCCGCCGGTATCCTGTGCTTCCTGGCGGCCGGTGCGGTTCGCACGCTCCGGCCGCCGGTCAGGGGTTGACAGGTGTGGGGCTGAAGGGTGTGGGGCTGGCCGTCAGCGCCGGCGCAGCCAGTCCAGCACATCGCCCGCATTCCGGTCGGGCGGGAAGACCGGATAGAACACCTGCTGCACCACAGCATCGCGGGTGATCAGGGTCAGCCGGCGGATCAGCCGGTGCCCGCCCACCTCCATCACCGGCAGGTTCAGCGCCCGGGTCACCTGCAGATCTGCGTCCGACAGCAGCGGGAAGGGCAGGTGCAGCCGCTCTGCCGCCTCGCGCTGCCAGGCGGTGTCCTGGGTGGAGATGCCATAGAGCGCGGAGACCCCGGCCTCGGCCAGCTCGGCGGCATGGTCGCGGAAGGCGCAGGACTGCGGCGTGCAGCCGCGGGCACCAGGGATCATGTCCCAGCCCTCGGGCAGGGGCTGATCCGGCCGGCCGGTCATCGGATAGAAATAGAGCACGCTCCAGCCGGCGAGATCGGCCAGACGGACGGTGCCGCCCGCGGTCGAGGGCAGGGCCAGATCCGGCAGACGGGCACCGGTCAGATGTGCGGCGGCACCGTCATCGACGGGGGCCGGGATGCTGCTCCAGTCGACACTGGTCAAAGAGGGCTGATTGGCGGGGGAGGGGGCGGTCACAGGGCACTCCATGCAAGTGTGGTGGCAAAGCCGATCAGCGCGCCGCCGAAGACGAAATCGACCCAGCCATTGGAGGCATCGACCGCCCGGGCGATCACGCCCGATCGGGCGAGGATCGCGAAACACGACCAGAACAGGGCCGATTGCAGGATCAGCTGGCCGCCGAAGACCGCAAGGGCTGCACGCGGCAGATCGGGGGTGGCGACCTGCGAGAAGATGCTGACATAGAAGATCGCGATCTTGGGGTTGAGCAGGTTGACCAGATAGCCGTCGCGAAACAGCGCCGCCGGCGAGCGACGCTGCGGCGGGGGCGGGACCGGGGCTGCCGCAGCGCGTGCCGCGCGGCGGTGGCGCATCTTGGTGACCGCGGCCATCAGATTGCGGATGCCGAGCCAGACCAGATAGGCGGCGCCGCCCAACGCCAGGGCCAGGCCGAGGGCGGGGGAGGCGGCGATCACCGCCGCCACCCCCGCCATCATCAGCGCGACATTGGTGACCGTCGCCCCGACGATGCCCGAGACCAGCGGCGCCATCGGCCCCATGCGGGGTTCGGCGCCGTGCCGCAGCACGATCAGCGCGGTCGGCCCGGGGGAGAGCATGGCGGCGAGATGCACCACCGCCAGCAGCATCACCGATCCGAACAGCTGTGCGGTCAAGGTCGGAAGGTCCCGGGACGGGTGGCCAGGATCAGCCGTTCGCGATCGATCTGCGCCTGGGTCCAGAGCGCGGGATCGACGAAGCGCCGCCGGGTTTCCCCGGTCAGCGGCACCGGCAGTGCGGTATCGGTATCGCGGAAGTCGCGGATCTCGAACACCTCGAGCCCGGCGCCTTCCAGCCGCCCCAGCATGCCTTCATAGTCGTGGCCGCCGACCAGCAGATGATGGGCATGCACCTCGATCAGCACGGCCCGAAGGTCGATGCCGGGCAGGCTGCCGGCCAGGCAGGCGGTCATGCCGGCCAGAACCACCCCCTCGGCACCGTGCACGTCGATCTTCACCACCAGCGGTCCGGCGGGCAGGTCGCAGGCCAGATCGTCGAAGCGCCGGCCGGGCACGATGATCGCGTCCGGCGTGTCGGGGGCGACGATGGTCCGGCCACGGAAATGCAGGCTGTCGCCGGTGTCGTTGAGCGCCAGACAATGGGCGCGGCCGGGTTCCCTGGTGGCATGGACATCTCCGGCGCGGCGGATGTTTCCGGCCAGCACCTCGAAAGCCTGCGGGTTGGGCTCGAAAGCCTCCACCCGCCAGCCTGGATAGCGGGCGGCGACGAGGCAGGGGTAATAGCCGTGCAGCGCGCCGACATCGCAGAAGGTGGCGGCCGGCAGCCTGTCCGCGATCCGGTCGAGCAGATCGACCACGGCGGGTTCATAGCCGATGGCCGAGAAGGTTTCGCGCGCCACGGTGTCGCCCGGATCGTGGAGGGCGAAGCTGGTACCGCGCACCGCGAAACGGGTCAGGGGCAGGGACATGTCGGTCATTTGATCGCGAGCCACCCTTCGAAGCAGAGATATTTCTGGACCGTGATGATGTCGGTGAACCCGGCCCGGCGCATGAAGTCGACATTCGCCTCGGAGGTGAAGGGCTCCATCTTGCCCTTCAGGCTCAGGCTTTTGGCCAGGACCTCGTGATGGTCGTAACCGTTGGCGAGCTTGAATTCGTTGTAGAGCGTGGTGAAGGCATCCTGGAAACGGGCGTCGTTGGCCCGCACCTTCTCGAACAGGATGAAGGCGCCGCCCCAGTCGAGGGCGTCCCAGATCCGGTCGAACAGCGCCTGCCGATGTTTGGGCGGGATGAACTGCACCGTGTAATGGGCGGTGATCAGGTCCGAGCGTTCGAAGGCGAAGCGCTCCGCCCGGGCGGTCTGGAAGAACATGTTCGGCATGTCGGCATGGACCTGCCGGGCATGGGCGATCATGTCGGGTTCCACGTCCAGCCCGATGAAGCGGGTGTCGGCGAGGTCGCCATGGCGTGCCGCCAGCCGGCGCAGCAGGGTGCCGGTGGAGGTGCCGATCTCGTAGACGGTGGACCCCGCCCGGACGAAATAGTCCGAAAGCCTGGCCGTCAGATCATGGCCGCTGTCGTAAAGCGGCACGGATCGGGAGACATGGCCGTCGAACTTGCCGGCGACATCGCCGGCAAAGCTCCAACGGGCCGGTGCAACGGCAATACCGTCACCGGCGGCCAGCTCCACGATCCGGGATGTCTCCGGTGTCGCGGTCATCAGTGGTCTCCGTGCGGCGCGGACCGGTGGCGTGGCCGCGCGGCGGATGGAACTGCCCCCTGCCTTTTCGCCAGCAGAAGATTCCACGGAGATGCTTCTTTTTCAATCCAAAATTCTACTGATGATTTCTTTATGGAAAAGAAAAACGCCCGGATGGTTCATCCGGGCGTTGTGGCGCATGACGATCAGACGCCTATGGCGCGCGGGCGAGTGCCTTCCATGGCCCAGAGCCAGGCCAGGGCACAGGCCGTCAGCGCCACCGGCGGCAGGGCCGAGAGGGTGAGCGTGGCCCAGTCGAAGCGCTCGATGAGCTGGCCCGAGAAAAAGGCCGAGAGCGCCACCAGCCCGAAGACCAGGAAATCATTGGCAGCCTGACCCGGGCCCCGTTCGGCCGGCAGCAGCGACAGCGATACCAGGGTGGTGGCACCGACGAACAGGGCCGACCAGCCGAGGCCGAGCAGGGTGAGGCTGATCCTGAAATGCCAGACGCTGATCCCTGAGGCGCCGACGCCGATCGCCATCGCCATCAGCAGGCAGCCGGCCAGCATCATCGGCATCAGGCCGAAACGTTCGATCAGCCGGCCGACGATCAGCGCCGGGGCGAACATGCCGAGCACATGCCATTGGATGACCTGGGCGGTGGAGGTGAAATCCAGCCCGCAGGCGACCATCGCCAGCGGTGTTGCGGTCATCAGCAGGTTCATCACCGTATAGGCGGTGATGCCGGCCAGGATCGCGATCACGAAACGCGGCCGCCGGAAGGCGGCGCCCAGCCCGCCCGAGAGCGATTTGACCGTGCCGGCCGGCTTGCGCAGGTCCAGGGCCAGGGCGGCAATCAGCATCAGAACCGCGGCACCGGCGATCACCAGATAGGTGCCGAGGAAGGGATAGGGCGATATCGCGTCGCGTGATGCGCCGGCCAGCGTGGGGCCGACCAGGGCGGCGAGCAGCCCGCCCGAGATGACGAAGGCGATCGCCCGCGCCTCGCCGCCGCGTGGCGCGGCCTCGCCCGCCGCATGGCGCAGGAAGACGCTGAAGCCGTTCGACATGCCGACCAGAACCATGGCGGCACAGAGCAGCAGGAAGCTCGCCATGGCGATGGCGACGGCCGCGAGCAGCGCCCCGGCGATGCCGAGACAGGCGCCGAGCGCAAAGCCCGCCCGCCGGCCCTGCCGCGCCATCAGCATCGAGGCCGGGATGGTGGTGGCGGTATTGGCGATGAAGGTCAGCGCGAAGGGCAGGGTGGCCAGGCTCTTGTCTTCGGCCAGCATATGGCCGGCGAGGGCCGATACCGTCACCAGCAGCATGGTCATGATGGTGTAGAAGCCCTGCGACAGGGACAGCAGTGCAATGGCGCGGCGGCTGCCGCCCGGCGCACGGGCCGGGTCGGTGACGGTGGCGGTCATGGGGGTGGGAACTCCGCATCCTTCTGGTCCGGGATGTGCCCCGCATCAGCCGGCGGGCCCGGGGTGTTTTCACCATCCTGACCTGTTGAAACCGCCGCGTCCATATCGCGTGGCGTCCATATCGTGTATCGGACCTCTTCCCCCCCGGGTATCGGACATGTCACTCTGTCGGCCCCGAACGCCATTTGAAAGCCGTGCCCATGACCGCTGTCGCCGTGCCGCCCACCATCATCGACTGCGACCCGGGCGTTGACGACGCCCATGCCCTGTTCGCGGCGATCGGTGCCCGGCACCTCAGCGGCCTCGAGGCGGTGACGGTGGTCGCGGGCAATGTCGCGCTCCGTCACACCCGGCGCAATGCGCTGCGGATCCGCGAGGCGGCCGGGCTGGATGCCGCAGCGCTTCCGGTCTATGCCGGCTGCCCCGGGCCGATGATCGGCGCCCTGACCGACGCCGCCGACGTCCACGGTGCCGACGGTCTGGACGGCGCCGGCCTGCCCGAGCCGCAGGGAGAGGTGGAACCGGTCCATGCGGTGACCTTTCTGATCGACCGGCTGCGGCGGGCGGCGGCAGAGGGCCGCCGGGTCCGGCTGGTGACGCTGGGGCCGCTGACAAATCTGGCGACGGCGCTGATCATGGCGCCCGACATCGCAGACGGGCTGCTGGAGGTGCGCGCCATGATCGGCAGTGCCGGGCGCGGCAACATCACCCCTGCGGCCGAATTCAACGCCTATGTCGATCCCGAGGCGCTGGAACGGGTGGCGGCCACCCTGGATGCGGCCGGTGCCGACGGCGTGCCGTTCTACGTTTACGGGCTGACGCTCACCCATACCGTCACCGCCGATCGTGCCGAGATCGCCCGATATGCCGCCCTCGACAGCCGGGCGGGGCGGGCCGTCGCCGGCATGCTGGGGGCCTATCTCGACCGGCACCGGGTGGCGCCGCTGCCCGGGATGGGCGGCGCGCCCGCCGACGAGGCGCCTCTGCACGATCCTTGCGTCATCGCCGATCTGCTGGCGCCGGGGGCCGTTAGGGCGGTATCGGGGCGATTGCGGGTCGTCCTCCACGGGCCGGCGCGGGGGCAGACGCTCGCCTCTTTCGATGCCGGGGACGAGGTCGGGGCCGGATCGCGGGTGATCTGGATGGTCGAGGGCGATGCCGGCCGCTTGCGCGCCGCGCTTTTCTCTGCTGTGGCCGGCCTCGGCGACGGCTGATCATCGTCTGGCGTTAACGGACCGATAAGTTTCATCCCTTAATGATGTTGTCATGAAGGTCCATGCGACGGCCGGGCCGGGGGGGCTCCGACCGTCGCATGCCGCGGGCAGGACGCGGAAACGACAAAGAAGAACGATCAGGGGAGGTTGGGACGACATGAGCGAGCATGACCAGCAGGCCACCGGTGCGGGAGCCGATGTCACGACCACGCCGGCACCGGAAACCGGCCGTCGCCGACGTTTCCGGCGCCGCCGGGCCGAGGGGCCCCGCGGCCGGGACGTCCGGCGCCCCGGGCGGCTGGGCCGGATCGGGCTTGGGCCGAAGCTGTTCCTGGCCTTTGCGGTGGTGTCGATCCTGGCCGTCGTGGCGAGCGGTGTCGCCTGGATCTCTTACGGTCGGGTGGAGCGTGGCTTCGAGGAGGTGCAGGAACAGGGCGTGCGGCCGCTGACCGCGGCACTGCGTCTTGCCCGGCAGGCGGAGGTGCTGGCGGCCTCGGCCCCGGCTGTCGCCAGTGCCGGCTCGGCCGAGGCGCTCGACAAGGAACGCCAGGCGATCACCTCCGCGATCGGCGGCATGCGCGGCGATCTTGCCGCCCTGCAATCGGCCGGGCTGGATGCCGGCCTGGTCGGCATGGTCGGCGAGGATGTCGACGCCCTGATCGCCCGGCTCGATGAACTGCTCAAGGCGGTTGAAGAGCGCTATGCGCTGACCGCCCGGCGTGAAGCCGCCATCCGCGACCTGGCCGGTGCACGCGACACCTATCTGGCGGCCATCTCTCCGGGGGCGCAGCGGATCTCCCAGGACTTCCGCAACAAGGCGGAGGCGACCGCCGGCATGTTCGAGTTCGGCATGCTGCAGGAGGCGGTCTATGATCTGACCAGCCGGCAGCTGCCGGCCCTTCAGCTCAGCATCCAGCTGCGCGGTGACATCGCGGCCGCCCAGGGCATCGTTGCCGAGACCGCGACCATCACCAACGCCACACATCTGGAACGGCTGCGTCAGCGGCTTCAGGCGGCCGCCTATGCGCTCGATCGCGACACCAAGGCCCTGGACGAGCGGGTGAACAAGGGCCCCCTGCTCGAGGCGGTGACACGCTTCTCCCAGGCGGCGACGCCCGGCGACAAAAACAATGTCTTCGAGATGCGCGTGGCGGAAATCACGGCGCTGACCCAGGTCGACCAGCGTCTGCAGGCCGCCCGCGAGGCCGGCCAGCTGCTGGCGGAAGATGTCGACGGGCTGGTCTTCCAGACCTCGGGCGCCATCGCCGAGGTGCGCAGCCGCACGACCGAAGACCTGGCCCGCAGCCGGACGGTTTTGCTCGCGCTTGCCGGTGCGAGCGTCGCGGTCTCGCTGCTGATCGCGCTCGGCTATGTCGGCCGGCGGGTCATCGGCCGCTTGCGGCGTCTGGAGCGGGCGATGCGTTCGGTCGCGGCCGGCGACCTGACGGTGGAACTGCCGCCGGCGGGCGGCGACGAGATCGGCCGGATGACCGAGGCCCTGCAGGTCTTCCGCGACACCACCGCCGAGGTCGAGGCGGCCAAGGCCCGCGCGGCGGCAGAGGAAGAGCGGCAGCGGGAAATCCGGCGCAGGGAAATGCTCGATCTGGCCGCCACTTTCGAGGCCGAGGTCAAGGGCGTGGTCGACCAGCTGGCAGAGGCGGTTTCGGCGCTGGGTGCCAGTTCGTCGGAGCTGACCGCAGCTGCGGCCCGGGGCGACGAGCGTGCCCAGACCGTCGCGGCGGCCAGTGAAGAGGCGGAACGCAACGCCGAGACGGTCTCCGATGCCACCCGCCAGCTCTCGGGTGCGGTTGCCGAGATCGGCAATCAGGTCCAGGAGGCATCGACCATCGCCCGGGGTGCGGTCGCCCAGGTCGAGCGTACCGACACCACGGTCGAGGAGCTGGGCAAGGCCAGCGAGGAGATCAGCGAGGTGGTGCGGCTGATCGGCGAGATCGCCGGCCAGACCAATCTGCTGGCCCTGAACGCGACCATCGAGGCGGCGCGTGCCGGCGAGGCCGGCAAGGGCTTTGCGGTGGTGGCGGGCGAGGTGAAGACCCTGGCGGCCGAAACCGCCAAGGCGACCGGTCGGATCAGCCAGCGGGTGGAAGCGATCCAGAACCGCACCGGAGAGGCGGTCCAGGCGATCCGCGACGTGCGTGACACGATCCTGCGGCTGAACGAGATTGCGAGTGCCATCGCGGCCGCCGTCGAGCAGCAGGGCAGTTCCACCCAGGAGATCGCCCGCAGCGTGGCCGAGCTGAGTGCCGGGTCCCGCGAGGTGTCGACATCGATCGCCGATGTCGCCGATGCCAGCCGCCGCACGTCGGAAGGGGCGGATCAGGTGCGGCATGCCGCCGATGCGCTGGGCGCGGCCTCCCGCAATCTCGACGGGTCGATGAGCGGCTTCCTGGATCGTCTGCGCAGCGCCTGATGGCCGATGGGTGCGGGGGGGTATGTCGTCGGGCGCGGATATCCCCTCGCATCTTTCCCGTCAATCATGCCTTTCCCTCATACAACCGTCGCCCCATTTTTATAGGAATGGGCCCTTCCATATCCGGGGCCGGCAGATCCACCGGAATGGGAGGCCCCACATGACCGAGGATGGCGCGAAGATCGTTGAACTCGGCCGGCATCGCGGTGAGCGCGTGCCGATGCCGCCGAAGGATGCGGTGCGTGGGGCTGCACCGGTGGTGGTTGCTTTCGATCGCCGGCAGCGTGCGGTCGACCGGCTGTCGCGGGCGCTGGAGGCGATCGATGCCGCCGGTGCCGATCTTGCCGCCGCGCGGGGGGCGCTGGATCATCAGCACCGGCGCCTCGACGATCAGCGCGGCCAGCTGGCCCGGCATGTCGAGCGGCTGGGCGGGATCGCAGACGACCTGAACCGCCGCGCCGCACGCCTGCGTGAGATCGAGGCCGAGACCGACCGTGCCATCGCGATGGTCAACGAGGGCCGGTGGGTGGATCCGCAGGGATGAACCGGCGGGATTACCGGCAAGGCTTCAAGCAGAAGGGCCGGCAGTGAAAACTGCCGGCCCTTCCGTTGATCAACGCTGTCGGCGCGGCCCGGATCAGGGCTCCTCGATCTCGCCGGCCGCGGTCTGGAGATAGTTCTGCAGGCCGAGCTGATCGACCAGGCCCAGCTGGGTCTCCAGCCAGTCGATATGCTCTTCCTCGCTCTTCAGAATCTCGCGCAGCAGATCGCGCGTGACGAAATCGGCCTTGGTCTCGCAATCGGCGATGGCGACGCGCAGGTCGCCGACGGCCTTCATCTCCAGATCCAGATCGGCCTGGAGCATTTCGGGCACGGTCTCGCCGATGTGCAGCTTGCCCAGATCCTGAAGGTTGGGCAGACCTTCCAGGAACAGGATCCGCTCAATCACCTTATCGGCGTGCTTCATCTCGTCGATCGACTCGTGGTATTCCACGTGACCGAGCTTGCGATAGCCCCAGTCCTTCAGCATCCGGGCGTGAAGGAAATACTGGTTGATGGCGGTGAGTTCGTTCTTCAGCACCGTGTTGAGGTGCTTGATGATCTTCGGATCGCCCTTCATGGCCGTCTCGTCCTCGTTCTCGTGACCCGATGCCGGCTGCAGGGGAAGGCGCCGGCTTTGAACGAGACTATAGCCACAACTCTGTCCCGCGGCCAGTGCGGACAGGCTGGAATTCTTCAAAAAATCGTGGAATTACTTGAGTTTGCGTCGCAGCTTCGAGCTTTTCTTGAGTTTGCGTCGCAACTGCGCGATCGAAGCCTGAGAGTGATTGTCAGGCGCGGATCGACGCCGGAACCGCCGCATTTGCCGCCTCGGCACCGGTGCTGCCGCAGCCGGGCAGCATGGCCCGGACGCAGTCGACGCATTTGCCGCATTGCGGCCGGGTCCCCAGGGCGCGGTAGACGCCCGAGACACTTCGCGCACCGGCCGCAGCCTCGCGCACACGCCGTTCCGTCAATCCGTTGCAGATGCAGACATACATGCTGAGCCGCACTCCGATCCGGGGGCTGGTTGCAGTGGCGGGAAGGGGCACTTCGCCGCCACTGCGAACCGTTCGCATGGATAGAGTGGCAATGCTGAGAATGATTGTCAATCGCCTATTGTCGCCTCGCGTTGCTTCAGAACACGCCGCATGATCTTCCCGGTTGCGGTCATCGGCAGTTCCGTAACGAAGGCGATCTCGCGCGGGTATTCATGGGCCGCCAGACGGTCGCGAACATGGGCGCCCAGCGCGCGGGCCAGATCGTCCGACGGCTCGACCCCCGGGGCCGTAACCACGAAGGCCTTCACGATCTCGGTGCGCACCGGATCGGGCTTGCCGATCACGGCGGCCATGGCCACCGCCGGGTGCCGGATCAGGCAGTCCTCGATCTCGGCCGGGCCGATGCGGTAGCCGCCGCTGGTGATCACATCGTCGGCCCGACCCATGAAGTGGAACAGACCGTCCGCGTCGCGCCGGCCCATATCGCCGGTCAGCAGCCGGCCGTTGCAGAACTTGGCCTCGGTGGCCGCAGGGTTGTTCCAGTAGCGCAGGAACATCACCGGGTCGGGGGCACTGACCGCGATTTCGCCGGTCTCGCCGTCGGGCACGGCCTGGCCCGCCTCGTCGACGATCAGCACCTCATGGCCGGGCACGGCGCGGCCCATGGCGCCCGGGGGCGAGGGTTCGATCCGCTGGTTGCAGGACACGGTCAGATTGCATTCGGTCTGGCCGTAGAATTCATTGATCGGCACGCCCAGAACCTCGCGCCCCCAGTCGAGCAGCTCGGACCCGAGGCTCTCGCCGCCGCTGCCGACGGAGCGGAGCGCCAGATCGGCGGGCACCCGGTCGCGGGGCACGCCACGCATCAGCTTCAGCGCGGTCGGCGGCAGGAAGGTGTTGCGCACCCGCTCCGTCGCCATCAGCCGGAGGGCGGCTTCGGGGTCGAATTTGCGCATGCGCTGCGAAACGACGCCGATCCCCATGGCCCAGGCCGGCAGCAGGACGTCGAACAGCCCGCCGATCCAGGCCCAGTCGGCCGGTGTCCAGAACAGGTCGTCCGGCCGGGGCGGGAAGTCGTGCGGCATCTGCACGCCCGGCAGATGGCCCGACAGCACCCGGTGGGCATGCAGCGCACCCTTGGGATTGCCGGTGGTGCCCGAGGTATAGATGATCACGGCGGGATCATCGGCCGCGGTGTCGAGGATCGCAGGCGGGGTGCCGGTGGCATCGCGGATCAGCCGGTCGAAGGCGATGGTGCCGGCCGGCACCGGCTCGGGGCCGGTCACGATCACCCGGGCAAGATCCGGACAGTCGGCCTGCACCGACATCACGGCGTCCAGCCGGCCGGGATCGACGATCACCGCACGGGTGCCGCTGTCGGCCAGGCGATAGGCGAGCGCTTCCGGGCCGAAGAGCGTGAAGAGCGGCAGGGCGATGGCGCCGATCCGGTAGATCGCCATATGGGCCAGCGCCGCTTCGGGGCTCTGCGACAGGCAGATCCCCACCCGGTCGCCGCGCCCGACCCCCAGATGCAGAAGCCCGGCGGCCAGACGCCCCGCCAGCCGGTCGATGTCGGCAAAACTGAAGACCTTGCGGCTGCCGTCTTCCTCGACATGGATCAGGGCCGTGCGATCCGGTGCCTCATGCGCCCAGCGGCCCGCGGTCTGGGCGGCGATGTTCAGCCGCGCCGGGATCTGCCAGCGAAAGCGGGCGCGCCATCCGGCAATGGTTTCGTCGGGGCGGGGAGCGTCGAGCATCGGGCGGGTCCTCCGGTTGGCCCCGAGGCTCGTTCGATGGCCTGCCGGGGCCTGCAGATCCTGCCGCGTCTGCCCCGGGCCGGCAAGGCTTCCGCCCGCAGGGGCATGGCCTCAGGGCTTCTGCACCCAGCCGCTGCCTTCCGGCATCACCCAGGTTCCGGACGGGGCGCGCTCGATCACCTGCGCGCCGGCGATACGCTCGACGGCCGAGAGCGAGGCGCCGCGCTTGGCGGCGATGGCCCGGTAGCGGTCCTTGCGCTGCAGGTTGATCCGGTCGATCACCTGCTGCGTGGCGGCATCGGTCTGGGACTTTACGGCACCCACATAGCCGTCGAAGCGCTCGCCGACCAGCCCCTGCGCCTTCAGCGCATCGAGGCCGGCTTCCTGGGCCATGGCGGCGCGGGGCAGGGCCAATGGCAGGACGGCGGCGACGGGCAGGGCGGCGGCCAGCAGAACGGCGATGAACCGGGCGGCGGTGCGGCGACGGGCGGGCAGGGTCGGCATCAGAACAGCTCCGGCTCTTCGGCGAGCAGATCCTCGATGTCCTTTTCGACCCGGACCCGGACCTCGTGCTCGATCTTGACGTTGACGTTGATGACGATCGGCTTCTCGGGCGCCTCGACCCTCACGGTCGGCTGGCAGGCCGCCAGCAGCACCAGAATGCCTGCCAGCGGCAGCAAACGTATCGGTCCGGCCATTCCTGTCCTCCCCGGCCTGCGGTATCGGGTCGCTATTCGGGCGACCGGCTCTTCATCCGCGACTGCTCTTTCACGAGGGACTGGCCGAAACCCTCCGCACCGGAATCGAACAGCCGCCCTTCGACGGAGAGCAGCTGGGCGAGCGGCCCGCGGACGTCGAGGTTGATCTCCATCGGATACCCGTCATACACCGCCGGGCTCGATCCCGCGAGCGACAATCCCGCGGTCAGCTCACCCTCCAGCGGGCCGTCGAGGGTGAGGCGCAGATGCCGCATGCGGAAGTCTTCCAGCGCACGCGCCAGCAGGTCGGCGCCTTCGCCCGCGCTGCCGGCCGCGGCCTCGGCCGTATTCGATGCCCAGCTCAGCCGGCCGGCCTGGCCGGTGAATTCGGCATGGTCGATGCGGATACCCTCGTCCCCCAGCACCACCGGCACGAAGCCGGAAATGCGTCCGTCGGCATTCAGTGCCGGTTCGTCGGCAAAGGCGGCGAGCAGGCCGAGTTCCAGGTTCTCGGCCCGCAGGATCACCCGCCGGTCGCCCGCGCCCAGCGGCACCCGTACCGGTTCCACCGACAAGCGGCCGCCGGCGAAAGGCCATTCCGCGTTGACGACATCGAAGGTGGTGGGGGTCAGGATCGCGGTCATCCGGCCGTCGGTCAGGGGCAGCCCCGCCTCGATCCGGCCGATGTCGAGCGTCTGCGGCCCGTCGGTGACCCAGGGATCGGGGCCCGTCAGCACCAGCTGGCCTGTCAGGCCCGAGACGGTCGCCGCCTCGGCGGTGAAGCCGGCATTGGCGAGGCTTGCCACCAGCCGCAGCCGCAGCGGGCCGCCGCCCCAGCGGATCGTGGCGGTGGCTGCCGTCTGGCCGGCGACACCGGTGACGATGCCGCCCGCCGACGGCACCAGATCGGCCGGTTGCAGCCGCTCGCGCGCCCAGGTGACGGCGGGCAGTCTGACCAGGGCCGTACCGCGCCCGCTGGCGGGGTCGTGGGAGAGGGTGATGTCGGCCCGGGCTCGCTGCCGCGGATCATGCACCTCACCCGCCAGTTCGATGCCCTGGGCGGCAGCCCGGCCCGAGAGCGCGATGTCGAGGGGCGCGAAGCGCAGCGGGGTGGCGATGTCCGTCAGGCGGGCGGACAGCCGGCCGATGGTGACCACCGGTTCCGGCGCATCCGGCGCTTCGATGCCGGCCTCGACCGTCAGCCCCGAAATCGCGAGATCGGCGGCCGGCAGCCGGAGATCCCCGTCCGACGCGGTCATCTGCAGGGGGCCGTCCAGCGGGTCGCCGGCCAGCGTGACGGTCGGCAGCCGGCCGGTCACCGCGTCCCCGTCGATCCGGGCCCCGGCGAGCACCCCCTGAACCGATCTGGCGCCATCGGTCAGATCGAGCAGCGGCTGGCCCTCTATTGGGCAGAGCCGTCCCTCGCTCAGGCGAAGCGTTGTCTCTCCTGCGTCCAGGGTCAGGGCCGGGAGGTTGAGACAGTCGGCAAGGTCGATCCGCACGCCGCCATCGACCAGGCTGCGGGTCAGGGTGAAGGCGACCGGAACCGGCCGGTCGCGATCCACATGCCAGCCGGGGCCGCCGCCGGTCGGCGCCACATCGCCGCCCAGTTCGATGCGTTCGCGGCCGTCTGCACGCGACAGCCGGGCGGACAGGGCCAGATCGGCAGCGGCGTCGGTGGCCCCGTCGGCCGTCGACCAGGCGAGCCGGCCGGTGAGGGTGATGTCCGGATCGGAGGACAGGCGGTCGGCGCCAGCGCTGCCCTGGAAGCGGAGCAGGGGCGTGCCATCGGCTGAGAGCCAGGCTGCGTCGATATCGTCGATCGCGGCGCCGTCGACCGGCAGGGTCAGCGGGGCGGGCGTGGTCTCTTCCGGGCCGGAGGCAGGCTGAAGAAGCGGCGCGAACGGCCCGGGCTGCCCCTCGACCAGCCGCAACGTCAGACCGTCGATCCTGAGATCCGCCAGCCGGCCGTCGAGAAGCGCATCGAGTGTGAAGGCGAGGGTGATCCGGCGGGCATGGGCGCCCGAGGCAGCTGAACTGCCGTCGGCGGGGGCGCCGAGCGTCACGTCGTCCAGAACCAGTGCGCCATCCGCGAAGTGGCGATCGGCCACCGTTACCGGCCCGAGGCCGCGGCGGGTGAGTGCATCTGCCGCCAGGTCGACGGCCAGAACCGGGCCATAACGCCAGGCTCCGACGCCCAGAGCCGCAAGTGCGGCGATGGATGCCACGAGGATGATCGTCCGTCGCCGACCGGCCATCCCGTCTCCCCCGCGTGAACCAGTTCGCGGACAGTCTAGCCGAAGTGTCCGGTCGCATCCATCCGCAGGTGCCCACTATGCTTTCGGATAGACCTTCCAGCCCCGCCCCGCCTTCCGTCCGACATGGCCGGCAGCGACCTTCTGCTTGAGCAGGGAAGCCGGGCGGAAGCGTTCGCCATAGGCGTCGTGCATGATTTCCTGCGCCTGAAGGCTGAGGCTGTTGGTCACCACGTCCATCAGCTCGAACGGCCCCATGGGGTGACCCAGGCCCAGCCGGCAGGCCTTGTCGATGTCCTCAGGGGTGGCGACGCCTTCCTCGACCAGCTTCACCGCCTCGATCAGGAAGGCGTGGAGCACGCGGTTGACCGCAAAGCCGGGCACGTCCTTGACCCGGATCGGCTCCTTGCCGGCATCCCGGCAGAGATCCATCACCCGCGTGATCACCTCGTCGGTGGTGTCGAAGCCGGGGATCACCTCGACCAGCTTCATGCGGTGCACGGGCGAGAAGAAATGCGTGCCCAGGAACCGGGTCTGCCGCCCGGCGGAGACTGCCGAGGCGAGCGTGGAGATCGGGATGGTCGAGGTGTTGCTGGCGATGATCGCCTCCGCCCCCAGAATGCCGTCGAGGCGGCGGAACACCGCCTGCTTGATCTCCTGATCCTCGAACACCGCCTCCACGACCAGTTCGCGATCGGCGAAGGCCTCAAGGCTTTCCGCCGCGCGAAGATGGCCGAGCGCGCGGCCCTTGTCGGTCTCCGAGAACAGCCCGCGGCCGATGCCGCGGTCGAGCACGCCCTCGAGCCGGCCGATCGCGGCCCGGGCCGCCTCGACATTCTGATCGGTCAGCAGCACGTCATTGCCGGCAAGTGCGAAGATCAGGGCGATCTCCGAGCCCATCATGCCGGCGCCGACGACGCCGATGCGGGTGGTCATGGTGGCGTTTCCTTCCGTGGAGCGTCTTCTTGTCGGTCGGTTGTCCGCGCCGCCGGCGCCTCAGAACGAGGCGTCGGCGGTGGCGAGCAGGGTGTCGTCCTTCGATTCCAGGATCCCGGCCCAGACCGCGGTCTTGGGCAGTTCCCAGACATAGAAATACCGGGCGGCCGCGAATTTGCCGTCCAGGAAGGCCCGCTCCGCGTCATGCGGGGCCGCGGCGGCAAGCCGGGCGGCGGTGGTCGCCTGGCGCAGCCAGATCCAGGCCAGCACGGTATGGCCGAACTGGTGCAGATAGGCCGTGGCATTGGCGAGGAACAGCTCCACCTTGCCTTCGGCCCCCATCGGCACCAGGGTTTCGGTGGTCTTGCGCAGACGTGCGACCGCCTCTTCGAACCGGTCGGCCAGCCACAGCACCCGGTCGTCGCCCGAGGCGCGGGCCTCGGTGATCGCCTGGGCGTAGCGCTTGCCCAGGGCCTGCAGGGCGGCACCGTTCATCATCGTCACCTTGCGGCCCAGAAGGTCGATCGCCTGGATGCCGTTGGTGCCTTCATGGATCGGGTTCAGCCGGTTGTCGCGGTAATACTGCTCGACCTGATATTCCCGGGTGAAGCCATAGCCGCCATGGATCTGAATGGCATGGACATTGGCTTCCAGGCAGTAATCCGACGGCCAGGCCTTGGCGATCGGGGTCAGGATGTCGAGCAGCAGCTGCGCCTCGGCGCGGGCGGCCTCGGTCTCGCCGGTTTCCTGTTCATCGACCAGCCGGGCGCAGCTGAGGGTGAGCGCCAGCCCGCCTTCGACCGCGGCCTTCTGGGCCAGCAGCATGCGCTTCACATCGGCATGATTGACGATCGGCACCTGCGGGCTGGCGGGGTCCTTGTCGGTGGGCAGCCGCCCCTGCGGGCGGTTGCGGGCATAGTCCAGCGAGTGGAGATAGCCGGCATAGCCCAGCATCACCGCGCAGCGGCCGACGCCGATCCGCGCCTCGTTCATCATCTGGAACATGTAGCTGAGGCCCTTGTGGGGCTCGCCCACCAGATAGCCGACCGCGCCGCCGTTCTCGCCGAAATTCAGCATGGTGGAGGTGGTGCCGCGCCAGCCCATCTTGTGGATCAGCCCGCCCAGCGCCACGTCGTTGCGTGCGCCCAGGCTGCCATCCTCGTTGACCAGCACCTTGGGCACGATGAACAGCGAGATGCCCTTCACGCCCGCCGGCGCGCCCTCGATCCGGGCCAGCACCATGTGGATGATGTTCTCGGACAGCTCGTGATCGCCGGCCGAGATGAAGATCTTGTTGCCGGTGATCCGGTAGGTGCCGTCGTCCTGGGGAACGGCCCGGGTGCGGACGTCGGCCAGGCCCGATCCGGCCTGGGGCTCGGTCAGGGCCATGGTGCCGAAGAAGCGCCCGGCCAGCATCGGCCGCAGATAGCGTTCGCGCTGCGCGTCGGAGCCGAAGCTCTTGATCAGGTTCGAGGCGCCGATGGTCAGGAAGGTGTAGGAAGCGGTGGCGACGTTGGCGCCGTCGAACAGGGCATAGCAGGCATGGGCGACGGTGGTGGGCAGCTGCATGCCGCCCCATTCCTCTTCCTGTCCCGCCGCCAGCAATCCGGCCTCGATGAACTGATCGACGGCGGCCTTCACCTCGGGGATCATCACCACCCGGCCGTTCTCGAAGCGCGGCTCGTTGGTGTCGTTCTTGCGCAGATGCGGCAGGTAGTGATCGGTCGCGATCTTCATCGACAGGTCGATCGCCGCATCGAAGGTGTCGCGGCTATGGTCGGCGAAGCGCGGCCGGGTGGTCAGGCTTTCGACGTCGAGCATGTCGTAGAGCATGAAGTCGAGGTCGCGCCGGTTGATGATCTTCGAGTCCATGAGCCTCGATCCTCCCTGGAGATCTTGGAAATTCAGGCCCGCAGTCGAGGCGAGGGACGTGCAGACCAAATGTTCGGTCGGTGCGGATGGCCACGAAAAAGGGGACGGCGCCGCAAGCGGCCGCCGCCCCCTTTTGAGGTCCGGTTCCTGGGGAATCCGGTCAGGCGGCGCGACGGATCATCGCCACCATGCGGTCGAGATGGTGATCGTGATCGCCGAACTCGCCCTCGATCATGGTCAGCCGCTTGAAGTAGTGGCCGGCGGCATATTCCTCGGTCATGCCGATGCCGCCATGCAGCTGGATCGCGGCCTGGCCGACCAGACGGCCCGAGCGCGAGGTATGCGCCTTGCAGGCAGCGGCCGCACGGGCGCGGGCAGTGGCATCATCCTCTTCGGCCAGGGCCATGGCGGCGGCATAGGCCAGAGAACGGCTCTGCTCCATGTGGTTCATCATGTCGACCGCGGCGTGCTGCAGCACCTGGAAGTTCGCGATCGCCACACCGAACTGCTCGCGGGTCTTCAGGTAGTCGACCGTCAGCATGTGCAGCGCCTTCATGGCACCGACCGCCTCGGCCGAAACCGCCACCGCACCATGGTCGAGCAGGTCGGAGAGCAGGGCAGCCCCGCCGTCGACCTCGCCCAGAACCGCCTCGGGGCCGACCTGGACGCCTTCGAAAGTGACGTCGGCCGCCCGGCCGCCATCGACGGTCATGTAGGATTTGAGCGACACGCCCGCGGCCCCGGCATCGACCAGGAACAGGGTGATGCCCTGGGCATCACGCTCGCCACCCGCGGTGCGGGCGCTGACGATCAGCTTGTCGGCATGCTGGGCGTTGCGCACCACCGCCTTGACGCCCGAGAGGGTGAAGCCCTCGCCTGAACGCTCGGCGCGGGTGGTGACCCGGGTGCGGGCATAGCGGCCGCGCGGCTCGTAATGGGCGAAGCCGAATTTGAGCGCGCCTTCCGCGACCTGGCCGAGCAGGGCATCGCGCACGTCGCCCTTGGCGCCGGCCGTCAGGGCGCGCACGCCCAGCACCGCCGTCGGCATGAAGGGCTCGAGCACCAGGCCCGCGCCCAGCTTTTCCAGGATGAGGGCCGCATCGACCATGCTGCCGCCGATGCCGCCCTGGTCTTCAGGCACCATCACCGCCAGCAGGCCCATTTCGGCGAGCGTGCCCCAGTTCTTCGCCGAGATGCCGTCCTCGCTCTCGGCCAGCTTGCGGCGCGCGTCGAAGGTGTATTCGTTGCGCACGAAGCGCTCGACGCTCTCGACCAGGAGCTGCTGTTCGTCGCTGAGTGAGAAGTCCATGAAACTCGGATCCTTGTCCCGGTCGTGCGTCAGAGGCCCAGGAAGGCCTTGGCGATGATGTTCTTCTGGATCTCGTTCGAGCCGCCGTAGATCGAGCTCTTGCGCCAGTTGAGGTAGTAGGGCGCGGCCAGATTGGCCTCGAGGCTCGAGATCGGCTCGCCGTTCCAGCCGGGATGCTGGCTCTCGGGCAGATAGGGCTGCGCGTAGGGGCCGACGGCTTCGAGCAGCAGCTCGGTGATCGCCTGCTGGATCTCGGTGCCCTTGATCTTGAGCAGAGAGGATTCAGGGCCCGGACGGCCGCTCTTCGAGGTGGTGATCATGCGCATGACGGTCGCATCCAGCGCCATCAGCTCGATCTCGACCGCGGCCAGCCGCTCCATGAAGCGGGCATTCTCGATCAGCGGGCGGCCTTCGTCGTCCACTTCCTTCGCGGCCAGCGCCTTCAGCTTGCGCAGCTGGTGGCGCGAGCGGCCGACGCCGGCAATGCCGGTGCGCTCGTGGCTCAGCAGGAATTTGGCATAGGTCCAGCCCTTGCCTTCCTCGCCGACCAGGTTCTCGACCGGGACGCGGACGTCCTCGAAGAAGACCTGGTTGACCTCGTGGCCGCCATCGATGGTGATGATCGGGGTGACCGAGATGCCCGGGGTCTTCATGTCGATCAGCAGGAAGGAGATGCCCTCCTGCTTCTTGACCGTGCTGTCGGTGCGCACCAGGCAGAAGATCCAGTCGGCATACTGGCCGAGCGTGGTCCAGATCTTCGAGCCGTTGACGACATATTCGTCGCCGTCACGCACCGCGCGGGTCTTGAGCGAGGCGAGGTCGGAGCCCGAGCCCGGCTCGGAGAAGCCCTGGCACCAGAAATCTTCCGACGACAGGATGCGCGGCAGGAAATGGTCCTTCTGGGCCTGGTTGGCGAAGGTGTAGAGCACCGGGCCGACCATGCTGAAAGCGAAGGCGATCGGCGGCGGCGCGCCGGCGGCGTTCATCTCCTGGTCGAAGATGTACCGCTTGATCGGATCCCAGCCGGTGCCGCCATATTCCTTCGGCCAGGCCGGGGCGATCCAGCCCTTGTTGTAGAGGATCTTCTGCCAGCGGACGAAATCTTCCTTCGGCAGATGGATGCTGCGCTCGAAGCGCGCCTTGATGTCCTCCGGCAACGACGTCCGCATGAACTCGCGGACCTCCTCGCGGAACGCCTGATCTTCGGCGCTGAGGGTAAGCTTCATCGCGCCCCTGCTCCCTGAAATCTGCGGGGTCCCCGGACCCCTGGTTCAGGACCGTCCCCCCCTCAAGGTCGATCCGTCTTTGAAACATACGACTGTTTTACGCCGAGGCCAGTGAAAACCGCGAGATCGGGACATTTCGTCGATACGTCCCATTGCGGCAGAGGGGAAAGCGTCACGGCCCGGCTGCAGATCATGGACGACCGGCCGCCCCGTAAAACGTGGCGGCCGGTCTGCCGGATCACCGGCTGCGGTCGTAGTCGGCGAAGGACTTGCCCTCGGCGACCAGGGTCTCGATCAGCTTCGCCGGCTTCCAGCGATCGTCGAGATCGGCATGGAACTGCCTGATATCGGCCAGAACCTTGTCGAGGCCGATCAGGTCGGCCTGGAACATCGGGCCGCCGCGCCAGGCCGGGAAGCCATAGCCGAAGCAGTAGATCACGTCGATATCGCTCGCCCGGATCGCCATGCCCTCTTCAAGGCATTTGGCGCCTTCATTGATCAGGGCATAGAGCGAGCGCTTCAGGATCTCGTCTTCCGAAATCTCGCGGCGCTCGACGCCGGCGGCCTTCGAGGCCTCGACGATCAGCTGTTCGATCTTGGGATCGGTCACCGGCGTGCGGCTGCCGCCCTCATAGAGGTAGTAGCCGGCCTTGGTCTTCTGGCCGAAGCGGCCCATCTCGCAGATCTGGTCCGACACGGTCGGCCAGAACAGATCGTTGCGGCGGGTGGCCGCGCGGCGCTTGCGGATCCGCCAGCTGACATCCAGACCGGCCATGTCGCCCATGGTGAACGGGCCCATCGCCAGGCCCCAGCGCTGCAGCACGCCGTCGACCTGGGCGGGCAGGGCGCCTTCGACCAGCATCAGCTCACCCTGCTGGACATAGGGCTCCAGCATGCGGTTGCCGACGAAGCCGTCACAATTGCCGACCAGCACCGGCACCTTGCCGATGGTCTTGGCGAGCTTCATCGAGGTCGAGATGACCTGGTAGGAGGTCTTGGCCCCGCGCACCAGTTCCAGCAGCGGCATGACATTGGCCGGGCTGAAGAAATGGGTACCGATGACGAATTCCGGCCGGGATGTCGTGGCCGCGATCTCGTCGATGTCGAGCGTCGAGGTGTTGGAGGCGAGCACCGCCCCCGGCTTGGCCACCGCGTCGAGGGTCGAGAAGACCTTCTTCTTGATGTCCATCTCCTCGAAGACCGCCTCGATGATGATGTCGGCGTCCTTGAGGGCGTCGTAGTCGAGCACGCCTTCGATCAGGCCCATGCGCTTGTCCATGGCGTCCTGGGTCAGGCGGCCCTTGGAAACGGTCGCGGCATAGTTCGCGCGGATGATGCCGAGCCCGCGCTCCAGCGCCTCGGCGGTCATCTCCAGCACCTTCACCGGGATGCCGGCATTGGCGAAGTTCATCGCGATGCCGCCGCCCATGGTGCCGGCACCGATGATGGCGGCCTGGCGGATCGGCAGGGTCGGAGTGTCACCCGGGACATCGGGGATCTTCAGCGCCTCGCGCTCGGCGAAGAAGATGTGGCGCAGCGCCTTCGACTGGTCAGACGCCATCAGCCCGCCGAAGATCTCGCGCTCGTTCTTCAGCCCCTCGTCGAAGGGCAGGGTGACGGCGCCGGCGACGGCGTCGAAGCAGCCCACCGGCGACATCTGGCCGCGGGCGGCCTTGACCACCTGCTTGCGGATCTCGGGCAGTTTCGCGGCGTCGAAGGCCTTCACCTTCTCGTCCATGTCGCGCACCCGGCGCAGCGGCGCGCCGTCTTCGACCAGCTTGCGGGCGAAGGCGACAGCGCCGGGGACCAGCTCGTCGACCACGGCGTCGATGATGCCGAGCTGCAGCGCCTTGCCGGCCGGCACGAACTTGCCGGTGGTGATCATGTCGATGGCGGCTTCCACACCCGCCACGCGCGGCAGGCGCTGGGTGCCGCCGGCGCCGGGCAGGATGCCGAGTTTCACCTCGGGCAGGCCCACCTTGCCCTGGGCGACGGCGACGCGATAATGGCAGCCGAGCGCCACTTCCAGGCCGCCACCGAGGGCGGTGCCGTGGATCGCGGCCACGACCGGCTTGGTCGCATTCTCGTAGGTCGAGATCACGCCGTTGAGATCGGGGTCGGCCAGGGGCTTGCCGAATTCGCGGATGTCGGCACCGGCGATGAAGGTGCGGCCCGCGCCGACCAGAACCAGCGCCTTCGCCTCGTCATCGGCCAGGCCTTCGGCGAGGCAGTCGAGCAGCCCCTGCCGGACATGCTGGCTGAGGGCGTTGACCGGCGGGTTGTCGACCGTGATGACGCCGACATCGCCCTGGCGTTCGTAGCGGACACTCGTGCTCATGAAACTGGTCACCTCGACTGTCGGATCCGGCATCTGCCCGGGGAGGGAGCGCCTTGCGCGGCCGGATGCGGGTTTTGGACCGGACGACGCGGCCGTCACCGGAAGGCCGGCGCCGGCCGCGTCGCAAATATGCCGGGGCTGGTTGCCCAAGCGTGTATCAGACTACGCTCCGCGCGTCAGACCTCCAGCCATTCCTTACGCACGGCCTCGTCCTTCGCCAGGGCATCCGGCGTGCCCTCGTAGACGATATGGCCATGCCCCATGACATAGAGGCGCTGCGAGATGCGCAGCGCGATCGTCAGCTTCTGTTCGACCAGCAGCACGCTGACGCCGCGCCGGGCGATCTCGGACAGCAGATCGCCCACCTGTTCGGTGATCTTGGGCGCAAGCCCCTCGGTCGGCTCGTCGACCATAATCAGATCCGGATCGCCGAGCAGAGTGCGGCACATGGTCAGCATCTGCTGTTCGCCGCCCGAGAGCACGCCGGCCAGGGTGTCGGCACGTTCCTGAAGGCGCGGGAACAGCTTGTACATGTCATCGACCGACCAGCGACCCTGCTTGCGGGTGCTCTTCTGGCCGAGCAGCAGGTTCTGGCGCACGGTCAGGGTCGGGAAGATCGACCGGTCTTCCGGCACATAGCCCAGCCCCTGATGGGCGATTTCGTGCGGGGTCATGCCGGCGATGTTGCGGCCGCGATAGTTCACGGTGCCCTGCGGCGGCACCAGCCCCATGATCGCCTTGATGGTGGTCGACCGGCCGACGCCGTTCCGGCCGAGAAGGCTGACGATCTCGCCCTCCTTCACGTCGAAGCTCACCCCTTGCAGGATGTGGCTCTTGCCGTAATAGGCGTGCAGGTCGCGGACGTCGAGCATCGTGGTCATGCGGCTTCCTCGCCGAGATAGGCCTGCTGCACGGCGCGGTTCTTGCGGATGTCCTGGGGCGTGTCGGTCGCGATCACCTCGCCATAGACCAGCACCGAGATGCGGTCGGCCAGGCCGAAGACCACGCCCATGTCGTGCTCCACCATGACCAGGGTCTTGCCCACGGTCACATCGCGGATCAGCTCCACCGCCTGTTCGGTCTCGGTATTGCTCATGCCCGCGGTCGGTTCGTCGAGCAGGATGACATCGGGGTCGCCCGCGATGGTCAGCCCGATCTCCAGCGCCCGCTGTTCGGCATAAGAGAGGAAGCCGGCAAGCACGTTGCGGCGGGATTGGAGATGGATGCGCTCCAGGATCCGCTCGGCATCCTCGTTCAACTGGCGCTGCTTCGAGACCATCTGCCAGAACGAGTATTTGTAGCCGCGCGACCAGAGCAGCGAGCAGCGGAGGTTCTCGAACACGCTCATCTTGGGAAAGATGTTCGTGACCTGGAAGCTGCGGCTGAGCCCGCGGCGGTTGATCTGCTGTGCGGGCAGGCCGCTGATCTCTTCGCCGTTGAGCTTGATCGAACCCGAGGTGAGCGGGAAGCGGCCGCTGATCAGGTGGAACAGGGTCGACTTGCCGGCACCGTTGGGACCGATGACGGCATGGCGATGCCCCTGCTGCACCTGCAGGTTCAGGCCGCGGATGATCTCGGTCGGGCCGAAGCTCTTGCGGAGATCGGTGAGTTCGAGTGCAAGCGTCGACATCACGCACCTCCCTGCTTGATCTCGGCCACCACGGCATCCCAGGCGCGGACGATGCCCCGGATCGCCAGACGGAAGAGGTAGCCGCCGATGATGGTGGCGGCGATCGCCAGTGCCCAGGGGATGGTCTCGTGAACCGAGACTTTCTGGCCGAACAGCTCCATCGGGATCGAGGCGTCGTAGGTGGTCGACATGTAGTAGTTCATCTCGATCAGGGCGACGAGACCCAGGCCCATGATCAGGAAGGTGACGAGACCGATGGCGTAGGGCGCCACCAGCCGCCCCATCCGTCCCGCCTGCCAGACCGGCTGATGGGCCATGATGATGCCGGCGAGGCCCATGGGCGCGAACATCACCATCACCACGAACAGCAGGCCGAAATAGAGCTGCCAGGTCTCGGTGATCGACGACAGGCTGAGCTGCAGGACGGTGACCAGAATGGCGCCCAGGATCGGGCCGGCGAAGTTGCCGACACCACCGATGAAGGTCATCAGAAGCACCGAGCCCGAGGTGACCGCGCTGACATTCTCAGCCGTCACGATTTCATAGTTGATCGCGGTCAGGCCGCCGGCGATGCCGGCGAAGAAGCTGGCGAGCACGTACTGCACGAAGCGCACGATGCGCGGATCGTAGCCTACGAAACGCACCCGCTCTTCATTGTCGCGCACGGCATTGGCCATGCGGCCCAGAGGCGTGCGGGTCAGCAGGTACATGACGATGGTCGAGATCAGGCACCAGAAGGCGATCAGGTAGTAGACCTCGACCTGCGGACCATATCCGAAGAACAGGCTGGTGTCGGTGACCCGGTTGCCGGAAATGCCGCTTTCGCCGCCGAACTGGTCGGGGAACATCGAGGTGCCGGCATAGACCAGTTCGCCGATGCCGAGCGAGATCATTGCGAAGGTGGTACCGGCACGGGCGGTAGAGATCCAGCCGAAGATCACGCCGAAGACCATCGCGCCGATGCCGCCGGCCAGCGGCAGCAGTTCCAGCGGCAGCGGGAAGCCGTCGGGCGAGATCTCGTTCAGCACGTGGATGGCCGCGAAGCCGCCCAGGCCGTAGAACACCGCATGGCCGAAGGACAGCATGCCCCCCTGGCCCAGCAGCATGTTGTAAGAGAGCGCGAAGATGATCGCGATGCCGATCTGGCTCAGCATCGAGCGCGAGAAGCCCGAGGTCATGAACTGGGGGGCCGCGATCATCACGATGATGGCGAAGATCCACAGCCCGTAGCGGGCCAGGAAGCCGGGGCCCCCGGGGCGGGCGCCGCCGCGCATCGCCGCGGCGGTGGTCTTGCCGGTGGGAAGGGTGCGGTCGGTCATGATTCGCGCGTCCCCATCAGGCCCTTCGGGCGGAAGATCAGCATCAGCACCAGCATCAGATAGGGCAGGATCGGCGCGGTCTGCGACACGGTGATCCGCGACAGCGTGCCGATGAAGCCATCGACGGGCACCGTGATCCCGATCGCTGCGAGGGTGCCGCCGAGCGACCAGTCGAGCGCCACCGCCAGCGTCTGGATCACACCGATCAGCAGCGAGGCCACGAAGGCGCCGCCGAGCGAGCCCATGCCGCCGAACACCACCACGACGAAGATGATGGGGCCGAGCAGGAAGGCCATGCCGGGTTCGGTCACCAGGATCGGGCCGCCGATCACACCGGCCAGCGCCGCGAGCGCCGTGCCGCCGCCGAACACCATCATGAACACCCGCGGCACGTTATGACCAAGTGCTGCAACCATATCGGGATGGGTCAGCGCCGCCTGAATGATCAGGCCGATGCGGGTACGGGTGATGGTGAGGAACAGGGCGACGAACATCATCACCGCGATCAGCAGGATGAAGGCGCGATAGGCCGGGAAGTTCGTGCCGAAGAGCGTGAAGAAGGTGAAGTTCAGATCCGTCGGCACCCCGTAATCCACCGGGATGCGGCCCCAGATCATGACCACGACCTCTTCGATCAGGAAGGCGAGGCCGAAGGTGAACAGCAGCTCGGCGACGTGACCGTATTTGTGGACACGCCTGAGGCCGTAGCGTTCGATCAGCATGCCGATGCCACCGACCAGCAGCGGGGCCAGGATCAGGGCGATCCAGAAGCCGGTGACCGTGCTGATCTGATAGGCGAAATACGCACCCAGCATGAAGAAGCTGGCATGCGCGAAATTGAGGACACCCATCATGCTGAAGATGAGCGTGAGCCCGCTCGACAGCATGAACAACAGCATGCCGAACAGCACGCCGTTGAGGAGGGAGAAGACGAGGATTTCCAGCATCTCGCCCTTCGTCATTGCGAGGTGTGGCGCGGCCGGCGTCGGCCAGCGCGTCGATGGCGCGCGGTCGGGGCCGGTCCGAGGCCGCCCCGGGATCGGGTCGCCGTCCCGGGAGTCGCGGTCCCGGGGATGGGCATCCCGGCGTCCGGTGTCTGGCGATTCCCGGCCTGCCATCTGTCCCGCGGGCGGGGACCGGGCGAACGGATGGCGGGCGGGGATATCGGCGGGCCTGAGGGATCACCTCCGGCCCGCCGGGCGACGTCAGCTCGGGCGCTGCATCTTGCAGGTGGTCGCCGTCTCGGTGGCCGGACCGTCGATCTTGGCGTCGGTCTTCCAGCCGAGACCGGTGTGCTCGGTGTCGTACTTCACGCCCTTCACGAAGGTCGAAATGAAGAGCGGCTGGGCGAGCTGGTGGTCGTCGGCGCGCATGGTCACGGGGCCCATGGCGGTCTGGTAAGTCATGCCTTCCAGCGCCTTGGCGACATCGACCGGCTTGTCGCTCTTGGCCTCGTTCATGGCTTCCTGGAGCATGCCGAGCATGGTCCGGATGCGACCGTAATAGAAGTCGAGGTCATACTTCTGCAGGAAGCCGACATAGGCGTCCTCCAGAACCTTGCCCTGTTCCGACGGGGTCTCGACCGGCAGGTTTGCATGCCACTCGGTGACCTGCTTCACCTTGCCCTCACCGGCCGGGCCGATCGCGGTCGGCGCGCCCAGGCCGCCGCCGTAATAGGTGTAGTACTGGACATTCAGGCCGGCCGAGGCGCTCGCCTTGACCAGCAGCGCCAGATCTGCGCCCCAGTTGCCGGTGATCACGGTATCGGCGCCCGATGCCTTGATCTTCGAGATATAGGGCGAGAAGTCTTTCACCTTGCCGACCGGGTGCAGGTCGTCGCCGACGATCTCGATGTCGGGACGCTTCTCATTGAGAAGCTTGCGGGCGATCTTCGACACGGCCTGGCCGTGCGAGTAGTCCATATTGACCAGATAGATCTTTTTGACCTCCGGCTGGTCCTTGATGTAGTTCGTGATGGCTTCCAGCTTCATGTCGCTGTTGGCGTCGAAGCGGAAATGCCAGAAATTGCAGGCATCGTTGGTCAGCGCCGGATCGACCGCCGCATAGTTCAGGTAGAGCACCCGGTTATCGGGGTTGCGCTCGTTATGCTTGGCGACAGCCTCGCTCAACGCCGCGCCGACATGGCTGCCGTTGCCCTGGGTGATGAAATGGGCGCCCTGGTCGATCGCGCTCTTCAGCGCCACCAGGCTGTCCTTCGGGCTCGACTTGTTGTCGATGGCGATCAGCTCGAGCTTCTTGCCGTTGAAGCCGCCATGCTCGTTGAAATAGTCGATGAAGTACGAGAAGTGCTTCGCACCGGCGTCACCGACATTCGCGAACGGACCCGACAGCGGGTCGATATACGCGATCTTGATCGTGTCGTCGGCGTAAGCGGCACCGGCCATGCCGAAAGCGGCCACAGCAAGCGCGATCGCGCTGGTCATGGCGGTCAGAGTGGTCTTGGGCGTCAACGCAGCCTCCCTTGGCATCCTACGTCGTTGCGTAGCGGCACATCTGCCGGCGCGGACACGGGCGCCCTCCCGGGGGCGCGCGCCGCCATCGGCGGTGCCTGTTCCTGACGGATGCCCGTTCCTGTCGAACCGGCATCCGGACCGGCCTTTACCTGGCCGGTATGTTGTTGGCGGTGCGGCCTCTCAGGGCCTTGCACCACAATTGCTTATAACCTAATCGATCCTGGGCTTCAAAAACAGCGAAATATCATTTCGCAGTGCAGAATTCAGAGCAAACTCTTTGAAAAACCGTTGGGGTGGTCATATAATTTCAGGTGGATGAACAGTATTTAAAATCCACCAAAAGGCGCAACCAAAGAGGAGGCCTTAAACTCATGCGCGTTATCAGCGGAGCGGAAGAGCTGAAGTCTGCCGTGGGATCCGAGCTGGGGGTCAGCGACTGGATTCTTGTCGATCAGGACCGGATCAACAAGTTTGCCGAGGCAACCGGTGATTTCCAGTGGATTCATCTGGATGTCGAGCGTGCCGCCCGTGAAACCCCGTGGAAATCCACCATCGCCCATGGCTATCTGACCCTGTCGCTGGTTCCGATGATCATGGCCGGCATCTGGAAGATCGAAGGCGTTGCCTCCTCGATCAATTACGGCTCCAACAAGGTTCGCTTCACGGCGCCGGTTCCGGCTGGCAGCCGCGTGCGCGGCCGGGGCGTCCTGAAGGCGGTGGACGAGCAGGGGCCCGGCTCGCTGCGCCTGACGGTCGAGATCACGGTGGAGCGGGAAGGCCAGGAGCGGCCGGTCTGCGTCGCCGAGACCCTGTCGATCGTGAACTTCGCCTGATCGGCCACCCCCGGTCCGCAAAGGCGGGCCGGGGGTGTTCCGTGCCGGTCAGGCCGTGGGCAGTGCGTAGTCGCGGAAGGTCTGGCGGAGCTGTGCCTTCAGCACCTTGCCGGTGCCGCTATGGGGCAGTTCGTCGACCAGCACCATGTCGTCGGGCAGCCAGAGCTTCGCCACGCGGCTCGACAGCCAGGACAGGATTTCGTCCTTGGTGGGGGTCTCACCCGGCTTCGGCACCACGATCAGCAGCGGCCGTTCGTCCCATTTCGGATGGGTAACGCCGATCACCGCGGCCTCTGCCACCTTGGGATGGCCCATCACCGCATTTTCAAGGTCGATGGAGCTGATCCACTCGCCACCCGATTTGATCACGTCCTTCGCCCGGTCGACGATGCGCATATAGCCGTCGGGGTCGATGGTCGCGACGTCGCCGGTGCGGAACCAGCCTTCGTCGTCGAAGGCCGAGGCATTGGCTTCGGCATTCTCGTAATAACCGCTGGTGATCCAGGGGCCGGCGACCAGCAGTTCGCCGAAGGCCTTGCCGTCATGGGGCAGTCGGTTGCCCATCGGGTCGACGATCTTCATGTCGACCATGCAGATCATCCGGCCCTGAGATGTCTTGAGCAGCCAGCGTTCTTCCGCAGGCCTGGACTCGTCCGTCACCTTGAGCGTGCCGACAGTGCCGGCGGGGCTCATCTCGGTCATGCCCCAGGCATGGGCCACCGGCACGCCGAACTCTTCCTCGAAGGTCCGGATCATGGCAAGCGGGGCCGCCGAACCACCGATAAGCAGATTCTTCAGCATGTCGAGCCGCTTGCCCGACTGGCGGAGATAGTTGATCAGGTTCAGCCAGACCGTCGGCACGCCCGCGGTGATCGTGACCTTCTCGGCCTCGAACATCTCGTGCAGGCCTTCGCCGTCCAGACGCGGGCCGGGCATCACCAGCTTGGCGCCGAACATGGCGCAGGCATAGGGAATGCCCCAGGCGTTCACATGGAACAGCGGCACCACCGGCAGCACGCATTCGCGGCCCGAAATGCCGACGCCTTCGGCGGCACCCGCTGCCATGGCATGGAGCACGGTGGAGCGATGGCTGTACATCACGCCCTTGGGCTTGCCGGTCGTGCCCGAGGTGTAGCAGAGCGACGATGCCGTGCGCTCGTCCAGCTCCGGCCAGTCATAGCTTTCGGGCTGGCCCTCGATCAGGTCTTCATAGCAGAGCGTCTCGAAGCCGGCCGGCGCGTCGGGCATATGCGCCCGGTCGGTCATCACCACCACGGCCTGCAGCCTGGGCAACTGGCCGGCAAGCCGGGCCACCAGCGGTACGAAGGTCGGGTCGACGAACAAAACCTTGTCCTCGGCATGGTTGAGGATATAGGCCATCTGGTCGGCGGCGAGGCGCGGGTTGATGGTGTGGCAGACCGCCCCCATCCCCGAAATCGCGAAATACAGCTCGAAATGCCGGTGGTTGTTCCAGGCCAGCGTCGCGACGCGGTCGCCGGGTGTCACCCCCAGCGAAACCAGGGCGTGGGCCAGCTTCTGCACCCGGGCATAGGCGTCGCCATAGCCGTAGCGGTGGATGGTGCCTTCGCAGTTGCGCGACACGATCTCGGTCGTGGCGTGGCAACGGGCTGCGTATTGCAGCAACGCAATGATGGACAGCGGCCTGTCCATCATCTGCCCCAGAAGCGGCAGAGGACGGGACATGATACGGATATTCCTCCCTAGCAGCAGCACGGCCGGCACCGCTTCGCACACCCCCGGCGTGCGGTGCCGTTTATCGTTGAGTGCCGGCTCTTGAGCGGCCGGTCGTCGTTATCGTGGCTGGTCTTGCGCGACAGGTCAAACGTTTGTCTCACGCATTTGTGCCCGTTTCGCACAAATGCCGGCGAACCGCGCGATCGCGTGCCGGCACGCCACCGGCGGCAGCAGGTTCAGCGATCGATCAGCCCCTGGGCGAGTGCGGCGAGCGGTGCGCGATCTCCGGCCCAGCTGCGGTCCACGCCGAGCGGGGTTACCGACACATGGCGATCGCGCAGCGCCTGAATGTCGCAGTCGTCCGTCCGGTCCAGACCGGCGCGGTCGAAGCGCAGCCAGAGATCGGTGTCGCCATGGTGGTCGACGGTGGACTCGATGCGGATGCCGCCGATCATGCCGCGGCCCTGACGGGTCAGCCGGGCGCCGCGAACCTCGTCGGCGGCGCAGTCGGGGAAGTTGAGGCTGAGCGTGACATCCGCGGGCCACCCGGCCTGGATCAGGCGGCGGAGCATGCCCGGGGCAAGCGTCCGCGGCGTGTCCCAGGGAATGAAGGCCGGGTCGCGGAAGGTCTGGCTGAGGGCGATTGCCGGAATGCCCATCAGCTGGGCGGTGGTCGCCGCCCCCACCGTTCCCGAATAGATCACCTCTTCCGCCAGATTGGCGCCGCGATTGATGCCCGACAGCACCAGATCGGGTTTCGTATCGGGCATCAGATAAGACAGGGCGACCGCCACGCAATCGGCCGGCGTGCCGTCGACCCTGTATCGCCGGGGCCCCAGCTCGTGCACCCGCAGCGGCCGGCGGATGGTGAGTGCCGTGGACCCGCCGCTGCTGTCGCGGCTGGGGGCCACGACCCAGACCTCGGGCGCCAGCTCCCGCGCGATCTGCTCCAGCACCGCCAGGCCTTCGCCGTCGATGCCGTCGTCATTGGTCAGCAGGATGCGGGCGGGCATCCGGCGCGGGGCTGCGGTGGCAGAGGTCATCGTCGGCGGCATCCTCGGGCAGATCGAGACGGGTGGAGATGATGTCTCGTTCAAACGAACGTTTGACGTAGGCGATGAAACCGGAAACACTGCCCGAGATCAAGCGGGAAGGGGCCGCAGCGAGACCGGTCCCACCCGTCATGTCTTTCAGTGGAGGAGGCCCCGGACATGGGCGGACGGCTGGCAGGGAAGGTGGTTCTGATCACGGGGGCCGCCGGCGGCCTGGGCCGGGCGATGGCCCATCTGTTCGCGGCCGAAGGGGCCCGGCTGATCCTGACCGATATGGGGGCCGACCGGCTGGAGGCGCTGAAGGCGGATCTGGCGGGCGATGGCCACGACCGGGTGATGGTGATGGAGCAGGACGTCACCGACGAAGCCCGCTGGGAAGAGGTGGTCGATGCCGGTGTCGCCGAATTCGGCCGGCTGGACGTGCTGATCAACAATGCCGGTATCGGCTATATGGCCGATCTGGAAGAGACCACGCTTGCCGAGTGGAAGCGCGTCCATGCGGTGAATTCGGAAGGCCCCTTCCTCGGCACCCGCAAGGCGATCAAGGTGATGAAGGGCACGGGCGGCGGCTCGATCGTCAACATCTCGTCGATCGCCGGCCTGATCGGTGCGGTGAACCTCGCGGCCTATTGCTCCAGCAAGGGGGCGGTGCGCCTGTTCACCAAGGCGGCGGCATTGCATTGTGCCCGGCGCGGCTACAACATCCGGGTGAACTCCATCCACCCGTCCTTCACCGAGACCCCGATGGTGCGCGACATGATCACCGCCGCGCGCAACCCGGACAAGATGGAGGCGGCGCTCTCCACCGCGGCACCGATGGGGCGCATGGGCCGGCCGGAAGAGGTCGCCTATGCCGCACTCTATCTCGCCAGCGACGAGAGCAGCTTCGTGACCGGCACCGAGCTTGCGGTCGACGGTGGCAACACCGCCGCCTGATCGCGGTCCTTCGCAGCCAAGCCAGCCGGCCCGCCCGAGAGGCCGGACCATGACAGATCCTGAGGGAGGTTCCCGACCCATGACCAATCCGATGTTCGACCTGACCGGCAAGGTCGCGGTCATCACCGGCTCCACCCGCGGCATCGGCAAGTCGATCGCCGAGCAGATGGCGGCCGCCGGTGCGAAGGTGGTGATCTCCAGCCGCAAGCCCGAGCCCTGCGCCGCGGTGCGGGCGGAACTGGTCGCCAAGGGCGCCGAGGCGATCGACGTTCCCTGCAACATCAGCAGCAAGGATGATTGCGAGAACCTGATCGCCGAGACCCGCAAGGCGTTCGGTCGGGTCGACATCCTGGTCGGCAACGCCGCCAGCAACCCCTATTACGGCCCGGCGGCGGAGATGCCCGACGAGGCCTTCGTCAAGATCATGTCGAACAACGTGCTCTCCAATCTCTGGCTCTGCAATCAGGTGGTGCCCGAGATGAAGGAGCGCCGCGACGGCGCCATCGTGCTGATCTCGTCGATCGCCGCCATCCGCGGCACGCCGGTGCTGGGCGCCTATGCCGCGTCGAAGGCCGCCGAGGCGCAGATGGTGCGCAACCTCGCGATCGAATACGGGCCGCACAACATCCGCATCAACGCCATCGCTCCGGGCCTGATCAAGACCGATTTCGCCCGCGCGCTCTGGGAGAACCCCAAGATGCGCGAGAAGGTCGAGAAGTCGGCCCCGCTGCACCGGATCGGCGAGCCCGAGGATATCGGCGGCGCCGCCGTGTTCCTGGCGTCGAACGCCGCCCGTTTCATCACCGGCCAGCTGCTGGTGATCGACGGCGGTGTCACCGTCGGCGACACGCTCTGAGCGGGCGGACCCATCCGATACGAGCCCGGCCGGAACATTGAAGCGGAGGGGCGGGCGGTGACGCCGGCCCTTCCGTTTCGTCATGTCCGGCCGCGGCCGTCTGCATCCACCACTGAACCTCCGGAGATCCTGCGCCACATGTCCGGCCCCAATCTCGTTCCGGTCCGCGAGGCTCATCGCCTCGACGAGGCGGCGCTTTCGGCCTATCTGGCCGACCGTCTGCCCGATTTCGACCCCGCCGACCTCGAGATCCTGCAGTTCGAGGGCGGGCAGTCGAACCCGACCTATATGCTGAAGAGCGCGGGGCGCCGCTATGTGCTGCGCAAGAAGCCCCCGGGCAAGCTGCTGCCCTCGGCGCATATGGTGGAGCGGGAATATCGCTTCATCGCCGGGCTCGCCGACACCGATGTCCCGGTCGCGCCGGCGCGGCTGCTTTGCGAAGATGCAGGGATCATCGGCACGGCCTTCTATGTCATGGACTATGTCGAAGGCCGGGTGCTGACCGACCCGACCCTGCCCGGTCTTGGCCCCGACGAGCGCCGCGCCACCTATGACGAGCTCAACCGGGTGATGGCGGCGCTGCACAGCGTGGACTTCACGGCGGCGGGGCTGGCCGATATGGGCAAGGCCACCGACTACATGGCCCGCCAGATCGCCCGCTGGTCCAAGCAGTACGAGGCGACCAAGACCCACGAGATCCCGGCGATGGATCAGCTGATCGCCTGGCTGCCGGCCAATATCCCGGCCGATGACAGCGTGTCGATCGCCCATGGCGACTATCGCATCGCCAATGTGATCTACCACCCGACCGAGCCGAAGATCCTGGCGGTGCTGGACTGGGAGCTGGCGACGATCGGCCATCCGCTGGCGGATTTCGCCTACAACGCCATGTTCTACAGCCTGCCGGCCGGCGACGAGGGCTTCCCCGGCCTCGGCGGGATCGATCTCGGAGCGCTGGGCGTGCCGACGGAAGAGGAATACGTCGCCGCCTATTGCCGCCGCACCGGCCGCGACGGCATCGACGACTGGCCGTTCTACAAGGCCTTCGCCATGTTCCGCCTGGCCGCCATTCTTCAGGGCGTCTATCACCGCGGCATCACTGGCAATGCGAGCTCCGAGCGTGCCAAGGTGGTCGGCGCCCGGGCCTCGCTGCTCGCCGAGCTGGGCTGGAAGCAGGTCGCGAGCGACTGACGTCTTTACCGGCAGGCGCAGTCCGAAACCTCTGTCTTCTTTTTACTGGATATACTGTCGGCCATGATGCGGGCTGGTCGGAGTAAGCGGTGCACGCTGCTGGAGCAGTGCCTCGCGAGTGCCTTGTCCATGTCGGCGAGCCGCTCGCCTGTCGATGGTTGGCGGCCCCCTGACGACCGCGGGTGGTGAGTGCGGTTGCGCCGGGGCTGTGGCGCTGTTCCGATCGCGGCCAAATGGAGGCTGGCGCTGGCTGAGGAGGCAGAGCGCCTCCTCCGACGCGACATGACGCGACATAGGTGGCGATGTTGAAGATCTGGCGCGTTTTATTCAGATTGCGCGTCACGGATATTTTCGTTGCGCCTGCCTGCAAAATTCCAGAAAATCCTTGCGGTAGATCTCTAAATTGAGTGCTCGAATTGGTACCAAATCACCCTGATCAGGGAAGTTTGAAATGCTCATCATACGAGAGATGGACGCCGAAAGAGCATGGGACTATGAGAATGGTTTTTATTGGTTCAGTCATCCCTCCCGAATAAATAAAGCTCTCGCACATTATGAAATCTACAAGAAGGTCGCTGGACTTCCCGGTGACATATTTGAATTTGGCGTGTACAAAGGCACGTCTCTGCTGCGGTTCATAACATTCCGAAGTTTGCTTGAAAACGAGTCCTCCCGGAAAATTGTTGGATTTGATATCTTTGGGAAATTCCCCACGACCAACATTACTAATGATGGAGATATCGAGTTCATAAAAAGATTTGAAAATTCGGGAGGTGATGGTCTGGATAAATCGGAGTTGCAGGCGATTCTAAATCATAAAAATTTTAGAAATGTGGAATTGATCGGCGGGAATGTTTTTGAAGCACTTCCCGCATACCTGGAGAAAAACCCTCACGTGCGTCTTGCTCTCCTTCATCTTGACATGGATGTGGCAGAGCCGACCGAATTTGCACTGAAAAGGATGTACGATCGAATCGTTCCGGGAGGCATGATTGTCGTCGACGACTATAATGCCGTTGTGGGGGCGACTGAAGTGATCGACAAGTTTATTGCTGACAAGGGGCTTCAGTTGTCTAAGCTGCCTTATTATGCGACGCCTACCCTTATTACTAAACCCTGACAAGGATTTGGCCGCTCCCTTTTCGTTGTGGAGTCAGGCAGGGACTGAAATTCTCTGGCAGCTGGTCCTGCCCCTGAGGCATCGACCGTGGGTCGCCGTCGAGGACGGGCACAGCAGTGCGCGGCTTTGATGGAGAGACGCGCCTGAGTGCGACACATGGCTTGAGCGCCAGCCCTGGCGCCTGATCAGGGATACTGCTGAGCACAATCGGGATCGGTGCGTTGGCTGATTCTGCCATCAAGCATGTACACAAGTGCACCGGAGGCGCGTCCACCCGGACGAGGGCGGTCACGGTCCTGCCGGCCTCTCCCGCAATGCCGGCGGTCCTGAACCGGGCTGGATAAAGTCATCAACGGCCGCCCGAAAGTCTCGGGCGGCCGTTTCAGTCGACTGACGGGCGGATCGGCCGGTTCAGACCGGCTGGGGCATACCGGCGATATAGCCGACGCCGCCGCTGCGGCGGTTGCGGTAGTTGGCGTCGATCAGCGGTGCGACCTCGGCCTTCACCTTGTCGTGCAGCCCCTTGCCCCAGTCGCCCGGGTGCTGGAAGTTGCTCATGATGTAGGCGAAGCCGTTGACGTCGTCGACCGCCTGCAGGCCGGTCGATTCGGCGCCGGCCGGGCAGGACAGCAGCCGCGACAGGCGGCCGGTATCGACCTCATAGGCCCAGAGGAAGTTGTTGACGTGGTTGCCGCTGTCCTCGCCGATGAACAGCGTGCGCAGCCGCTCCGAGAACTTCACGTTATCGGGATTGGCGACCAGGTCGACATCGGCGGTGTTGCCGACGGCATCCGGCTCGGCCAGATCCCGGCCGACCAGGGCCGGAACGGCCGAGAAATGCACCGGCACCCACTCGCTGTCGATGGCGTTGCCGGCGGCATCCTTGCGGCCGCCTTCCATCGGCAGCTGATAGACCGCACCGGCATCGATCTTGTCGACCTTGATGCCGCTCTTGCCGTCGCTCATCGACTTGTAGATGTAGGACACGGCCATATAGGCGGTCTTGTCCTTCGCGTTGACGGTCACGCCTTCCAGCTTGCTCAGCGCCAGCGTGGCCCCCTGCAGCGGCGCCCAGCGATGGGTCTCCAGGAAGGCCGCCGCCTTCTCCATGCCCGGCTTGAAGCGCACCCACTGGGCCTTGCCGTTGAAGCCGATCTGGGTGAACGAGGCGTCCTTCGGATCCTCCTTCACCACCTCGACGATGTCGGCGGCGGTCAGCGTGTCGGCGAGCTTGCGGATCTCGTCGCTGGTCGCATGGCCGAGCTTCACCCAGGTCAGATCGAACGAACCGCCCTTGTCGATGTCGACGCCCGCGCGCTGCGCCAGCTTCGCCGCATAAAGCGTGCCGGCCGACAGATCGGCGGGCTTGTCGGCGATGAACATGAACAGGCCGCCATTGGTGGCGTCGTCACCCATCAGCACGGTGCGCTGGTCCGGCATCACCTGCACCAGCTCGTGCGAGATGCGGCCCATGCAATAGTGCTTGGTGATGGTGCCGGTGCCGTCGGCATTCACCTTCACCTCGGGCAGATGGCCATAGTGATAGGGGTTGGCCTTGTCCGGATCGCCGAACAGGTTCTGGCTGAAGGCGCGGAACTGCTCGTCGGTCCTGGCGAAGGGCGCGTCGGGCTCGTACTCTTCGCTCGATAGATGGGTGTTCCAGGGCGACAGGCTGGCGCCGCAGGTGATCCACAGGCCGTGCACCGGGCTGGTGTCGACATTGTGGTACTGCACAAGCTTCAGCGCGCCGGTCGCCGGATCCTGGTCCAGCGTCAGCACCGCGATGGGCGAGGGCAGGCGGCCATACATGTCCTTATCGGCGGCATCGCGGGTGGTGTATTCGAACTGCACCACCGCGAACACGGTGTTGCCCTTCACGCCGGCGACCTTCGCATCCATCGGCATCAGCATGTTGCAGCCGTCCGGGCAGTCGGAGAAGAACTGCACCGGCTTCTCGCCCGAGGCGTCCATGATCGGCTTGCCGTTGATGTCGACATAGCCGCCGGCCAGCACCTTGCCGCCCTTGCCGTCGGGCAGGTCGTCGCCGGTGATGAACAGCGGCTCGTAGCCCAGCGCGAAATTCTGCGTCTTGCCGTCGGCATAGGTCACCACCATCGACGAGCCGACCGTGGTGGTGGCCTGTGCCGCCGCGGTGGCAGGCGCCGACATGGCGACGAACTCCACCGACCTGGGCGCCGCGGCGGCGCCACCGGTCGCGGCGAAAGCGGTGCGGCCGAAGGCGGTCGCCGTCGAGCCGGCGGCAAGCCCCGCCACGGGCAGAAGCGGCATGCCCGCCAGCAGGCGGAGAACCGTGCGGCGCGAAGCCTCGGGCAGAGTGGACATGGAACAGATCTCCGAACATCCAGGACAGGGTCGGTCGTGCGGCCGGCCGGGCGCAGATGCTAGTCCTGGTATGTTACGGTTCTGGTGCCATGCGTGAGGTGGATGGATGACGGCGGTCGACCTGTCAGGGGTGGCGACGTCTGGCGTGCTTGACCGCCAGGATCTCAACGATCCCGGTCTCCTCGAT
Organism: Tistrella mobilis; assembly: GCF_039634785.1. NCBI lineage: Bacteria > Pseudomonadati > Pseudomonadota > Alphaproteobacteria > Geminicoccales > Geminicoccaceae > Tistrella > Tistrella mobilis. The sequence continues at coordinate 70,066 of NZ_JBBIAB010000007.1, read as the reverse complement.
AATCCGATACAGCACGAGATAATTCCGGTGCACCACCAGTTCCCGGTACGCGCCATAGCGTCCGGGCCGGCCTGAATGAGGATGCGCCGAGAGCCTGTCGGTCTGTTGCCGGATCATGGCGCCGAAGGCTTCGGCATGGAGGGGGCTGTCTTGCGCGATATGGCGGACAATGGCGATAAGGTCGGCTCTGGCGCGCGGACGCCAGACGATGTCGAACACCGGCCGCATTACCGGGGCGACCGCCTGCCCGCCCTGGCAAAGACCTGATGGAGTTCTCTGTCCATGTCTGCCATCACCTCGTCATGCGGCAGACTGGGGGCAGGGTCGGCCAGGGCCGCATCGATTTCGGACAACAGCCAGTGGCCATAGGCCTCAGGGGTCTCTTCGCGCGTATGCGGTTTCCATCGGCGGGCATCGAAGTGGCCGATGGTGATGCCCATCTCGTGAAGCAGGGCCAGGGCGGTGATCGGATCGTCGAAGCGGCGTATGTCGGCGCGCCCGGCCGTGGTCAGCAGACCTGCGCCGCTGCGCGTCGTGATCTCGATCAGAAAGTCGCCGCCATCACCCTTGAGCGTGACGTCAGACACCGCACCGGCATCATATGCGGCCTGCAATTCTTCAGCCGTCATGCCGCGCATCTCAGTCTCCGCCAGAGGATTGCCCGACCATGAATCTGGCCGCCGCCGGGTGGTTTCGCAATATCTGCCAGGCATTTTTCGCGACACCGATGAACAGGGTCAGCTTGAGGCTGAACGCAAAGGCGTCACGCCGCCCGGCTCTGCCATCCGCCACGCTCTTCCATCACCACATCCATCCGGCCTCCGCCGGCCGTCTCTGCCGCGAAGGCCGACAGCCGCTCGGTCAGGCGTGGTGTGTTCTCCGCGCCGGCATGTTCGGTGAAGATCAGCTTCAGGACCCGTTCGGCGAGCGGATCGATGTTGCTCTCACCCCGTTCCCATCGACCGACGGTCTGCTTGTCGCGGCCCAGCAGCCGGGCGAGCTCTTCCTGCGACCAGCCGAGTTCGACCCTCAGAAACCTGAGCTCGGCACCGCTCAGCCCGCCTGACCTGCGAACCAGGGCAAGACCGATCGCCCGATGCAGGCGGTCGATGTCGTGGATGGCGAGCGTCTCGCCATAGGGTGTCTCGCGCAGGGTGTAGCCGTTTGCGAGATAGACGTTGTCCAGCCCGCATTCGGTGTAGGGGTAGAGGGTGTCGGTCACGGCTGCCTCCATCGTGATCGAGATATCATTATGATACTTTTCACGGGAGGCAAGAGCGAGGGGGCGGTGGGGCCGCGACACGCGAAAACCCCCCATCCGCAGCCGGACGGGGGGTTCCGAAGGCAGTCCGGCCTCGCCTGCGGTGCAGGCGGGGCCGGTGGTCTGATCGAGGATCAGCCGAGCGCGTGCTTGGCCAGCTCGAGCTTGGCGATGGTCTCCTGATGGACCTCGTCCGGGCCGTCGGCCAGGCGCAGCGTGCGGGCGCCGGCATAGGCCTTGGCCAGGAAGAAGTCCTGGCAGACGCCGCCGCCGCCATGGACCTGGATCGCGCGGTCGATCACGCGGGTCGCCATGTTCGGCGCCACGACCTTGATGGCCGCGATTTCGGACTTGGCGTTCTTGTTGCCGACCGTGTCCATCATCCAGGCCGCCTTCAGGGTCAGCAGGCGGGCCTGATCGATTTCCATGCGCGACTGGGCGATGTAGTGGCGGGTCATGCCATGCTCGGCCAGCGTCTTGCCGAAGGCGGTGCGCTGCTGGGCGCGCTTGCACATCAGTTCGAGCGCACGCTCGGCAAGGCCGATCAGGCGCATGCAGTGATGGATGCGGCCCGGCCCAAGGCGGCCCTGAGCGATCTCGAAGCCGCGGCCCTCACCCAGAAGGATGTTCTCGGCCGGCACGCGGACATTCTCGAACAGCACCTCGGCATGGCCGTGGGGCGCGTCGTCATAGCCGAACACCTTCAGCGGACGCAGAACCGTCACGCCCGGGGTATCCATGGGCACCAGGATCATCGACTGCTGGCTGTGGCGCGGCCCGTCGAAGCGGGTCTTGCCCATGAAGATCAGGATCTTGCAGCGCGGATCCGGCGCGCCGCTGGTCCACCACTTGCGGCCGTTGATGACGTAGTCGTCACCGTCGCGCTCGATCCGGCTCTCGATATTGGTCGCGTCCGACGAGGCGACCATCGGCTCGGTCATGGCGAAGGCCGAGCGGATCTTGCCTTCCAGCAGCGGCTCCAGCCACTGGCGCTTGTGCTCTTCGGTGCCGTAGCGCTCCAGCACTTCCATGTTGCCGGTGTCGGGGGCGTTGCAGTTGAACACCTCCGGCGCGATCTCGGAACGGCCCATCACCTCGCACAGCGGCGCGTAGTCGAGGTTGTTGAGGCCGGCACCGCGCTCGCTGTGCGGCAGGAACAGGTTCCAGAGGCCGGCGGCGCGGGCCTTGGCCTTCAGTTCCTCGATGATCGGGGGCGTGACCCAGCGGTCGGGCGACGCCCGGTGCTGTTCTTCAAAGACGGCCTCCGCCGGATAGACGTAGGCGTCCATGAACTCGATCAGCCGTTCGCGGATTTCCTGCGCCCGCGGACTGATGCCGAACTCCATGGGGGCTTCCTCCTGATCTGGCCGGACCTTCGGGGCCCGGCTGGCTTGCCAACACTTGTATCAAACAAACGTTTTATCTAGGCTGTGATAGCACAGGGCTTGGGGCGTTGTCGATGGAGAAACCGCAAGAGAGGTGAGGGCCGGGGAGGCGACGCAGGCAGCGGGCGGAGATGGTGGGCTGGATCGCCGCGCTGTCCGGACATGCATGTTTTACATTGTCGCGCCGTCACGCCTGTGTCATCGATATTCGAACGAACGTTGATTTAAAACGTCGCCTGAAACGAACGGCCATGGAGCGCCCGCATGTGATGCCCCCGCATCGCATCGCCGGTCCGGCCGCCGCAACGGGCGAACAGCATCGGATGGGAACGCATCGATGGCGGGCACCGACACCAAGGAGAGGATTCTGGACGCGGCCGAGCGTCTGTTCGCCGAGCACACCTATGCCGGTGTGTCGCTCCGCACCATCACGGCCGAAGCGAACGTCAATCTGGCGGCGGTGAACTATCATTTCGGATCGAAGGATGCGCTGCTGCAGGCGGTGTTTCACCGTCGGGCGCGCGACCTCAACCGCGAGCGCGTGGCGCTGCTGGCCGAGATCGAGGCCAAGTCAGGCGACCGGCCGTTGCCGCTGGAAGAGGTGCTCTACGCCCTTCTGGCGCCGCCGATGCGCTGGATGTCGGATCCCGGGCGCGGGCTGTCGGTTTTCGTGCAGTTCCTGGCCCGCTGCCGCGCCGACGGCACGCCCGAGATGAAGGCGCTGCTGGACCGCGACGTGCGCCACCTGCACCGCTTCGTGCCGGCCCTGCAGCGGGCGCTGCCGGACCTGGCGGCCGAGGAGATCTATTGGCGGCTGCATTTCTCGCTGGGCATGATGCACTACACCATCACCGATCTCAGCCGCCTGGAGGCGATTTCGCAGGGCGTCTGCGATCTGGAGGATTACGACGCGCTGATCCGGCGGATGGTGGCCTTTGCCGCGGCGGGCTTCCGCAATGCGCCGCCGCTGCACCAGATACCCGTCTTCACCCTTGGCCAGAACGCCCCGGCGGCATCGCCGCGCGCGCAGGCGGAAGAGGATGAGGCGGTAGAGGCGGCGTCCTGACGGGCGCCCAAGACTGAAACGGATACGGATCGAAACCGGTCGAACGGAGGAAAGACGTGATCAAGGCGGTTCTGTGCACGAAGCTGGGTGGGCCCGAGGATCTTGAGATCAAGGAGATTCAGGCGCCCGAGATGAAACCCGGCCATGTGCGGGTGCGGGTGCGGGCGGCGGGGGTGAACTTCGCCGACACGCTGATCATCCAGGGCAAGTACCAGGTGCGGCCCGAACTGCCCTTCTCGCCCGGCATCGAACTGGCGGGTGAGGTGACGGAAGTGGCGGCCGACGTGACCCATCTGAAGCCCGGGCAGCGGGTGATGGGCATGGCGCAGAGCGGCGCCTATACCCAGGAAGTCGTGCTGCCTGCGGCCGCCGTCGTGCCGATCCCCGACATGATGGATTTCGCAAGCGCCGCCGCCTTCCCGGTCGCCTACGGCACGTCGCATGTGGCGCTTGACCATCGGGCGCATCTGAAGGCGGGCGAAAAGCTGCTGGTGCTGGGGGCAGCCGGCGGCGTCGGCCTGACGGCGGTGGAGATCGGTGCCGCCATGGGCGCCGAGGTGGTCGCGGTGGCGAGCAGCCCCGAGAAGCTGGAAATCGCCCGCGCCCACGGCGCGACCCACCTGATCGACTATTCGAAGGATGATCTGCGCGAAAAGGTGAAGGAGCTGGTCGGCGGCGTCGACGTGGTCTACGACCCGGTCGGCGGTGCCGCCTTCGATGCCTCGCTCCGCTGCATCAACTGGGAAGGCCGCATCCTGGTGATCGGCTTCGCCAGCGGCACCATCCCGCAGATCCCCGCCAACCTGCTGCTGGTCAAGAACGTGTCGGTCGTCGGCACCTTCTGGGGGGCCTATATGCACAAGGATCCCAAGGTGCTGGGCGACAGCCTGAAGACGCTGCTCGGCTGGTATGCCGAAGGCAAGCTCAAGCCGCATGTCTCCGAGACCTTCCCGATGGTCGAGGCCCCCAAGGCGCTCAGGGCGCTGATGGAGCGGCGCTCGACCGGCAAGGTCGTCATCGATCTGAACTGACCCGCGAACGTCTGCTTCGACTGCATCTCGAAGCATGGATGGCCGCGGACCATGGTCCGCGGCCGGTTTCATTTATCTAAAATGTGTTGCATATGCGAAATGCGACGCATTTTCGTGCCCCTCGTGGCAGTTTGCTCGCCGATCCTAACAAATGATTAACTTCTCCCCTGCGATAACTTCCGACCGGGGGGAGTTTCGGGATATTGAACAGTGGGCATGGCGGGTCCGGTCTGGCAGTGAGAGACCCGCTCACGGGACATCTTGGGAAGAGGGACACCGATATGGCGGCTGCGGCGCGTGGGCTGCGCATCGTTCATAAAATTCCCGGTGCCATCGTGGCTGCGGTCGCGATCACATCCATCGTACTCGGCGTCGTCGCCTATCTGGTGTCGTCGCGGGAGCTGGTGGAGGCATCGGAAACCAAGCTGGAAGCGATCACCGAGGGCCGCAAGGCCCGTCTGAACGACTATCTGGAACGGGTGCGGTCCGATGTGGCGGTGCTGGCCGACAATTCGGTGCTGCGCCAGACCCTGATCGACTTCACCTACGCCTTCGAGCTGATCTCGCTTATGGATGATAAGCCCGATCAGATCCTTCAGAAGTCGTACATCACCGACAATCCCGAAACCGATCGGGCGGTGCTGAACAAGGCCGGTGACGGCACCTTCTTCAGCGACAGTCACGAGCGCTATCATCCCTGGCTGCGGGCAGCTGCACGCTCCAAGGGCTATGCCGATCTCTATCTCGTCGACAAGAACGGCTGGGTGGTCTACTCGGTCGAGAAGAACACGGATTTTGCGGTCAAGCTCGACGAGAGCGATGTCGGCCAGACCGGTCTCGGCCGTGCCGTCGCCGCCGCGCAGGCGACCACCGAGCCGGGCCAGGTGTCGCTGATCGACTTCACCTATCACCCCCAGGCCAACAACGAGGTCAGCGCCTTCCTGGCGGTGCCGGTCTTCGGTGACGGCGGCTATGTCGGTGCCGTGGTCGTGCGTCTGTCGGTCAAGGGCGTCGACGAGGTGATGCAGAGCGCCCAGGGCCTGGGCGAGACCGGCGAGACCTATCTGGTCGGCTCCGACGGTTATATGCGCTCCAACTCGCGGCTGTCGGCAGACACCACCGTGCTGGAGCGGCAGGTCAACACCGATGCCGTCGCCGCAGCGCTGGCCGGCAAGAGCGGTTCTGTCCGCGATATCGGCCCCGGCGGCTATCCGGTGCTGAGCGCCTACGAGCCGCTGGAATTCCTGGGGCAGCGCTGGGCGGTGATCGCCGACGTCGCCGAGGACGAGATCCTGGCGCCGGTCGTCGACATGCGCAACATGATCGCCGCGGTGGCCGTCGGCCTGATCGTGATCGTCGGCTCCATCGGTATGCTGGTCGCCCGCGGCGTCACCCGCCCGCTCGGCCGGATGACCGGCGCGATGAAGGAACTCTCGAACGGCAACCTCTCGATCGACATTCCCGATCGTGACCGCAGCGACGAGATCGGCGAGATGGCCGCCTCGGTGCAGGTCTTCAAGGACGCCATGGTCGAAAGCCAGCGCCTGGCCGAGGCCCAGCGGCTTGATCAGGAAGAGAAGTCGAAGCGCGCCGAGGAACTGGTGCGCCTGACCCGCAGCTTCGACGACCGGGTCAGCGGCGTGCTGCGCGGGGTGACGGCGGCTGCGACCGAGCTGGATGCCACCGCCCGCTCGATGTCGTCCACCGCCGATGGCGCCCGCCATCAGTCGGACGAGGTGGCCCATGCCACCGCCCAGGCGACCGAGAACGTGCAGACGGTGGCAGCCGCCGCCGAAGAGCTGTCGCATTCGATCTCCGAGATCGGCCGGCAGGTCCACAAGTCCTCGACCATCGCCGGCCGCGCGGTCGACGAGGCCGAGCGCACCAACCAGACCGTCTATGGCCTGGCGGCCGCGGCCGAGAAGATCGGCGACGTGGTGCGGCTGATCACCGACATCGCCGAGCAGACCAACCTTCTGGCGCTCAACGCCACCATCGAGGCGGCCCGGGCGGGCGAAGCCGGCAAGGGCTTCGCGGTCGTGGCCTCCGAGGTCAAGAGCCTCGCCAATCAGACGGCGCGGGCGACCGAGGAAATCTCGACCCAGATTGCGGCGGTGCGCGGCGAGACCAACCAGGCGATCGGCGCGATCGAAGGCATCCGCAAGATCATCGTCGAGATCAACGACATCGCCACCTCGATCGCCAGTGCGGTCGAACAGCAGAGTGCCGCGACCCAGGAGATCGCCTCGAACGTCCAGGCGGCCGCCCGCGGTACCGAACAGGTCAGCCGCAGCGTCGACGACATGCGCGACGCCGCCCAGGCCACCGGCAGCGCCTCGCAGCAGATCCTGTCCTCGGCCGGCGAACTCGCCCGCCAGGCCACCGATCTGGACAGCGAAGTCCGCAGCTTCCTTGAAGCGGTGCGCGCCGGCTGAGCCGGTTTACCGCACGCCTGACGGCGAAGACGCCCCGGACGGGAAACCGTCCGGGGCGTCTTCATGCGGAGATGGTGTTCTCGCCGCCCTGAATTGGGGATGCCGGGGGGCATGGCCGGTGCTAGTCTCCAGGCTTCGCCGACCCATCCCGAAAGGTCCCGATGCTCCGCCGCCTCTACGACCGGACCATGGCGCTTGCCGGCCATCGTCACGCCGAACGTGCCCTCGGTGTCGTCAGCTTCGCCGAAAGCTCGTTCTTCCCGATCCCGCCGGACGTGATCCTCGCCCCCATGGTGCTGGCCCAGCGCTCCAAGGCCTGGCGGTTCGCGCTCATCTGCACCCTCACCTCGGTGGCGGGGGCGGTGCTGGGTTATCTGATCGGCTATCTGCTGTTTGAAAGCGTCGGCCAGGCGATCCTTGACATCTATGGCCTGCGCCAGGACTTCGCCGCCGCCGCCGCCCGCTATAATGAACTCGGCTGGGTGATGGTGCTGCTGGCCGGCATCACGCCGATCCCGTTCAAGGTGATCACCATCACCAGCGGCGTCACGGGCATGAATGTCGTCAGCTTCATTCTGTCTGCGATCGTGGCGCGCGGTATCCGGTTCTATGCGGTGACCGCGATCATCTACTGGTTCGGGCCCAAGACCCTTGCCATCGTCGAGAAGCGGCTCGGCCTGTTCACGGTTCTGTTCTGCGTGCTGCTGGTCGGCGGTTTCGTGCTGATGCGCTACATCCTTTGACCGACCGGCCGGATCACCCGGGTCTTCGGATGTGAAACGGGCCCTGCGGCGAACCGCAGGGCCCGTTTCCAGTCGATATGGCCGGGCGTCACTCAGGCCGCAGCGGTGCTGCGCGCGGCGCCCAGTGCCGCCCAGACCCGGGCCGGGGTCGCCGGCATGTCGATCTCGCCCGCGCCCTCGGCGATCAGGGCGTCGTTGATCGCGTTCATGATCGCCGGGCAGGCGCCGATGGTGCCGGCCTCGCCGCATCCCTTGGAGCCGAGGCCGCTCGACGCCGTCGGCAGATCCTCGTAGAGCCGGATGTCGAGGAAGATCATGTCCTCGGCGCGGGGCATGCCGTAATCCATGAAGCTGCCGGTGAGCAGCTGGCCGCTGTCATCGTCATAGACGGCATGTTCCATCAGCGCCTGGCCCAGCCCCTGGGCGACGCCGCCCTGCACCTGGCCCATCACGATCATCGGGTTGACCACCTTGCCGAAATCGTCGGCGACCACATAGCGCACCGGTTCCACCCGGCCGGTCTCGGGGTCGATTTCGACCTCGGCGACATGGCAGCCATTGGGGAAGGTGGGGGCGGGGCGGTCGAAGGTCCGGCTTTCGTCGAGCGGCGCGCCGGCATCCAGCGCGATCTGCGCCACCGCCTCCATATCCATCCCGAGATCGGTGCCCGCAACCGTGAAGCGGCCGTCTTCGAACACCAGATCCTCCGCCGCGGCCTCGAGCTTTTCGGCCGCGATCGACCGTGCCCGTTCCACCACCGCCTCGGACGCCAGACGGATCGCCGAGCCCGCCATCTGCAGCGAGCGGGAACCGCCGGTGCCGCCGCCGGTCTTCACCCGGGCGGTATCGCCCATCACCACCTGCACCTTTTCGAACGGCATGCCCAGCAGTTCGGCCGCCACCTGGGCGAAAGAGGTTTCGTGGCCCTGGCCGTTGGACTGGGTCCCGACCAGCACGGTGGCGCTGCCATCGGCTTCGAAGCGGATCCGGACCTCTTCCTTGGGGTTGCCCTGGGTCCATTCGATATAGCTGGCCATGCCGATGCCGCGCAGGCGGCCTTTGGCCGCCGACTGCCGGCGGCGCTCGGCGAAGCCGGCCATGTCGGCCGCTTCCAGCGCGCGGGATTGCATCAGGGCAAAATCGCCGCAGTCATAGGTGGTGCCCATGGCGTTGGTATAGGGCATCGCGGTCGCAGGAATATAGTTGATCCGGCGCAGTTCCGCCGGGCTGCGGCCGGTGGCGCGGGCGGCGGTGTCGATCAGCCGTTCGATCAGGTAATTCGCCTCGGGCCGGCCGGCGCCGCGATAGGCATCGACCGGGGCGGTGTTGGTGAAGACGCCCTTCACATGCAGGGCCGCCACCGGGATCGCATAGACCGTGGTGGCAAGGCCGGCTGCGGCAGAGGTCGGGATCATCGCGCCGAACTGCGAGGCATAGGCACCCAGATTGGCGACGGTCGAGACCTCGAAGGCGGTGAAGCGGCCATCGGCATCCAGCCCCAGCCGGGCATGGGTGCGCAGATCGCGGCCATGGGCGTCGGTCAGCAGGCTTTCCGAGCGGTCGCCGGTCCATTTCACCGGCCGGCGCAGCTTGCGGGCGGCATAGATCACCGCGACATGTTCGGGATAGAGGAAGATCTTCATGCCGAAGCCGCCGCCGACATCCGGCATCACCACCCGGAATTCGTCGGCCGGCACCTTGAACACGGCATCGGCCAGGATGCCGCGCAGCCCGTGCACGCCCTGGCCATTGGTATAGACCACGGTCTGGCCGGTTTCGGCATCGATGGTCGCGTTCACCGCCCGCGGTTCCAGCGGATTGGCCGACACCCGGTTGTTGACGATGTCGATCTCGACCACCTGGTGGGCAGCCGCCATCGCCGTCTCCACCTCGGCCGCCTTGCCCTGGCGCCAGTCGAAACAGAGGTTCGAGGGGGTGCCGTCATGCACGACCACCGCATCCTCTTCCACCGCCTTCAGCGGATCGACCACGGCCGGGCGCTCGTCATAATCCACCACCACCAGCTCGGCGGCATCGCGGGCGGCGACCGGATCGGTCGCGACCACCATCGCCACCGCTTCGCCGGCAAAATGCACGGCATCGGCGGCAAGCGCCGGACGCTTGGGCGCCTGCATCCCGCTGCCGTCGGCATTCTTCACCCGCGCGACCGCCGGCACGCCGCCGACGCCGTCGGCATCCAGATCGGCGCCGGTGAAGACGGCGACCACGCCCTCGGCGGCCGCCGCATCGGCGGTATCGACCGCCAGGATGCGGGCCGCGGCATGGGGGCTGCGCACGAAGGCCACGTGCAGCTGGCCTTCAAAGGAAATGTCGTCGGCATAGCGGCCATGGCCGGTCAGAAAGCGCCGGTCCTCGACGCGACGCACGGCCTGGCCGATTCCGAATTTCAGCATGGGGCGATCTTCCCTGACGTATCTGTCCGGCGGGTCACTTCGGAACGGTAGCCGATCCCGGCGCGGCGGCGCAATGCTGCCGGTGGCAGGGTCCACGCCGCGGAACCAGAGGCGGGGTTTTCAGGGATCGGCGGGGATTCAGGCATCGGCGGGAGATCATGATGATTTCATGACGCCCGCGGCCCGGATTGCCAGGGCGTCAGGTCGAACGATATCGTCCCCGCGAAAGATAGCGGTGCGGGGGCGAGGCATGGGCACAGGCAGCGACGGCAGTGCGGGCGAGGTCTTCCGGGCCTTCCTGAAGCTGGGCCTGACCGCCTTTGGCGGCCCCGTGGCGCATCTGGGGTTCTTCCGGACCGAATTCGTCGCCCGCCGCGGCTGGCTGGACGACGAGGCCTATGCGCGGATCGTGGCGCTGTGTCAGTTCCTGCCGGGGCCTGCGAGCAGCCAGGTCGGCATCGCCCTCGGCTTCGGCCGTGCCGGCTGGGCAGGGGCCGCCGCCGCCTGGGCCGGCTTCACCCTGCCCTCCGCCCTGCTGATGATCCTGGCCGGGCTTGCCATCGGCGCCGGTGCCGAGGCGGGCCGGCTGCCCGATGGTCTGACCACCGGGCTCAAGATCGCGGCGCTGGCTGTGGTGGTTCAGGCGGTGGCCGGGATGGCGGGCAGCCTGGCGCCCGATCGCGCCCGGCGAAGCGTGGCGGCCGTTGCGGCCGTGGTCGCCCTGACCCTGCCCGGGCTGGCCGGGCAGCTTGGCGCCATCCTGATCGGGCTTCTGGCCGTTCCGCTTCTGGATCTGCCGGCGGCACCTGCCGCCGCGGCCCCCGCCGGCCGGCGCCCCCTGCGGCGGGCCGGGGCGGCAGCCCTGCTCATCTTCCTGGCCGGGCTGGTCCTGCTGCCGCTCTGGTCGGCCACGGGCGACGCCACCGGCCGGCTGGTCGACGGCATGTATCGGGCCGGCAGCCTGGTCTTCGGCGGTGGCCATGTGGTTCTGCCGCTGCTGGCCGCGGAAACCGGCGGCCATGTCGACGGCCAGGCCTTCCTGGCCGGCTATGGCCTGGCCCAGGCGGTGCCGGGGCCGCTGTTCACCTTCTCGGCCTTTCTGGGGGCTGCCGGCAGCTGGGGCGGGCTGCCGGGATGGCTGGCGGGGATCATCGGCCTGATCGCGATCTTCGTGCCGGCCGCCCTGCTGGTGGTGGCGGCGCTGCCCTTCTGGGGCCGGATCGCCGGCCATCCGGGGGCGAGGCGGGCCGTGGCGGGGGTCAATGCCGCGGTGCTGGGGCTGCTTGCCGCGGCGCTCTACGATCCGGTCTTCGTCACGGCCGTGTCCGGCCCGCGGGACGCCGCGCTCGCCATTCTGGTCCTGCTGGCGCTGCTGGTCTGGCGGCTGCCGGTCTGGGGGCTGGTGCCGCTGGCCGCCGCCGCAGGCATGGCGGTGGCTGCCCTCGGCTGACGGGTGCAGGTCAATCGGCGGCGTTCCCGGCCCGGCGCTCGCGGCGCCGATAGATGGTGGAGCTGCTGATGCCCAGCAGCTGGGCGGCCCGGGTGACATTGCCCTGGCAGAGCAGGATCGCGCGTTCGATCGTCTCGTCGATCACGTCGTCCAGCGGCCGGATCAGCTGTGCCGGATCGTCCTCGGGCAGCGCGAGGGAGCCGGCCCGCCAGGTCATGGCCATGGTCACCGCATGGGCGATGCGGCTTGGAGAGGCGTCCTGCGGCACCACGTCGATGGCGCCGGCGCGCATGGCACCGACCACCACCTCGTCGTCGTCTTCGGGCAGCCGCACGAAAATCGGCCGGATGTCCGGGACGATGGCGATCAGCCGCTGGATCAGCCCGGCGCGCGGCATGTCGTCGAAGCGCCCCACGATCACCACCGGCGGGTGGGAGACGCGGATGGCGGCAAGCGCGCGCTGGGCGTCGGGCACGGCCGTGCGTGGCATCCGCATCAGCGACCCCGAGGCCTGATCGAACACCGGAAAGCTGTCGCCACGGCCGACGAGCAGCAGGGCGGGGCGGCGATCGGTGACAGTTGTCATACGGTTCATCGGCATCTCGTCTTTCAAGGGCAGAGCCCCGGACTGTGGACAGGCGGATGGCGGCGGGCGCTGCGTCTCCGTCTCCGGGACGCAACTTGCAACGATCACTGCGATACGCGTCGCATTCCGCGAGGCGGGGCGCAGAAATCCGGCCCTGCCGGCCATGTCCGGCATTGATTGAGGGCAAAAGCGCAAGTCCTGTGCCACCCGATCCCCCGTGAACAGGGGGGCGAGCGGAGGCGCATGAGCGGTCGGGGCGCCCGCGGCAAAGCACCGCATGGTTTCGCCCCCGGGCGGCGCGCATGGTCAATCTCCCTACGCCGTCGATGAGCCGGATGGATGCAGCTTTGCCGAGGGTCTTTTCCGGGCCAGGCACAGACATGCAACGGTCACGGGGGGATCCCTTGCCCTTGCGTCCGCGACACCCCATTTTGACGTGATACATGCCGTCCGGATGCCGACCGCCGGGTCCGGCCGCATCTTCGGTCTCGACGACGAAAGGAGAAGGTCTTGGTCGCTCAACTCCCCGCCATATCGGGCGGCAGTAATCTGTCGACCTATCTGAACGAGATTCAGAAGTACCCGATCCTGACCGCCGACGAGGAGTTCATGCTCGCCTGCCGGTGGCGGGACCATGCCGATGCCGACGCCGCGCGCCGGCTGATCACCAGCCATCTGCGCCTGGTCGCCAAGATCGCTTTGGGCTATCGCGGTTACGGCCTGCCGCTGGAAGACGTTATCGCCGAGGGCAATGTCGGCCTGATGCAGGCGGTCAAGCGGTTCGATCCCGACCGTGGTTTCCGCCTGTCGACCTATGCCATGTGGTGGGTCCGCGCCTCGATCCAGGAGTTCATCCTGCGGTCGTGGTCGCTGGTCAAGATGGGCACCACCGCCGCTCAGAAGAAGCTGTTCTTCAACCTGCGCCGGCTGAAGAACCAGATGAACGCCATCGAGGCCGGCGACCTGCCGCCCGAGGTGGTGAAGAAGATCGCGACCGAGCTGGATGTCGGCGAGCACGAGGTGGTGGAGATGAACCGCCGCTTCGCCGGTCCCGACCAGTCGCTGAATGCGCCGGTCTCGGCCGAAGGCGATGCCGAATGGCAGGACTGGCTGACCGACAGCCGGCCCAGCCAGGAAACCATGGTCGCCGAGGACGAGGAGCAGTCCAAGCGCATGGGCCTGATGCAGTCGGCGCTGGAAGACCTGAACGAGCGCGAGCGCCACATCTTCACCGAGCGCTGCCTGAAAGAGCCGGCGGCGACGCTGGAGGATCTGGCCCAGGTCTACGGCATCAGCCGCGAGCGGGTGCGCCAGATCGAGGTGAGGGCCTTCGAGAAGGTGCAGAAGAAGACGCTGGAACTGGCCATCGCCGACGGCGTGGTCAACGAGGATCAGATGATTGCCGCCCGCGCGGCCGGTGGCCATCGCCAGCTGCGCGGCAGCACCCAGCCGAACTGATCCGGCAGTCTCTGCCGGCCGGATGTGCCCGCACCCGCCCCCTTGGCCGGTGCGGGTTTTTCGTGTCGCAACGTCAGTTCAGGCCGATCGCCCCGCTGGGGCGCATCATGCGCAGAACCTGACCGCTGGGCGCCCGATAGACCCCGCGGGTCGAACTGGTGACGGGGCCGAGGGTGGCGCCGCGGGCGGGGGAGGGCATATGCACCCGAGTGGCGGCGGGGCGGGGGGCGATGGCGCCGGGGGCGTCGTCAGCGCCGGCAGTCTCGGGCGCCATGTCGGCGGCGGCAAGCTGGGTCTCGTCAGCCGCCGGTGCCTGGCGCTGTGCGGCATCCTCGGCGGCGGTCGTGATCGCAGGCGTGCGCTTGCCCGAAGCCGAGCCGGCCGGGGCATGGCCGTTGCGCTCCAGCCAGAAATCCAGCACCCGGCTGCGATAGGGCTTGGAGTTGGAGGGCGTGCGGCTGTGATAGAAGCCGACCGCCTCGGTCCAGGTCGCGGTTTCGCCCTGCAGATCTTTCAGGAAGCGGGCGGCGTAGTCGGCATTATAGGCGGGATCGATCATCTGGGTGATGTCGTCGAATTCCTCGCCATGAAAGTGGAAGTTCACCTGCATGCAGCCGATGTCGATGTTCCGGACCCCTTTGGCGCGCAGGCCGCGGATTTCCGCCAGGGCAGCCGCCTTGCTCGGCAGGTAGCGGCCGCGGCCCTCGGCATAGATGGTCCAGGGCCAGGCAGTTCTTGCCGAGCGCTCCTTGCTCCAGCGGCCCGATTCCGCCAGGGCGATGGCCGCCAGAAGCCCGTCGGGCAGGCCGTGGCGACGTTCCGCGGCCGAGATGGCCTGGTCGCAGAGCATCCAGTCCCGGGCCTTTCCGTCGGGGTCGTCACCCGCCCGGGCGGGGGCGGAGCCCAGGAAAACCGCCAGTCCGGCCATAAGGATGGCGGTCAGCATCGCGCCGCGGCGCGCGGCATGGCGGGGGCGTTCTGGGCTGGTCGGGCGGGGGGGCTCGGACATGATCGGCGGATCCGGATGGCGTTGGAGGGGGCTGCAGCGGGGCTGCCGGTTCTGCTCCACTCTTTCAAATCCCGTGCCAACCGTCGGGAAAGGTGGTCGCAGAGCTGCTGCTCAATATCGAGGCACGAAATTCTCTTGCCTCATTCGCGGGCAACCTCTATATGTTGCAGCGCGGCAGGTGAACGCTCAGGCGTTCGCGGCCGCTGCCCAGATCCTTGGGCGTTTCCTCCCTAGACTTAGGGCCGTGTCAGTCTGCTGGCGCGGCCTTTTTTTTGCGCCCGGGCGTCTGACGCGCATCAGGCCGGAAGATGTTCGTGCTGCACCTGCACAGATGCCCGGTTGGCATGCAGGGCATGCGGCACCGGCATAACCCCGCGGAATTCCTGGACCTCCTTAGCTTTTTTTGTCCATTCCGCCCGACAAGCCCCTTGACCGTTTGTGCGCCGCAGCGTATCTTCATACCTGTAACGGGCGCTTGGCGGCGCCGCTGTTGCAGCCCAGTTTTTGGGCGTTTCCTCCCTAGACTTTGGGCCGTACCGATTGCTGGTACGGCCTTTTTTTTGTCCTGATGGTGCGTCGCGAAGCGCTGGCGGGCCTGTGATTTCGCAAATGCGAAGGCCCGTTTTGCGCGTGTGAAACCGATTACAATTCCCGCTTGACCGCTGCTGCGTCGCAGCGTATATATTGCAGTGCGTCATAAGACGCTGTGCGTCTGGTGATGCTGCCCATCTTCTTGGGCGTTTCCTCCCTAGACTTGGGCCGTATCAGATTGCTGGTACGGCCTTTTTTTGTCCGGACTTCCCGCTGGGGCCAGGTGTCCGGGCTTGTGCTGCATATGCGAAATATGCCTATGCAAAACCCCGCCATCCAGGGGATGGCGGGGTGAAAAGCGGCCGATGGTCCGGTGGTCAGGCGGCTTCGGCGCCCGGTGGGTTGGGCTGGTACAACCGGTCCTCGGGCAGGACGTCGCCAGGGGCATAGTCGCCGGCGCTGGCCATTTCGTCATAGATCGGCTGGAAGTCCTGCGCGGTCTCTTCGAACAGCTCTTCGAAGGACCGGATGACGAAATAGGTCTCCTGAAAATCATCGATGCGATAGCGGGTGCGCATCACCCGCCGCAGGTCGAAGCCCAGCCGGTTGGGGCGCCGATCCTCCAGCGCATAGATCGATTCCCCCTTCGACGAGGCGATGCCCGATCCGTAGATGCGCAGGCCGTCATCCGTGGCGATCAGGCCGAACTCCACCGTGTACCAGTAGAGCCGGGCCAGATTGTGCAGGCAGTGACGGGCATCGGCCCTGAGCCCGGCCTGGCCATAGGCCTGCATGTAATCGGCAAAAACCGGGTTCATCAGCAGCGGCACATGGCCGTAGATGTCGTGGAAGACGTCGGGTTCCTGCAGATAGTCCAGTTGCTCGCGGGTGCGGATGAAGCTGGTGGAGGGGAAGCGGCGTTCCGACAGGTGGCGGAAAAACACGTCGTCCGGTACCAGCCCCGGCACGCAGACGATCCGCCAGCCGGTGGTCTTTTCCAGAACGTCGGAGAGGCGCTCGAATTCCGGCACGCCGTCCGCCGCGATGCCCAGGCCCGAAAGCCCGTCGATGAAGGCCGGAACGGCCCGGTCGCGCAGAATCCGGGCCTGGCGTTCGAACAGAAAGCGCCAGATCGCGTGCTCCTCCTGGGTCAGCTTCTCCCAATGCTGATCCCTGGTGAAGTCGTCCCGGATCTCTGCCGCGTGGTCGCGATAACCCTGGGTCATGGTCGTCAAGTCCTCGTCGCACCGTTGAAGGGGGCGTTTGAGGACGAGTCTGCGTGCGTCCCGCGGCTTTTTCAAGCCGGTAAAGTTTCAAGTGAAACGAATTTCGGGTTGAGAGTCCGGGCTCAATCTTCCGGTGCGGTGGAAGAGCCTTCGCCCAGGCTGCGCTGAAGCATGATCGCGTCGATCCAGCGGCCGAACTTGTAGCCGATCGCCTTGAATTCACCCGCATGGGTGAAGCCCAGCCCCTGGTGCAGGGCCAGAGAGGCCGGATTGCCCGGATGGCCGATCACCGCCACCATCTGCCGGAAACCCGCCGCCGTGCAGCGCCGGACCAGTTCGGCCAGCACCGCCCGCCCCAGCCCCCGCCCGGTCTGGCCCCGGCCGACATAGACCGAGTTCTCGACCGTGAAACGATAGGCGGCACGCATCCGGAAGGGCGAGGCATAGGCGAAGGCCTTCACCTCGCCCGCTTCGACCGCGACCAGAAAGGGCAGGCCGCGATCCAGCGCCGCCAGCCGCCGGGCCCGCATCTCGTTCAGATCCGGTGCCGCCAGTTCGAAGCTGACCGTGGTGTTGGAGACGTAATAGCTGTAGATCGCATGCACCTGGGCCATGTCGGCCTCGGTGGCGTCGCGGACGACGACCCCGGGTTGGGGAAGCGGATGACGATCGGGTTTGGGCATGGTGAGCACGGCCATCTGATCGGGGCGCCCTTCGAAATGCGTCGAGGCTGGCAGCGGAGCCGACCGCGGGCGACGGTCGGACCCATGAGCGGGCATCCGCAAGGGATGCCGGGGTGCCGGGACGGCGGCAGAGGCCGGCGAACCGCGGCGGTCAGCCTCGTCGTTCCACGCCGAGGGCGGCGAGCAGGGCGCTGTCGCGACCCAATGTCTCGATCAGCAGGGTGAGGTCGGCGGCGACCCGCGCCAGTTCCGGCAGCGGCTCCACCACGCTTTCATCCATATAGAGGGCGCGGTTGATCTCGATCTGCAGGGCATGCACGCCGGTCACCGGGCGGCCGTAATGTTCGGTCACATGGCCGCCGGCATAGGGCCGGTTGCGGGCGACGTTATAGCCCATCCCCTCCAGCACCTGCTGGGCGGCATCGATCACCCGGGGGGCGCAGGCGGCACCGAAACGGTCGCCCAGCACGAAATCCACCCGCCGGTCGCCCGGATCGTGATCCATCGGCCCGCCCACCGAAGGCATGGAGTGGCAATCGACCAGCAACACGCCGCCGAACCGGCTGCGCACCTCGTCGATCGTCGCTTTCAGTGCCGCATGATAGGGGAAGTAGTAGCGGGCGATGCGCAGCTCCGCCTCGGCCCAGAACAGCTTGCGGCCATAGATCTCCAGGCCGTTGGTCACGACGCGCGCGATGGTGCCGAGACCGCCCATCACCCGCCGGGACGTGGCGTTGACGAAAGACGGTACCGCATCGGCGAACATCTGCGGGTCGATCTCATAGGGCTCGCGGTTGACGTCGACATAGGCCCTGGGGAAGCGCGCGCGGATCAGCGGCGCCCCCAGCGCCGGGGCGGCGGCCCACAGCCGGTCGACGAACGCGTCTTCGGAATTGCGCAGCGTCAGCGGATCGAGCGCCGACGACGCCCGGAAGCCGTCGGGATAGCAGTTCCCGGAATGGGGCGAGGCGAAGACGAAGGGCAGCCGGAGCTCGGCCGGGCGCAGCACCTCGACCGCCGGATCGACCCAGTCGTCGAACCCGGTCCCGGTCGTCGCTGCCCCCGCCATCTCCAGGCGGTCTTCCGTATCGAAGCCCAAATCGGCCATCGGTCGGTCTTGTCCCCCGATCTGCCGCCGATGCCCGCTGCCCGGTCCCATCCGGGTGCCGCATCGATCCAGGCCCACATGAATACGGCATTCCGCCCCCCATGTCATGCCATTCGGTCCCCGCGACCGGCCCCCAGGGCACAGGGCGGTCATGTCCGCGTCGCATGGGCAACACCTTGCGGCGGCAGCGCATTCCAGGGGCGGCGACACGGAACCGTCACGGGCGTGCATTTCCGGGCTTGCACGGCCTTTCGGGCTGCGTTATATGAACGCCCACACCGACGCCGGGTGCAGACAAGCCCGATGCGGTGCGGACATGGACGCGTAGCTCAGCGGTAGAGCACCACGTTGACATCGTGGGGGTCACAAGTTCAATCCTTGTCGCGTCCACCATCGAAACCCCCTGGGAAACCAGGGGGTTTCGTCGTTTTCGGGATGCTGATCAGAGGGTGGCGATTGTCGTCCAGCTGCCGGGCGAACCACTTGCGGTGCACGTCCAGCCCGCAGCAGCTCCGGTGGTCGGCGCAATGTTCCAGACCACATCCCCCTGCCGCCAGGTGCCAGTGGTCGGTATGGCCGTGTCCCAGATCATCCGCCGTGCTCCGTTGGTGAAGCTGATAGCGAAACCACGGGTGGTGGCATCGCCATCCGCCACGGGAGTCACATATCCGCTGACCTGATTGACGCCCATCACGGTCTGTGCGGCATCGCTGTCGATTTCGATGCCGACATTGCCGGTCGAACCGGCGAGGCCACCATTGTGGACCGAATTGCCGGTCACGGTGTTTGCAATTCCGGCCACGCGCAACCCGTCATAGATCGATCCGTCATACGTGCTGGCTGCGTTCGCCCGGAAGATCACGTTGCCAGAGACCAGATTGAACGAACCAAGGCACTGGATTCCGTTCCTGCGAACGACGTGGATGGTATTGCCGCAGATGCGGCCGGCAGACACGCCCTTGGTGGTCAGAATGCCTTCGCTCTGCACGGCGGTAGAGGGGGCGGCGGCGATTGTGTTCTGGCCGTCGATCATGTTGTTGCTGATCGACCAGCCCGACCCGCTGTAAGTGATGTCGGCGAACCGGCCCCAGGCGCGCAAATAGCGGTTGTCATCAAGGGACGACCTGTCGATCTGGCCCTTGAAGAACGCTTTGCTGTCGTCGGCATAGTTCGCCGAGATCGTGTTCGCATAGGCATCCGGGGTATCGATCCGCACGCAGACCGAGTCTGCGACAGATGTATCGGTCGAGTTGCCGCCGAGGCTGTGGAACCGGTTGCGCTCGATACGGTTGCCGCGACACTCATCGGGATTGGACGAGCCCGTTGGCGGCATGACATCGATGCCGACGATGCTGTTCGAGAAGGTGTTCTCCCAGATCTGAATATTGGTGCCGGCGGAGCGTATGCAGATCGCGTGATAGCCAAAGCCGCAGCCGGTGATGAGGGCATCGACATCCTTCTGGCCGGCGCTGGCAAAGGAGATCGCCGTCGTGGTCGCACCGACGCCATAGGTGGCGCCGTCGCCCTGGAAGCGCAGGCCCTGCCAGGACGTCCGGGGAATCGACACGTCGAACAGCGTGGTCGACGCGGTATCGCAGGCGATCAGCGGCTGGGTGAGGTCGTTGCCGATGCCTTTGAAGTTGAGCGAGTGCCGCGCGGTACCGGCCGCGTCGACGACGACGGTCGAGGAGATCGCATACGTCCCGTTGGGAAAGATCAGTGTACCGCCGGTGGGCAACACCGCGATTGCGGCGGTGATTGCCGCATGATCGTCCGTCACGCCGTCGCCTTTTGCGCCGAACATGCGGACATCCACGGTATCGGCCTGGGGCAGCAGGCGGACCCAGCGGCCGGCTCCGGAGGATGCCGTGGGCTTGATGATCGTGCCACCATTGTCTGCTGTGTTCAGGGTTGCATTCCACACGAAATCGCCGCCGCCGCTGTCGCCGGCCGCGTAATAGCCTAGGACGGAGGCGGCATCTGCGGCGCCGGTGAACGCGCGCAGATCGGCGATGGTGCCGAGGATGGTTCCTGCAAGAGCCATAGGATGGATCCTTTGGTGCTGGGAGTGCTTCAACACAACCAGCCTACGGCTCTCTTTTGTATTTTGCATACCAAGGGATGCGGCGACATGTTGCAGCACCTCCGGACGTCGCTTCGGCGTCAAGCGGTCAACCCTAGCGTGTTCAATTGTGCTGCGGCGATCCCCGCCGCCAGCCCGGCCGCGCGCAGCTGGCCGAAGGTTGTGTCGTCGATCGGGATGCCCCCGGCCCGCCGGGCGGCGCGGGCGGCGATTTCTGGTTCGCCCGGGATCAGCACCGGTTGTCCGGGGGCGGAGCGGGAGGATCGCATGTGGTCGAGCAGGGCGCGGGTCTCGGCCGCGAGCCAGGCGGTGTCGACCAGCCGGCCGGGTTCGATCACGATCGCGAACATGCTGTTCAGGATGGCGTCGGAGCGCGGATTGCCGGGCTGGGAGGTGCCGGCACCGGCAAGGGCGCCGGCCAGAAGTTCGCAGAACAGGGCCAGCCCATAGCCCTTGTGGCCGGCCATGGGCAGCAGCGCACCCTGGGGCTCGGCGAACATCACCCCGGGATCGGTGGTCGGCCGGCCCTCGGCATCGATCAGCAGCCCCTCCGCCATCGGCTCGCCCTTGTTCATCGCCACCCGGCATTTGCCGAGCGCCACGCCGCTGGTGGCGGCGTCGAAGATCACCGGCGGCGCACCATCGGCGCCGGGGAAGGACAGGCAGATCGGGTTGGTGGAAAAGCGCGGGTCGAAGCCCGCATGCGGTGCCACCAGCGACGGCGAGCCGGTGACGTTGACGAACATCAGCCCCACCTGGCCGGCCTTGGCCACCTGTTCGCCATAGCTGCCGATCCGGCCCATATGGTGGCAGTTGCGCAGTGCCAGCACCGCAGCCCCGGTCTCGCGGGCGCGGGTGATCGCCGTCTCGGTGGCGGCTTTCGCGATCACCTGGCCATATCCCTGCTCGCCGTCGATCACGATCATGGCGCCGGCATCGGCCACGACCCGCCCCGTGCGGCCCGGGCGGAGAACGCCGGCGGCGGCGTTCTGCAAATAGCGCGGGATCATGCCCACACCATGGCTGTCATGGCCGGCGAGGTTTGCCTCGACCAGATGGCCGGCGACGATGGTGGCCTCTTCGGGCGTGCTGCCGCCCGCCTCGATCAGCGCCGCTGCCGCGGCACGCAAGACCTCGTGATCGATGATCCGCATCTCGTTCTGCTCCTCTGCGCGGGCAAGGGATCACCGGTCCTCCGGCGAATTCCCTTGCGCGACCGGCAGATGGTATACCACTCTCTGAGCAACGCCCCCAGCGAACCCGGACCCCGATGACCGCGACACGCGACCGCAGCCCCAGCCTGACCCAGACCCAATCCGTCTACCAGTCGCTGCGCGATGCGATCCTGGGCGTGGAATTGCGGCCGGGCGAGGCGATTTCGGAACGCTGGCTGGAAGGACGACTGGCGGCGTCGCGCACGCCGGTGCGCTCGGCTCTGGTCCGGCTGGAGGGCGAGGGGCTGGTGCAGCGACAGGGCCGCGGCTATGTGGTGACGCCGATCGATATCGGCGAAATCGAGCAGGCCTATGTCTTCCGCGAAACCATCGAGACCACCGTCGTGCGGCTTGCCGCGGCGCGCGCCGATGCGCTCGACCTGTCGGGCATCGAACCACTGATCCTGCCCGAGGTCCGGGACACCTCCAGCGACGAGTGGTTCGACATCGGCATCGCTTTCCATGTCGAACTGGCGCGGCTTGCCGGCAACGCCTTTTTCGTGCGCGCGATCGACGATGTGATGACCCGCATCGCGCGCGGCCGCTGGCTGGAGATCTGGTCGACCGGCGGGCGGGAGCGTGCCTTCATCGAACATGAGCGGATCGTCGAACTGGTGAAGGCCGGGGACGGAGAGGCGGCGGCCGCCGCCATCCAGTCCCATGTCCGCCATGGTCGCGACCGGCTGCTCGATGCCCTGAAGACACAGCGCCGCGGCTTCGCGGTACGCGGTTTTGCCGTCCTCGATGGGACCGAGGCGGATTGACGACGGGGCGGCGGTAACCGGCCCGCATGAGGCCGGACCCGTGACCGGCCCTCATTTCAGACGATCAACGAGACGATCCAAGGGGAGACGAAACGTCATGACCACGCCTGCCGACACCCGGTGGCCTGCCGCAAAGCGGCCGCTGCGCAAGCATCTCGCGGGGCTTCTTTCTGCGGCGGCCTTCGCCGTGGCACTGGTCGCCGGCCAGGGCGCCGATGCCGCCGATCCGGTGGTGATGCGGATCAGCCACCAGCTGCCGCCCGCACATCACATCGCGCAGCTGATCGACCAGTTCGCGGCCGATGTCGAAGCGAAGAGCAACGGCGCCATCGACGTCCAGATCTTCGGGGCCGAGCAGGCCTACAAGGCCAATCAGAACCACCCGGCCGTGGCCCGCGGCCAGGTCGAGGCGGCGGTGTCGACGAATTTCCAGTGGGGCAACACCATCCCCGAGATGAACGTCGTCACGCTGCCTTATTTCTTCACGAAGCTGGAGCGGATCAAGAAGTTCCCGGGCTCGCCCGCCGAAGAGCTGCTTGATCAGAAGCTGCTCGAAAAGGGCGTGCACAACATCGCCTGGTTCTACACCACCCGCCAGTCGATCTTTACCTCGGCCGCCAAGCCGCTGGTCGCGGTCGACGACTTCAAGGGCATCAAAATCCGCGGCCTGAACAAGCTGGTCGACGAAGGGCTGATCGCCGCCGGTGCGGCACCGGCCGCCATGCCGGGCTCGGAAGTCTATCAGGCGTTGCAGACCGGCGTGATCGATGCCGGCCTGACCGACGTGTCGGCCGCCTATAGCCGCCGGTTCTACGAGGTGCAGAAATACGGCACGGTTTCGCCCTTCTTCAGCGTCTATTTCCATCTCTACGTCAACCCGTCCTGGTATGACGGCCTGGCGCCGGAGCTGCGCAAGGTGGTCGACGACGCCGCGCAGTCGGCTGAGGCGGCGTCGATCCCGCTGACCGAGAAGACCGCTGAAGATGCGATCCGCCAGCTTCAGGAGAAGGGCATGACCATCCATGTCCAGACCCCGGAAGAGGCGGCCGCTTTCGAAGCGGTGATGCAGCCGCCGGTCATGGAGGCCTTCAAGGCGTCCAGCCCCGATGCGGCGAAGCTCGTTGACCTCGTCAACGCGCTCTGAGCGGGGACGACAAGGGGACGCTCCCGGCCGATGTCGCATGAACCGACCGGTCACCGCCCGCCGCCACCATCCCCGGTGGTCGCGGGCGGTCTCGCCCGCCTGCTGCTCGGTTTCGACCGGGTGGTGCGCCTGATCTCGCTTCTGGCCGCCGGGATCGCGGCGGTGATGCTGCTGACGGCCTTCGTGCTGATCTGCTGGTCGATCGTGCAGCGCTATTTCGCCGGCCAGCCGGTGGTCTGGACCGATGAACTGGTCGGCTATGGCCTGGTTGCGATCGTGATGCTGGGGGCGCTGGATGCATTGCGCCGCGGCGAGCACATCTCGGTCGACGTGCTGACCCAGCGCCTGGGGCCCCGGGCCGGAGCCGCGGTCGCCGCGGCGGGGCTGGTCGCCGTCGGCATCGTCGGCGTGATCCTGATCATCGAGGCCTGGGAAATGGTTTCCTTCACCCGGATGATCGGCATCGTCTCGACCGGCTATCTCGCCATGCCGATGGAATATCCCCAGGCTTTCGTCGGGATCGGCGGCATCCTGCTGGTGCTGGGCGCCCTCGGTGGCCTTGCCCGCATGGCGGCCGGGCTGTCCCCGATCGACGAGGCGGGCGCATCCGCGGCACCGGGAGAGGGGGGGCCGCGTCCATGACCTTCCTGCTCATCCTGGCCGGCGTGGTGCTGGTGCTGCTGACCGGCCTGCCGGTCTTCACCGGGCTCGGCCTGTTTGCCGGCGGGCTGCTGCTCGCGACCCAGGGCGATCTTGGTGCGCTCGGCGAGGTGGTGTTCGGCCAGCTGGACAGCTATCTGCTGGTCGCGATCCCGCTTTTCACCCTGATGGCCCATATCATGATCCGCGGCCGGGTGGTGGACGATCTCTACGGCACCGCCCATACCCTGCTGCGGCATCTGCCCGGCGGCATCGGCATCGCCACGGTCTTCGCCTGCACCATCTTCGCGGCCATTTCGGGCTCCAGCATCGCCACTGCGTTGACCGTGGGGGCCGTGGCCATCCCGCAGATGATCCATTACGGCTATAAGCCGCGGGTCGCCTATGGCGTGGTGGCGGCCGGCGGTACGCTCGGCATTCTGATCCCGCCCTCGGGGCCGATGGTGCTCTATGGCGTGATCAGCGACACCTCGATCGGCGGCCTGTTCATGGCGGGCATTCTGCCCGGGCTGATGATCGCGGTGCTCTTCGCCGTCTGGTGCGCGGTCAATGATCGCGGCACGCTTCGTCAGCCGCGGGCCTCGCTGGCCGAAATGGGCCGGGCGCTGCGCAAATCCGGCTGGGCCCTGTCGCTGCCTGTCTTCGTGCTGGGCGGCATGTATGCGGGCGTCTTCACCGCCACCGAGGCGGCGGCGGCCGGTGCGCTGGCGGCCCTGGTGGTCTCGGCCGCCATCTATCGCAATTTCGGCCTGCGCGATCTCTGGGCGTCGGCGATGGATTCGGTCCGCACCTCGGCCATGCTGTTCATGATCCTGGCGGCGGCGGGCGTCTTCGGCCATGTGCTGACCAAGATGCGCGTGCCGCAGCAGATCGTCGAACTGGTGGTCCATTGGGATGTGGGCGTTGCCGGCTTCCTCATCGCGATGATGGTGCTGATCGCGCTGCTCGGCATGTTCCTCGAGACGATCTCGATCATCCTGATCACCACGCCGGTGGTGCTGCCGGTGATGGCCCATCTGGGCATCAACCCGATCTGGTACGGCATCCTGCTGACCATCAACCTGGAGCTGGCGCTGATCACGCCGCCGGTGGGCATGAACCTGTTCACCATCAAGGCGGTCGCGAAGGCGCCGATGGGCGAGGTGATCCGCGGCGTCGCCCCTTATGTGTTCCTGATGGTGATCGGCCTGGTCCTGGTCATGATCTGGCCCGACATCGCGCTCTGGCTGCCGTCGACCATGCGGTGACGGCAGCCACGGCTGCCCGTCGTCAATTACGGCCGGTCAGCTTGCGGGCAAACGACGCAAGCGCCGGCCGTGCCTTCACGAAGGCCTTGACCTGCCAGAGATGGCGGTCGGCCTCTGCCCGCAGCGAAAACCGCCCGATGCCCAGAATCTCGACCGGGGCGCCGTACATCTCGCTCTGCTTCTCGTGCGCGGTGGGGAAGGCCTTGACCAGGGCGTCGCGCCAGGTTGCGGACCAGTCCGGATGGCACAGGAACACCTTGCCGGGGGTGATCGCGAACGGCCTCAGCGGTGACTGGTCGACGAAGATATGGCGGCCGAGCCCGGCGGCCACATCGGGCCAATAGGGGTTGAAGTGGTCGTCGAGGACCACGATGCCGCCCTCGACCAGAGAGTCGGCGGCAAGCTTCAGGTCATTGGCGGTCAGGGCTTCGGTATGGCCGCCATCGACGCTGAACAGGCGCACGGGGCCGACGGTGGCCCGGATCTCGCCGGCGGTCACGTCGGTGGAGCTGGCGGCCCGGATGACGACCCCATCCTCGCCGCCGCAGTGCTTGCGCAGATTTTCGATGAACCGCCCGCGATCGCCCTGGCCGGACCGGTCGATGTTCAGTTCCTGCTGTTCGAACAGATCGATCGCCAGGCCCTTCTCGTCGGTCCGGGTGACCAGCTGCAGCAGCAGGAAGAGCTTGCCGTGATGCACGCCGATTTCGGCCACGGCCCCGGACAGGCCGTGATCGGTCTGGGCCTCGCCGAGCTTTGCGATCGCTTCGGCGCTGAAGTCGTCGAGCCAGCCGTGCACCGCATGAATCCCGCTGGAGAGATAGCGGGAGAGAGCGGCCTCGGGATAGCGGCGCGGACTTGGCATGCGGGTCACCTCGGGACGCATAGGGATCATCTGTCGTGCAGACGACGATGCAGGTCTTCTCGCGCCCCTGCAAGCGCTGAAGACCGGATCACCGCGCCCGGCGATTAACCGCGATTGATCGGCGATGCGGGATCGCTGGTCGCACCCGGCCATGCGCTGTCATGGTCACATGTCCGGACGGGGGCTTCTCTTCCGGCCAGAGCCTTATTCTTCGCCTGCCAATGTATTCGCCACCACCACCCGCGCCGGGGTGCCACATGACCGTTCAGCCATTCGTCCTGCCCGATCCGGAGGTGCTGCGCGCCGCCCTGGCGCGTGCAGCGACCGATGACGGCTATCACGAGCTGTTCCGGTCGGACCCGGCCGCGGCGCTCGCCACCATGGGGATCCTGCTGCCCGAAGGCGCGCAGCTCAGGGTCCACAGGCCGCGGCGCGGGCGTCTGCTGCTGACCCTGCCGCCCTTCACCGATGCGCCCGTGCCGGGTGGGCTTGGCCCGCTTGAGGCCGCGATGTGGCGGGCGGCGACGGATCCGGTCTTCCGGGCCGATCTGCGGGTGGCGCCGGTCGCGACCCTCAGGGCCCAGGGGGTCGAGATGGCGGCCGGGCTGGTCGTCGACGTGATCGATGCCGAACCCGGGCTGATCGATATCATTCTGCCGGAACGGGTCCCGGCAGTGGCCGGGCGCCCGGCGGGGGCCGATGATCTCGAATTCGACGACGAGGATCTGGATCTGGTTGCGGGCGGCGTCGCTCCGCCCGATCCGGGCAGTCTGGTCGATGCCTCCACCTGGCTGACGCTGGGCGGCATCATGGCCTATGGCATCGGCAGCCATCCCGGCGCCTGAGCGTGGCCCGGCCAGGCCGCCTGTCGTGCCCGTCACAGACTGGTTACCGCGGTTCCGGCCGGTTTCTGCTATGATCCGGCGGCGTTCGGACGGCTGACGGGGGAGAGCGACGGGTGACGACGGGCGGGATTACGGGACTGGTACTGACGCTCGCCGTTCTGCTGGTCGTCATTGCAGGGATACAACCGCTGGCCCGCCGTCTCGGCGTGGCCTCGAACGTGCTGCTGGCGGCCGTGGGCGTGGCCATCGGGGCGCTGGCGGCCTTTCTGCTCTTCACCTCTTTCACCGACGTCTTCAACGAGGCCGCCCGCGCCGTCGTCTATCTCAGGATCGAGAGCCAGACGGTCATCACCATTTTCCTGCCGTTGCTGCTGTTCCAGACGGCGCTCACCATCGATGTGCGGCGGCTGGTGGAAGACATCGCCCCCATCCTGCTGCTCGCCGTGGTGGCGGTGGTGCTGACAACGGCCTCGATCGGCCTCGGGCTCTCGGCGGTGTTCGGCGTGCCGATCCTGGGCTGCCTGCTGCTCGGCGCGATCGTGGCCACCACCGATCCGGCGGCGGTGGTCGCGATCTTCCGCGATATCGGCGCCCCCGGTCGCCTGACCCGGCTGGTCGAAGGGGAGAGCATTCTCAACGACGCCACCGCCATCGCCCTGTTCACCGTGCTGATGGGCGCGCTGGTTACCGCGCGCGCCACGGGTATCGAAGAGCCCAATGCCGACATGGCCTGGCAGGCCTTGAGCGATCTGGGCATCGGCCTGATCGGCGGCGCTCTGTTCGGCGCCCTGACGGGGCGGCTGGTCGTGATGCTGCTGCCGCTGCTGGACGACATCAAGCCGGCGGAGGCGACGCTGACCGTAGCGGCGGCCTATATCATCTTCGTCACCGGCGAATACGGCATCGGTGTGTCGGGTGTGGTGGCGGCCGTGGTGGCGGGGCTGGTCGTCTCGGCCCAGGGCCGGGCGCATATCTCGCCCGAAAACTGGCGCCATCTGCTGGCGGTCTGGGATCAGATCGCCTTCTGGGCCGGGTCGATGATCTTCGTGCTCGCCGCCCTGGTGGTTCCGCGGCTGATGGCGGATGTCGATCTCTACGACGTGCTGACCATCCTGGCGCTGGCGCTTTTTGCGCTGATCGGCCGGGCGATCACCCTCTGGCTGCTGCTGCCGGTGCTCAGCATGCTGAAGCTGTCCACCCGGGTGACCCATCGCTATCGGGCGGTGATCCTCTGGGGCGGGCTGCGCGGCGCACTGACCCTGGTTCTGGCCCTCGGCGTCGTCGAGGCGCCGGGCCTCTCCGACGGCCTCAAGCGTTTCGTGGCGGTGACCGCCACCGGCTATGTGCTCTTCACCCTGTTCGTGAACGGCACCACGCTCCGGCCGCTGATCTCGTGGCTGGGGCTCGACCGGTTGTCGCCGGTGGGCGAGGTGCTGCGCCGTCAGGTGCTGGCCCTGTCGCTGACCGATGTCCGCGGCGCGGTCGAAGAGGCCGGCCGGCGCTATGACGTCAGCCCCAGCGTGGTGCGCGAGATCGCCCAGTCCTATGCCCGCCGCGCCGATCAGGTGACCAGCGACACCGATGTCGAGGCCGAAATCGCCGATCGCGAGCGCCTGGGCGTGGGGCTCGTGGCGCTGGCGGTGCGCGAGCGCGGCCTGATCCTGGACCTGCACGACCGGCGGACCTTGTCCACCGCCACCGTCGACCGGCTGCTGCGGCTGACCGAGGCCCTGCTCGAAGGCGGGCGCAACGAGGGCCGCCTCGGCTATATGCGCGTGGTGCGCACCGCACTCGATTTCGAACGCGGCTTCCGCTTTGCCTACTGGCTGCACCGCCGGCTGCGCATGGACCGGCCGCTCGCCCGCCGGCTCGCCAACCGTTTCGAGATGCTGCTCGCCTTCCGTCTGGCGATCCAGGAATTGCGACCCTATGTCGACCAGCGGATCCGACCGATGCTGGGTCGGCGCATCGCCGAGCTGATCGCCGACATGCTCGACGGCCGCGCCCGTCAGGTGGCAGGGGCGCTGGATGCCATGCGCCTGCAATATCCCGATTACGCCGAGGCGTTGGAGCGGCGTTTCCTGGCCCGTATGGCCGAACGGCACGAGCTTGCCCGCTATGACACGCTCGCCCAGGAAGGCCTGCTCGATGCCGAGCTTTACGAAGACCTTTATCGGGGCGTCACCCGGGCGCAGTCGCGCCGGGACGACCTGCCCCGGCTGGATCTGGGCCTCGACACCGACGAACTGATGCGCCGCCTGCCGCTCTTCGCCGATCTCGGCGACGAGGTGCGGGCCCGGGTGCGTCAGCTGTTGCGACCGGTCTTCGTGCTGCCGCGCACGGTGATCTTCCGGCAGGGGGACAAGGGCGACGGCGTCTATTTCATCTCGTCGGGTGCCGTCGAGGTCCGGATCGAAGATCGCCGCATCCGCCTGGGCCGCGGCGACTTCTTCGGCGAGATGGCCCTGCTCGACAACCGCCCGCGCAGCGCCGAGATCGCCGCCCTCGGCTATTGCCAGCTGCTCTTCCTGGATGCCGATGATTTCCGCCGGCTGATGCGCCGCGACCCCGACCTGCTCGAGACCTTCGAGAGCATCGCCCGCGCCCGCGCGGCGCAGAACCGCAGCGCGGCGACCTGAGACGGGGTCAGCGCTTCACGATATGGCTGCGTCGGCTGCGGGCATGCTCCACGAACCGGCGTTGGATGATCTGAAAGAGGCCGGGGGGCAGGAAGCCGTAAGCAAAGGTGCCGGGGTGCCCTGGAAGGGCCGACAGCCCCGCTGGCCAGGTATCGATATTGTACTCGGAGATCACGACCCAGCTCGGCAGGTCGTCCAGCCCGATAGACTGTTTAACCTTTGCCGGGATCTCGATCGCGATCGTGTCGTCGAGAGGTGGGCTGTGTGTAATGGGCAGAAGCAGAACCCAGGGGGCGGGGCCATCCTGCTCTACGGTCGCGACAATACAGGCCGGGCGGTCCTTTCCCGCCTGGCGGCCTGCCTCGGCTTCTCTGCTCCAGAGGTAGTCGTAGCGCACGACCAGTCCGGGTTTGGGCAAAGGCAAGGCCATATGCTGGCTATTTCAGCAGATCGTCAAGATGAGCCAGATCCGGGTCCATCTCAGCCCGTTCGACCGCCTCAATGACAAACTCCGGAGCCTCGGCCGTGCGATGTGCGCGGCGCGAAGCGGTCTTCAGCCAGTCGTAATGTTCAGCCGACATCAGGATGAACGCCCGACGCCCCTCTTCGATGATCTCGACGGGAGCCTCGCGCGCCTGGCGTCGGGCATTTTCCGGCTGGTTCATGAATTCGCGTGTACTGATCCGGACCATCCACGGTACTCCCGGAGGCGGGTTCCATGAGTATGGGAACCGGGGCGCGGGCCTGCAAGCGGTTGCGTATCAGCCCCGCCCCAGCCGGCACCGCGTGGTCCGGGTCTCGTCGCCCAGCATCAGCGTGGTTTCGGCGGGGGCCGTGCGGGCGATGACGCGGCCGGCCCGGATCACAGAGAGGCGGGTGGCGCTGAGGCGCAGCGCCTCCACCGGGTCTCCCGCATCCAGGATCACCATGTCGGCGCGGCAGCCGGCGGCCAGGCCATAACCCTCCAGACCCAGCAGCCGGGCCGGGTTGGTGGTGACGGCGTCGAAGCAGCTCCGCATCTGGTCGAGCCCGGTCATCTGGGCGACATGCAGCCCCATGGCGGCGACGTTGAGCATGTCGCCCGAGCCCAGCGGATACCAGGGGTCCATGGCGCAGTCCTGGCCGAAGGCGACGGTCAGCCCAGCCGCCATCAATTCCGGCACCCGGGTCATGCCCCGGCGCTTGGGATAGGTATCGTGGCGGCCCTGGAGGGTGATGTTGATCAGCGGGTTGGCGATCGCCCCCAGATCCGCCTCGGCCATCAGCGCGATCAGCTTCGAGACGTAGTAATTGTCCATGGAATGCATGGAGGTGAGGTGCGAGCCGGTCACCCGGCCGTGCAGCCCCAGCCGCTGGGTTTCATAGGCGAGCGTTTCGACATGGCGCGAGAGCGGGTCGTCGCTTTCGTCGCAATGCATGTCGACCCTGAGGCCGCGCTCGGCCGCGATCTCGCACAGCCGGCGGACGCTTGCCGCACCATCGGCCATGGTGCGCTCGAAATGCGGGATGCCGCCGACCACGTCCACACCCCGGTTCAGCGCCTCGATCAGCAGGTCTTCCGACCCCGGCCGGCGATAGAGCCCGTCCTGGGGGAAGGCGACCAGCTGCAGGTCGATATAGGGGGCGACCTTCGCCTTCACCTCCAGCAGCGCATCGACCGCCAGCAGGCGCGGATCGCAGACATCGACATGGCTGCGGATGGCGAGCAGGCCGCGGGCGACCGCCCAGTCGCAATAGAGGAGCGCCCGCTCCACCAGAGCTTCGTGGGTCAGTTCGGGCTTCAGCTCGTTCCAGAGGGCGATGCCCTCAAGCAGCGTGCCCGAGCGGTTGATCCGCGGCATGCCGTAGGAGAGGGTCGAATCCATGTGGAAATGGGCATCGACGAAGGGCGGCGAGACCAGGTTGCCGGCAGCGTCGATGGTTTCAGCAGCCGGGGTGCCGCGGGCGGCGATGCCGGGCGCCACCTCGACGATCCGCCCGTCCCGGACCGCGATGTCGACGGGCGTGCCGCCCTCGGGCAGGCGGGCATTCAGGATCAGCAGGTCGAGGGACATGGCTCAACGTTCTCCCTTGCGGAAGGGCACCATCAGTGCCTGGGGATAGGCGGCGCGGCGCGACATCACCACCAGCGCCAGGATGCTGAGCAGATAGGGCAGCATCAGGAACAGCTGATAGGGCAGGGCGCCGCCGGTCATCTGCTGCAGGCGGGTCTGCACGGCATCGAAAAAGGCGAAGAGCAGCGCGCCGAGCAGGGCCTTGCCCGGCCGCCACGAGGCGAAGACCACCAGCGCGATGCAGATCCAGCCGCGTCCGCCCATCATGTTGAAGAAGAAGGCGTTGAAGGCGGACAGCGTCAGGAAGGCGCCGCCCATCGCCATCAGCGCCGAGCCCACCATCACCGCCGCCAGCCGCACGCCGGTCACCGAAATGCCCTGGGCATCGGCTGCGGCCGGGTTCTCGCCCACCATCCGCACCGCAAGGCCGGCGGGGGTGCGATAGAGCACCCAGGCGACCAGCCCGACCAGGGCCAGGGCCAGCAGGGTGGGCGCGGTCTGCTGGCCGATCACCTCGCCCAGCCAGGGCACCGCCTGCCACCAGCCCTCGCCCAGCGGCGCGAAGGGGGTGATCGAGGGCGGGGTGGTGGTCTCGGGCAGCAGCAGGCGATAGGCGAAATAGGACAGGCTGGTCGCAAGCATGGTGATGCCAAGGCCGGTGACATGCTGCGACAGGCCGAGCGGCACGGTCAGCAGGCCATGAAGCAGGCCGACCAGCAGGCCGGCCGCAGCCGCGACCGCGAGGCCGGTCCAGAGATCGGCACCCTGGAAAACCGCCATCCAGCCGACCATGGCGCCCATGGTCATGATGCCTTCGATGCCCAGATTGAGCACGCCGGCCCGCTCGCAGATCAACTCTCCCAGCGTGCCGAAGATCAGCGGTGTCGCGATGCGCAGCACCGTGGCCCAGAGACCGGCCGAGATCAGAAGGTCGATGAATTCCATGGGATCGGGACCTCCGGATCAGCCGCGACGCAGGCGATAGCGGGCGAAGAGCATGGCGGTCAGCATGCAGAGCAGCGACACGGCGACCAGCACATCGGCGATATAGGTGGGCACCCCCACCGCGCGGCTCATCGCATCGGCGCCCACGAAGATGCTGGCCACCATCAGCGCCCCCAGCACCACGCCCAGCGGGTGCAGCTGGGCAAGCATGGCGACCACCACGCCGCCGGTGCCATAGCCCGGCGACATGTCGAGGGTGAGATAGCCGGTGCGGCCGGCCACCTCGCTCACGCCGGCGAGACCGGCGAGACCACCCGAGATCAGCGCCACCAGCAGCATCACCCGGCCGACCCCCATGCCGGCGAAGCGCGCCGCCCGCGGGCTGGCGCCCACTGCCCGCATCTCGAAGCCCAGCACGGTGCGGGTCATCATCACATAGATCAGCCCGGCCGCGACCAGCGCCATGATCAGCCCGGCATGCAGGCGGGTGCGCGGGATCAGCCGGGGCAGTTCCGCCGCCATCGGCAGGGTCTCGCTCTGCGGCCAGCCCATGGCCATCGGATCCTTCATCGGCCCTTCGATCATCATCGAGACGAAGAGCAGCACGATGAAGTTGAGCAGCAGGGTCGTCACCACCTCGTCGACGCCGAAACGGGTCTTGAGCACCGCGGGGCCCAGCAGCAGCAGGCCGCCTGCGACGGCGCCGGCCACGATCACCGCCGGCAGCAGCAGGGCGTCGGGAATGCCGAGCGGCGCCGTGCCGATCCAGACGGCCGCCAGCGCGCCGCCATAGAGCTGGCCCTCGGCGCCGATATTCCACAGCCGGGCGCGGAAGGCGACCGCGGCGGCAAGCCCGGTCAGCATCAGCGGCGCGGCGCGGGTCAGGGTTTCGGTCAGCGCGAACCGGCTGCCGAAGGCGCCTTCGACCATCGCCGCATAGGCGGCGGGCACCGAGGCGCCCGAGATCACGATCAGCAGGGCGCCGATGACGAAGGCGGCGAGCAGTGCCAGAACCGGCACCGCCACCGACAGAACGGCCGGGGTTTCGGCGCGGCGTTCAAGACGCATGGGCGGCCTCTGGCGTGGTCGGGTGGGACGTGCCGGCATCGGGATCACCGGCGCCGGCCATCAGCAGGCCAAGGCCCGAGACGGTGACCTCTGCCCTGGGGCGGGCGGGGGTCAGATGGCCGGCATGGATCACCGCCACCCGGTCCGAAAGGGCCAGGATCTCGTCCAGATCCTCGGAAATCAGCAGGATCGCGGCGCCGCCGTCGCGGGCTTCGAGCAGACGCTGATGGACATAGGCGACCGCGCCGATATCCAGGCCGCGGGTCGGCTGGTTGGCCAGGATCAGCCCCGGATGCAGGGCAAGCGCCCGGCCCAGGATCAGCTTCTGCATGTTGCCGCCCGACAGCTGGCGCACCGTCGCATCGACCGAGGGGCAGCGCACCTCGAAATCGCGCACCAGATCGGCGGCATGGGCGCGGGCTTTGCTGCGGCGCAGAAAGCCCCAGCGCGAGAAGGCCGGGCGGTTGCGCCGCTCGGCGATCACGTTTTCCCAGACATTCATGTCGCCGACCAGCCCCTCGGCATGGCGGTCTTCCGGGATCCGGCCGACGCCCAGCCGGACCATCGCCGCCGGATCGGGTCGGCGGGTTTCGTGGTCCAGGATGGTCAGCCGGCCGGCCTCGACGCGGGCCGTGCCGGCCGCCAGATCGGCCAGCAGCGACTGGCCGTTGCCCGAGACGCCGGCGATGCCGACGATCTCGCCCGCATGCACGGTCAGCGACACCTCGTGCAGTTTCGGCTTGCCGCCGGCGCCGGTGGCGGAGACCCGGTCGAAGACCAGGGCCGGGGCGCCCGGGGTTGCCGCGGTATGGCGGGGGCCTGCGACCTTGCGGCCGACCATCAGCTCGGCCAGTGTGGCCCGGTCGAGGCCGGCGGCCGGGCGCTGATCGATCATCCGGCCGGCGCGCAGCACCGCGACCCGGTCGCTGACCGCCATCACCTCGGGCAGTTTATGGCTGATGAAGATGATCGAGAGCCCCTCGGCGACCATGGCGCGCAGCGTGACGAACAGGCGCTCGCTTTCCTGCGGGGTCAACACGGCGGTGGGCTCGTCCAGGATCAGGATCCGGGCATCGCGATAGAGCGCCTTCAGGATCTCGACCTTCTGCCGCTCGCCCACCGACAGCGCACCCACCCGGGCATCGGGATCGACGGTCAGGCCGAAGCGCTGCCCAAGCCCGGCGATCCGGCGACGGGCACCGGCGCGGTCGCGCCCGGGCTTCCACAGCGGTTCGGTGCCGATGGTGACGTTGTCGAGCACCGACAGGTTTTCGGCCAGGGTGAAATGCTGGTGGACCATGCCAAGCCCGGCCGCGATCGCAGCCTTGGGCGAGCCTGCGGGCAGGGGGTGGCCGAAGACCTCGATCCGGCCCTCGTCGGCCACGTAATGGCCGAACAGGATGCTCATCAGCGTGGTCTTGCCGGCGCCGTTCTCGCCCAGCAGGGCCAGAATCTCGCCGCGGCGCAGATCCAGGTCGATCGCGTCATTGGCGGTCAGCGCGCCGAACCGCTTGGTGATGCCCGAGAGCCGGAGCACGGTTTCCGGCGCCCGCTCCGCCCCGGGCGGCGCCGTCAGAGGCGGTTCGGCAGGTCTGGTCATAAGGCCCTTCGCGTTTCTGGCCCGCGGCGAGTCTGGCCGCCGCCGCTGGATCCCGGATGGCGAGAGGGGCGGTCGCCCGCCCCTCTCAAGGTGGTTCATGCCTGGGCGTCGCGGCTCACATCGTGGGCTTCGGCTCGGCGTCGTTCACCTCGATGGTGAAGCTGCCGTCCAGGATCGCCGCCTTCTTCGCCTCGACCTTCGCCTTCAGCTCCGCCGGGATCTTGTCCTCGAAGGTGCCATAGGGGGCAAGCGAGGCGCCGCCCGGCTTCATGTTCGAATAGTGGCCGTAATCCTCGGCCTTGAAGCTCTTGGCCTTCACCGCCGCGATCGCCGCGTCGATGGTGGGTTCCATGTGCCAGAGCGCCGAGGCGACGACGGTGTCGGGATACTGGGCCTGGGTGTCGATCACGTTGCCGATCGCCAGCACGCCGCGCTCCTTGGCGGCGTCCGACACGCCGAAGCGTTCGGCATAGAGCACGTCGGCCTTGCGCTCGATCATCGCGAAGGCGGCTTCCTTGGCCTTCGGCGGATCGAACCACGAGCCGATGAAGCTGACCATGAACTTGACGTCCGGATTGACCTCCAGCGCGCCGGCCATGAAGGCGTTCATCAGCCGGTTGACCTCGGGGATCGGGAAGCCGCCGACCACGCCGATCACGTTCGACTTGGTCATGCCGCCCGCGATCATGCCGGTCAGATAGGCCGGCTCCTGGATGTAGTTGTCGAAGACCGAGAAGTTCGGCGCCTGCGGCTTGAAGGACGAGCCCATCAGGAAGGCGGTCTCGGGATAGTCGCGGGCAACACGGCGGGCGGCCTGTTCCACGGCGAAGGCCTCGCCGACCACCATGTCGACGCCCTTTTCGGCATATTCACGCATCACGCGCTCATAGTCGGCATTCGAGACCGACTCCGACCATTCATAGTCGATGTCGCCGCGCTTGGCCGCGGCATCGAGGGCGATGTGGATGCGGCTCACCCACTGCTGCTCGATCGGCACGGTGTAGACGCTGGCGACCTTGATCTTGTCGGCGGCCGATGCCTCGGCGGCGGTCAGGGCCGCCAGGGCGACCGAAGCGGCAACGGCCGCGGCCTTGAGCTTTGCGAGCAACATGGACGAGCGATCTCCGAAGGGTGTCGCGGAACTTGCATGATAACGCAAGGACCGGGCCAGTACCGCCAAAACCGCAGGCCGCCGCGTGGGAATCCGGCGGCCCGGGGCATGACCGGCGGTAACTGCCTGCGGCATGGGCAGCGGCTGTGCCGGATCGCTCGAATTTTGACCAAATGGTCTCTAATTGGAAGGACGAAATGTCCCGGGCCGGCCCCGGCGGTTCAGCGGCCGCCGCCCATGCCGAGCACATCGCCGTCATCCGCCGCCTGTTCCGCATCGCGGACCGGCCATCGGCCATGTCCGGTGGCGGCGAAGAAATCGGCGAGCAGGCGGTTGACCAGCTCCGGCTCTTCCAGATTGGCGGCATGGCCGGTCATCGGCAGCACGGTCAGCCCGGCCGAGGGCAGGGTTTCCTTCAGGAACAGATTGGCGCGGATCGCCGGGGTGTCGGTATCGCCCACGATCAGCAGCACCGGCACCGTCATGGTCCGGAACCGGTCTTCCAGGGCGAAAAGCGACGGCCGGCGGGCCTGGTAGCGGCGCAGCGTCAGTGCCGCGCCCAGCGGCGAATGGTCCAGGAACACCCGGAAGGCTTCGTCCGCGCCGCGCGGATCCTTGGTCGCAAAGGGCCGGCGGCCGGGGGAATTCATGTAGCTTCGCCCCGCGGCTTCCAGCCCGTCGGCCAGAATCCGGTCGGCCGTGGCCTCGCAATTGGCGGCAAAGCTTTCGCGCAGCTCGGGTTCGGCGCCATAGCCCGCCCCGATCGCGGTGATCGACAGGGCGCGCGCGGGATGGGTCAGGCCGAAATGCAGCACCGCGAACCCGCCCATGCTGCATCCCACCAGATGGGCCCGATCGATGCTGAGGCCATCCATCACCGCCCGGATGTCGTCGACGGCCATCTCCTGGCCATAGGCGTCGGGCTCTTCGGGCACGTCCGAGGGCGGATAGCCGCGGGCGTCATAGGCGATGACGCGGTGGCTGCGGGCGAAGCGCCGCATCTGGGGCTCCCAGCTCCGCCGGTCCCCGGCGAATTCATGCACGAAGATCACCGGCTCGCCCTGGCCCGCCTCGATCACATGCAGCCTGACCGGTCCGTTGGCGACGAAGCGCCCCTCGATCCCATCCATCCGGGCATCCTCCTCATGCGGCTGCGTGGACGCCCTGCGGCAGACCCGCGCCTGTTCTGGTGGAGGGGCAGGATAGATCGGGCATGCGCCTGTGGCCAGGGGCGCCCGCGGCTGGTCATCCCCGGCGTGTCACCACGCGATAGACATAGACCAGCACCAGTGCCGCGACGATGACCTTCGAGGCCGGGTCCATATAGGCGGCGACCAGTTCGTACTGGCTTTGCAGTGCATAGCCTGCGCCGGCCAGCAGGGCGGTCCAGATGGCGGAGCCGGCGGTGGACCAGGCCAGATAGCGGGGCAGTGGCATGCGGGCGATGCCGGCCGGGACCGAGATCAGGGTGCGGATGGCGGGGATCAGCCGGCCGAAAAACACCGCGCTGTCGCCATGACGCTCGAACCAGCCATTGGCCTTGTCGACCTCGTCGGGCGATACCGTCGCCCAGCGGCCCCAGCGGTCGGCCAGGCGGCGGATGCGGACCAGGCCGAAGGCGCGGCCCAGCCAGTACCAGGGCAGGGTGCCCGCCACCGATCCCGCCGTGCCGGCGGCGATCACGCCCAGAACGTCCAGCTCGCCGCGCGCCGCCACGAAACCTGCCAGCGGCATGATCAGCTCCGAGGGGATCGGGGGGAAGATGTTCTCCGCCGCCATCAGCAGAAAGACACCGATATAGCCGGCGGACGATACCGTCGACACGATCCACTCGAACATGAAGGCTCCGTCATTGATGAAGCGGCCCTGCGTCACATGGGCGCGGATGGCGGAACGGGCAAGGGTTCTCGCGGAAAGTGCCCCCCTGTCACTTCGCCGCAGCCAGCGGCCGCGCGGGACGTTATCGTAGATCGATACCGTTGAACCGCCTGGAATGTTCCCGCAGCCATGACCGATTTTGAACCCCGCCCCGCCATCGATGCCGAACGCGAATACAATGCCCGGGCCGCCGTGCCCGATCATGCCCGGATTTTCGCCCGCTGGGCGGCGGAGGCCGCGGCGGCCCGGCAGGATTTCGAACGGGTGGGCCTGTTGCGGCGCGGGCTGGTCTATGGCCGGCGGGCGGATCAGCTGCTGGACCTGATCCTGCCGCCGTCACGCACCGGCGCCGGACCGGTGCCGCTGATGGTGTTCTTCCATGGCGGCTACTGGCAGGCCATGGGGCGGGATGATTTCACCCATCTGGCCCGGCCCTATGTCGCGCGCGGTGCGGCGGTGGCGGTGGTGGACTACACCCTCTGCCCGGCGACCACGGTGGCCGGCATCACCGCGGAAGCGCGTGAGGCGGTGCTGCTGCTCTGGCGTCTGGCGCCGGTGCTGGGCATCGACCGCAGCCGGATCGTGGTGACCGGCCATTCGGCTGGCGGCCAGATCGTGGGCCAGCTGGCCGCCACGCCCTGGCAGGCATATGCCCCCGAGATCGAGGGCAGCCCGATCGCCGGCGGCGTCGCGATCAGCGGCGTGTTCGACCTGGAGCCGCTGATCGGCACCACCATCAATGCCCGGCTGGGCCTGACCCCCGCCACGGCACGTGCCGCCAGCCCGCATTTTGCCGTGCCGGGCCCGGATACCCGGCTGGTTCTGGCGGTGGGCGGAGATGAATCCGCCGAATTCCATCGCCAGAGCCGGGATTTCGCCCGCCGCTGGTCGGCTGCGGGCGCGCGCATCACCACCGTCGATCTGCCCGGCCGCCATCACATGAGCGCGGTGGAGGCCCTGGGCGAAGACGGCCATCCGCTGGCCGGGGCGACGCTTGCGCTGATGGGGATCGGCTGACGCGTCAGTCGCCGCCGGCGGCGATGCGGGCGACGGTGGCCGTGGTCGAATGGCCGGGCAGGATCGGCACGATCATCACCCGGCCGCCGCGGGCGGTCACCACATCGGCGCCGACCACGGTTTCGGGCGTGTAGTCGCCGCCCTTGACCAGCAGGTCGGGGCCGATCGCCCTGATCAGCTCGGCCGGGGTTTCTTCGGCGAAGATCAGCACCAGATCGACATCGGCCAGCGCCGCCAGCACCGCGGCCCGGGTCTCCTGGTCCTGGATCGGCCGGGTCGGGCCCTTCAGCCGCCGGACCGAGACATCGGCATTGACCGCCACCACCAGCCGGTCGCAGGCGGCCCGCGCCCGGGCGATGACGTCCAGATGGCCGCGATGCAGCAGGTCGAAACAGCCATTGGTGACGCCGACCTTCAGGCCTTCGGCCTGCCAGGCGGCGGTAAGCCGGGCTGCCGCGGCGGCATCGGTGAAGACCGGCGCATGGCGGGCGGCACCGCCGGCTGCGACCGATTTCGCCTCGGCATCGCCCGCCACGGCGGCCCGCACCTCGGTGGGGGTGACCGTGGCGGTGCCGAGCTTGCCGACCACCACGCCGGCGGCGGCATTGGCGTACTGGACCGCATCGACGATCGATCCGCCGGCCGCAAGGCCGCAGGCCAGGGCCGCCACCAGCGTATCGCCGGCGCCGGAGACGTCGAACACCTCGCGCGCCCGGGCCGGCAGATGCACCGCCGACCCGTCGGCGCCCACGACGCTGACGCCATGGGCGCCGCGGGTGGCGACCAGATAGGGAAAGCCGTTGGCGCGCACCAGCCCCAGGGCAGCACGGGTCACGGCATGATCATCGGCCGGGTCGACCGGTTCACCCGCTGCGGCGGCGAGTTCGACCGCATTCGGGGTCAGCACCATGGCGCCCCGATAGCGGCTGAGATCCCGCGCCTTGGGGTCGACCACGACCGGCCGCCCGGCGGCGGCACAGCGCGCCATGATCGCGGTCAGGATGTCGGGGGCCAGCACGCCCTTGCCGTAATCCGACAGCAGCACGATGCCGGCATCGGCAATCGCCGCGTCGACCGCCGCCAGAAGCCCGGCGCGGGCGGCCGGCGACAGGCGGCCGGTGCCGTCTTCGTCCGAGCGCAGCAACTGCTGGCTTTGCGCCACATAGCGGGTCTTGACGATGGTGCCGCCCTCGGGATCGACGGCCAGATCGCCGCTGATCCGGGCTTCGGCATCGAACAGGCCGCGCAGCTCGTCGGCGGCCGCATCGGGCCCGACCACCGCAACCAGCCGGGCGGTGGCACCGAGCGAGGCGACATTGCGGGCGGCATTGCCGGCGCCGCCGATCATGGTGGTGCGGCGGTCGACCCGCAGCACCGGGATCGGCGCCTCGGGCGAGATCCGCTCCACCTTGCCATAGACGAACCGGTCGAGCATCACATCGCCGATCACCGCCACATTGACCGCAGCGAAGCCACGGTCGAGATCGAGGAAGTCGGCACGGGCGGGGCGGATCGTCATCGGGTCGGGGTCCGGTCTGAAAGGTGGGGCAAAGTGCCGGTCAGGCGCGCGGTTCTTCGGTCACCAGGCCGAGGCCGATTTCGAGCGCGCCGCAGAGCATCTGGCCCAGCATGATGTGCATCTCCTGGATGCGGGCGGTGGTCTCGCTCGGCACCACCAGGGCCAGATCGGCGCGGCTCAGCGTGTCGCCGCCGTCGCGGCCGGTGAGGGCGACGGTGGTGATGCCGGCAGTGCGGGCGGCATCCAGCCCGATCAGCACATTGGGGCTGCGGCCCGAAGTGGTGATGCCGACCGCCATGTCGCCCGGCCGGCCCAGTGCCAGGATCTGGCGGGCGAAGAGCTGATCGAAGCCCATATCGTTGCCGATGGCGGTAAGTGCCGAGGTATCCGTGGTCAGCGCAAGGCCGGCGATCGGCGCCCGGTCGCGGCGGTAGCGCACCGCCAGCTCGGTCGCCAGATGCTGTGCGTCCGAGGCCGAGCCGCCATTGCCGAAGAACATGATCTTGCCGCTGCCGCGGATCGTGGCCAGCGCCATCTCTACCCAGCGGATGAAGGGCTGCTTCAGGGCCGCGCGGGTGCGGGCGGCAACCTGTGCATGTTCCTCCAGTTCTGCATCGAAGAAGGCGTCGGCATCGAAGGCGGCGTCGAGATCCATGAGCCCGGTCCTGGCTGATCGGCCGGCCATCTGCCGGCTGCGGCCACGATAGGGGGCGGGGCCGCAGGTGACAAGACGCGGCCATCGCTCGAACGCTCGTTTGACGCCGCCTCCCCGGCAGCCGATGATCCTGGACAAGGGAACATGCCGCCGGACGAAGCGGCCGCCAGGGAGGACAGAACCGTCATGACCGTCGCCACCGCCACGACCACACCCGCAGATGCGCCGGCAGATGCATCGGAGGCGGGCCCGCGGGTCACCATCGCCCGCGCCGCCGAGGGGCATTTCGAGGGGGACGGACTCAGGGCCTTCTTCACCTATCGCGACCTTGCGATCGGCACCGCCACCCGGGGCCGCTTCCACGCCCATGTCATCCGGGCCTCGGAAGCCGTCACCGGCGGCACCGGCCGCCATGCCCACGGGCTGGACTTCCAGATGGTCTACGTGCTGAAGGGCTGGGTGCGGTTCTGGTACGAAGGCACCGGCCAGGTGACGCTGGCCGCCGGCGACTGCGTCTATCAGCCGCCCGGCATCGCCCATGAACTGGAGGCCGGCTCCGACGACCTCGAAATGCTCGAGATCACCTCGCCGGCCGAGTTCTCGACCACGGCCGTCTGAGCCCCCCGGTCAGACATAGGGATCGGCGCTCAGCAGATAGTCGCGGACATAGGATGCGATGCCGTCCTCAAGCTCGGTCGCCGGCCGGGTGAAGCCGGCGGCGCGCAGGCGGCCGATCTTCGCCTCGGTGAAGTACTGATACTTCTCGCGCAGATGCTCGGGCATGTCGACGAACTCGATTTCGGGGGTCAGGTTCATCGCTGCATAGACCGCGCGGGCAAGGTCGGCGAAGCTGCGGGCCTTGCCCGAGCCGACATTGAACAGGCCGCTGGCTTCGGGTGTCTCCAGCAGCCATTCGACCACGGCCACGCAGTCGCCCACCCAGACGAAGTCCCGCAGCTGCCCGCCATGGGGATAGTCGGGACGGTGGCTGCGGAACAGCCGGGCATGGCCGCCGTCGCGGATCCGGCAGAACACCTGATGGGCGACGCTGCGCTGGCCGCCCTTGTGGTATTCGTTCGGGCCGTAGACGTTGAAGAATTTGAGACCGGCCCATTGCGGCGGCAGGGCGGCACCCCGTGCGCGGAGCGCGGTGATCCGCCGGTCGACCATGTGCTTCGACCAGCCATAGGCGTTCAGCGGCTGCAGGCCGGCCAGTGCGCCCGTCTCGCCGTCGTCGTCGAAGCCGAGCGCGCCGTCGCCATAGGTGGCGGCCGATGAGGCATAGATCAGCCGCACGCCATGGCGCGCGCACCAGTCGACCAGATCGAGCGTCAGGCGGATATTGTTGGCGACGATCACGTCGGCATCGCGTTCTTCGGTCGAGGAAATGGCGCCCATATGGACCACGGCCTCGATCTCGCCTGCCCGTGCGTTCAGGAAATCGAAGATCCGCTCAGGGGCCACCACATCGGCAAGCGCACGCTTGGCGATGTTGCGCCACTTCTCGTCGGTGCCCAGGGTATCGACCACCACCAGGTCGTCATGGCCCCGGGCTTCAAGCCCGGCCAGAATGTTGGAGCCGATGAAGCCGGCGCCGCCGGTCACGACGATCATGGCATTTCTCCTGCACTGCTGCGCCTTCTGTCATACCGGCCCTGCGCCGGTCGGCGTTTCTGCATAACCTGTTGCATCTCTGCAATCAATCGGCCCGTGCCGCGGAAAACTCACACCTGCGGCCCCGCCCCGGGGGTGGACTCGCGCCCCCTGTGCAATGCAGCATGGGTATTGCGACACGGTATCGGGTTGCCCGGCGGCACGCGCGTGCCGTATAACTGTTAACGCTAGCACCTACCCCATGGGGAATATCGGAGATCATATCATGATCAAGACCTCGATCCGCGCTCTTGCGGTCGCGCTCGCTCTGGCGGGTTCGGCAGGCATCGCGCTGGCGCAGACTCCGCCGCCGGCGAACAACAACGACGACGAAGCGGGCTACCTGTTCGACGACGAGCTGACCGGCCTGGCCATCGGTGGTGGCGCTGCCGCCGCCGTGGCGATCGCCGTGATTGCTTCGGACGACGACGACAGCGGCTCGTCGACCTCGACCTCGACGGCGACCAGCACCCGCTGATTGCCTCT
Organism: Tistrella mobilis; assembly: GCF_039634785.1. Taxonomy (NCBI): domain Bacteria; kingdom Pseudomonadati; phylum Pseudomonadota; class Alphaproteobacteria; order Geminicoccales; family Geminicoccaceae; genus Tistrella; species Tistrella mobilis. The sequence goes on along the minus strand of NZ_JBBIAB010000007.1, from coordinate 26,233 downwards.
CGGCGCGACGACGGAAAGGGCGGTCCCGCAAGGGGCCGCCCTTTCTTGTTGTGTTAGAGATGCCCGTGCGGTGTTACGGGATCCGCGCCGGCCGCAGCAGGGTGATCTCCATGTCGCCCAGCTCGCGGGACAGGCGCTGGGTGCTCCGCCAGATCCGCTTGCTGTCGGGCTCGTACCAGTAACGGTTGGTGTATTGCCAGCCGAGTGCCTCGACCGTGCAGCTTTCGTCATAGACCACGGTGCCGAATTCGTACTTGCCCACCTTCACCGGCTCCTGGCCGACCTCCGCCAGGCTGCAATCGGCCCGTGCGCCGTAAAGGCGCCGGTCGGGCATGTCGAAGATCCGGACATAGGTACCGGCACCGGCGGCGGCGGGCACCGGCGTGCGGGCGCCGGCCGGCAGGCCGTCAAAGCGGATCACCCGCACATCGTCGGGCAGGCCGACCGTACGCACCAGGATGCCGTTGCGGGTATGGATCTCGGCCCGGTCGCGGGCGCGCCAGATCAGCGTGCCGTCGCGGGTGTCCGCCAGCGCCACACGGGCCGATCCGCGGCCGAATTCCACCAGGATCGCCGCCACCGGCAGCTTGTCGACATCGATCTCGTCGGCAGATGGTGCCGATTGCGGGAAGAACACCGCATCCAACGTGTCGAAGGGGGCCGGCAGCTCCCCCTTGTCCGTGCAGGCGGCGAGCAGCAGGGCCGGCAGCAGGAGCAGGATCGAACGGATGTGGCTCATGGCAGAACGGCTCATGTCAGGCGGGCCCTCTGGTCGCATCGCATGGAAAGCGCGCCAAAGCTACAGCATCCGCGCCCGCGATGCAGCATCCGCCCCCGGCATCAAAAACACAAATATTACTGGTTAAATAAATCAATATCCGATTAGGGCCTGGACAATCTGTCGGGAACATGATTTCTGTGGGGCCGGAAACCACATCCACCGCCCGCACCCGAACCCCGCCCGCCTGTCCGCCAGCCTCGTTCGCCGACGCCAGCCTGGGCATGAGGAGCGAAGGATTCCATGGATCATCTCGACCGTCTTGAGGCGCAGAGCATCTACATCCTGCGCGAGGCGTTCAACCGCATCGACAAGCTCGCCATGCTGTGGTCGATCGGCAAGGACAGCAATGTCATGGTCTGGCTGGCCCGCAAGGCCTTCTTCGGCCATGTGCCTTTCCCCGTGCTCCACGTCGACACCTCGTACAAGATCCCCGAGATGATCGAATTCCGCGACCGGATGGCGCGGGAATGGGGGCTGAACCTGATCGTCGGCCAGAACCGGGCGGCGCTGGATGCGGGTATGAACCACACCCGCGGCCGCGTGGTCTGCTGCTCGGCGCTGAAGACCGAGGGGCTGAAGTCGCTGCTCGACACCCACGGCTTCACCGGCGTCATCGCCGGCATCCGCCGCGACGAAGAGGGCACGCGCGCGAAGGAGCGTGTGTTCAGCCCGCGCGGTCAGGACAATGCCTGGAACGTCAAGGATCAGCCGCCGGAGTTCTGGGACCAGTTCAAGACCGAATTCCCGGCCGGCACCTCGGTGCGCATCCACCCGCTGCTGCACTGGACCGAGGTCGACATCTGGCGCTACATCCAGCGCGAGGAGATCCCGGTTGTGAACCTCTATTTCGCCAATCAGGAAGGGCTGCGCTACCGCTCGCTCGGCTGCGCGCCCTGCACCCTGCCGATCCGCAGCACGGCATCGACCGTGGCCGAGATCGTGGCGGAGCTTGAGACCACCCGCACCTCCGAGCGCGCCGGCCGTGCCCAGGACAAGGAATCCGAAGATGCCTTCGAGCGCCTGCGCGCCGAAGGCTATATGTGATCGGGACGGAGCCCAGCCCATGACTGCCGATACCCTCCAGCCCGTCCTAGCACAAGACGACGATCTGCGCGCCGAGGTCGAGCGCCGGCTGATGCGCATCGTGATCGTCGGCCATGTCGACCATGGCAAGTCGACCCTGGTCGGCCGCCTGCTCAACGACAGCGGCTCGCTACCCGAAGGCCGGGTCGATGCCATCCGCGCGATGAGCGAGCGCCGGGGCATGCCCTTCGAATGGTCTTTCGTCATGGATGCGCTCAAGGCCGAGCGCGACCAGGGCATCACCATCGATTCGGCCCAGATCTGGTTCAAATCCGCGCGCCGCGACTACGTCATCATCGATGCGCCGGGGCACAAGGAATTCCTGAAGAACATGATCACCGGCGCCGCCGCGGCCGAGGCCGCGGTGCTGGTGATCGATGCGGCCGAGGGCGTGCGCGAGCAGTCGCGCCGCCACGGCTATCTGCTGCACCTGCTGGGCCTGCGCCAGATCGCGGTGGTCGTCAACAAGATGGATCTGGTCGGCTACGACCAGGCCCGTTACGACGCGGTGGTCGCCGAATATACCGACTACCTGGCCGGGATCGGGGTGACGGCCACCCATTTCGTGCCGGTGGCGGCGCGCGAGGGCGGCAACATCGTCGAGCGTGCCGCCGGCACCATGCCCTGGTACAGCGGGCCGACCGTGCTGGAGGCGCTGGACGGTTTCGTGCCGGCCCCGGCGCTGGACGACCGGCCGCTGCGCCTGCCGGTGCAGGACGTCTATAAATTCGACGAGCGCCGGATCATCGTCGGCCGGATCGAAAGCGGCCGGCTGGCGGTCGGCGACACGATCATGGTGTCCCCCGCCAACAAGACCGTGCGGGTGCAGACGATCGAGCATTGGGGCAAGGGCGTGCCGCCGGTGGTGGCCGGGACCGGCCGCAGCGTCGGCATCACCTTCGACGAGCAGATCTTCATCGAACGCGGCGACGTGATCAGCCATGTCGAGATGCCGCCGGTCGAGACCGACGTGTTCCGCGCGCGGCTGTTCTGGCTGGGCCATACCCCGCTGACGGTGGGCGCCGGTTACCTTATGAAGCTCGCCACCCGCCAGGTGCGGGTGACCGTCGACCGGATCGAGAAGGTGATCGATGCCGGCAGCCTGGCCGGGGCGGATCAGGGGGATGGGCCGCAGCTGGTGGAGCGCAACGCGGTCGCCGAAGTGGTGCTGCGGTCGCGCGGCCTGCTGGCGCTGGATGAATTCCGCGACCTGCCCAATACCGGCCGCTTCGTGCTGATCGAGGATTACGACACCGTCGGCGGCGGCATCATCTCGATGGACGGCTATCCCGACCAGCGCAGCGCCGTCACCCGCAAATCGACCAACATCACCGCGGTCGAGCATCGGGTGACCGCCGAGGCGCGGGCGCGGCGCAACGGCCATACCGGCGGGGTGCTCTGGCTGACCGGCCTGTCGGGGGCCGGCAAGTCGACGCTGGCGATCGAGCTGGAACAGCGGCTCTTCGCCAAGGGCTATCAGGTCTTCGTGCTCGACGGCGACAATGTCCGCCACGGCCTGAACGCCAATCTGGGCTTCAGCCCCGAGGACCGCACCGAAAACATCCGCCGGGTGGGCGAGGTCGCGGCCCTGTTCGCCGAAGCCGGCTTCCTGGTGCTGACCGCCTTCATCTCGCCCTACAGGGCCGATCGCGAGCGGGCCCGGGCCGCTGCCGGGGCGGGCTTCCACGAGGTCCATGTCCGCGCCGATCTGGATGTCTGCGAGGGCCGCGACCCGAAGGGGCTCTATGCCAAGGCGCGGCGCGGCGAGATCCGCGACTTCACCGGCATCGATGCCCCTTACGAGCCGCCGGCGGCGCCCGAACTGGTGGTGGATACCGGCCGTCTGTCGATCGAAGAGGCGGTGCAGTCGGTGATGGACTATATCGAGCGGCGCTTCGCCATCGCCCGCTGATGGCGGTACCCTTGAACGCAGAACGCCCCGGCCTGCAAATGCGGGCCGGGGCGTTCTGCGTTCAGGCAGTCGCCTTCGCCCAATAGGGCGCGCGCAGTTCCCGCTTCAGCACCTTGCCGATCTCGCTGCGCGGCAGGCTGTCGCGCAGTTCCACCGCCGACAGCCGCTGGGTCTTGCCCAGCTGCGCATTCGCGTGGTCGCATAGCGCCTGGGGCGTGGCATCGTGGCCCGGCCGCAGCACCACCAGGCCGAGCGGGGTTTCCCCCCAGGCATCGCTCGGCACGCCGATCACCGCCACATCGGCCACGGCCGGGTGGCTGCGCAGCGCCGCTTCCAGGTCGGTCGCATAGATGTTGAAACCGCCCGAGATGATCATGTCCTTCTTGCGGTCCAGCAGCTGCAGGAAGCCGTCGGCGTCGAAACGGCCCATATCGCCCGAGCGTATGAAATCCAGCCCCTCCGGGCTCCGCCAGATGATCTCGGCGGTTTTCTCTGGCTGGTTGTGATAGCGCTGCATCATCGCGCCGGAGCGGCCGACGATCTCGCCGAAGGCCCCCGGCGGCAGCTCGTTGCCGTCCTCGTCGATGATCCGGATATCGGCACCGGGGGAGGGACGGCCGACGGTGTCGAGCTTGTCGGGATGGGCCGCGCAGTCGAGCATCACCGACACCCCGCCTTCGGTCATGCCATAGAGCTCGATCAGATTGCCGGGCCAGCGTGCCATCACCTGCGCCTTCATCGCGGCCGGCAGCGGCGCCGAGGTGGAGAATTTGCAGATGAAAGCAGAAAGATTGGCCGCATCGAAGCCGGGCGTGTCCATCAGCCGCGTGTATTGCACCGGCACCAGCACGGCATGGGTCACATGTTCGACCTGGGCGACCTCCAGGAAGCGCGTCGTATCGAACCTGCTCATCGAGATCAGAGTGGCCCCGCTCGCGAGGGTCGGCAGGGCCAGGAACAGCGTGGTGTTGGAATAGAGCGGCGTCGAGATCAGCGACCGCGCGCCCGGCCTCACGCCATACTGCGCGACCCGCCCGGCCTGGCGCGCCCGGAAGCGCTGGTCGTGCACGATGCCCTTGGGCGCGCCGGTCGTGCCCGAGGAATAGATCATGTTGATCAGAGCGGTGGGCTGCACGTCGACCGGCGGGATGGGGCGGGCCCAGCTGATCCAGTTTTCCAGCGTCTCGACCATCACCAGCTCTTCGGCACCAAGCTTGCGGGCCGTGTCGGCATGGGCGGCCGAGGCGAACAGGATGCGGGCGCCGCAATCCTTGAGCATCAGTTGCAGCGCCGCCTCGGTGGCGCTCCAGGGCAGCGGCACCACGCAGGCGCCGGCGTGGATGATCGCGCAATAGACCGCGATATGTTCAACCGAGTTCGAGGCGAGAGTTGCCACCATGTCGCCACGGCCGATGCCGTGCATCCTCAGCCCGCCGGCAATGCGGGCGACCAGTTCTGCGAAACTGCCCCAGTCGAGGCGGCGGTTTTCGTCGATCACCGCCGGTGCGCCCGGGAAGCGGGCGGCATTGGTTGCCAGACGACGGGCAAAGCCGATGAAGGCTTCGCCCGGAATCTCGGGCGGAATCAACTGTGGCTGAGGCATGATGGCGTTTCCCTGGTCTTGTCAGTTGAGTTCAGATCAGATCAGACCCCGACGACGTCGGCAAGCCGGCCGGGCATCGGGTTCAGGATCGCCCCGCCATCCACCGGGATCACCGCGCCGGTGATCCACGAGGCGCGGTCTGAGGCGAGGAAGCCGCAAAGCTCGGCGACATCCCGTGTGGTGCCCATGCGCCGAAGCGGGATGGCGTCCATCTTGGCGCGTGCGCTTTCCGCGTCGGGCATCAGCCGGCGCACGCCCTCGGTATCGGCGATCGGCCCCGGGACCACCGAATTCACCCGCACCCCCGCCGGGCCCCATTCCAGCGCCAGTGTCCGGGTGATCATGTCGACCCCGGCCTTGGCGGCGCAGACATGGGCCTGGCCGATCATGGCAACGCTCGCCTGTGCGGCCGAGACGTTGATGACCACGGCCCCCGGCTTCCTCAGATGCGGCCAGGCCGCCCGCATCACGTGATGGGTGCCCAGCAGGTCGATCTCCAGCACCGCCCGGAAGCCGTTGGAGCTGATATCGGCGGCGCGGGCGACGAAATTGCCCGCAGCGCCCGAGACCAGCACGTCGATCGGCCCGAAGCGGTCGGCCGCGGCGGAGAGCGCCGCCTCGACCGCCGCCGCATTGCGGACATCGGCAGCGATGCCCTGGGCCTCGGCGCCGGCGCCGGTGAGTTCCGCCACCGCCGTGCGGACCTTGTCGGCGCTGCGCGAGAACACGAAGACCCGCGCCCCTTCCGCGGCGAAATGACGGGCGATGCCCAGATTGATGCCGCTGGTTCCCCCTGAGACCACCACCGTGCGGCCGTCGAAATCCCCGCTCACCACTGCGCCTCCGAGGTCAGCACGGCGGTTGCCGCGGCCGAGAACATGCCGCCCACGCCGTGGACGACCGAGACCTTCACCTCGCCGGCCTGGGCGGGCGAGGTGCCGCGGACCTGGCGCACGCCTTCCTGCAGGGCGAACATGCCGTACATGCCCGAATGGGCGTAGCTCAACCCGCCGCCATTGGTGTTCATCGGCAGCCTGCCGCCCGGGCGGGTATGGCCCTCGGCTATAAAGGCGCCGCCCTCGCCGCGGCCGACGAAGCCCAGATCTTCCAGACCGTAGATCGGCAGATGGGCGAAGGCGTCGTAGATCATCAGATGGTCGACATCGGCATGGGTGATGCCGGCGCTTTCGAATGCCAGCCCGCCCGAGGTGCGGAAGGCGCGCGATGAGGTGAAATCTTCCATCTGCGAGACCATCGGCCCCTCGGCACTTTCACCGCCTGTCCCGCGCAGATAGACCGGCTTCGTCGGAAAATCCTTCGCCCGCTCGGCCGATGTCAGCACCAGCGCACCGCCGCCGTCAGAAACCAGGCAGCACATCAGCAGGCGGAAGGGCCAGGCGATCATCCGGCTGCCGAGCACGTCGTCGATGCCGATCGGATCGCGGAAGCCGGCGCGGGGGTGTTTCGACGCCCAGTCCCGCTGGGCCACCGCCACCGCCGCCAGCTGTTCTTCCGTCAGCCCGTCCTTCGCCATCTTGCGCGCAACCGGCAGGGTGAAGCGGGTCGGCGGCAGGGTGACGCCATAGGGGGTTTCGAATTCCTGCTGCTGCATGGCCGGAAAGATCGGCCGGTGGCCGCGATGGCCGCTGCGACCGCTTTCACCATGGGTGATCAGCACGGTGCGGCACAGCCCCGCTTCGATCGCGGCCGCGGCATGGCGGACATGGGCGATGAAGCTGCAGCCGCCGACCGAGGTACCGTCGAGCCAGGTGGGGGTGATGCCCAGATACTGGGCGATTTCGGCCGCGTCATGGCCGGCGGTGGCGATGCCGTCGACATCGCGGAGGGTGAGGCCGCAATCGGCCAGCGCGTTGAGCGCGGCATCGGCATGCAGCCCGGTCTGGCTGAGTTCGGGGATCTTGCCGAGGCGGGTGGTCTCGGCGGCACCGACGATGGCGATGCGGGCGCGGGTCATCGGGCGTCTCCCCGAACGGGCCGGAACTGGGGCACGGTGATCTCGTCGGTACGCCGTTCGAAGGTCACCTCGAGCGGCATGTCGATGGTGAGCGCGGCCGGATCGGCCGGGCAGTCGACGATGTTGGCCATCATCCGCGGCCCTTCCTCCAGCTCCACCGCCGCCACGATGAACGGCCCGTCATAGCCGGGGGCCGGCAGGTGGTTGATGATGAAGCTGTACAGCCGGCCGCGGCCGCTGGCGTCGAAGGTCTTCACCTCGCGGGATCCGCAGTGCGGGCAGAAGGGCCGCGGGGGGAAATAGGCGGTGGTGCAGGCCTGGCAGGACTGAAGGACCAGCCGGCCTTCGCGGGCGCCTTCCCAATAATGCCGGGTTTCGGGCATGGGCTTTGGCAGAGGGCGGTCGGCGAGGCTCATCGCGTGGATCCTTCGGTCGGGCGGCCAGATGGGGCAAGAGGGACAGATTCGGTAAGGCGGGCGCGGCCGTGGCTGAGTACGGTGATGTCGCGGGCGGGCACGCGGGTGCGGAAGGCGTAATCTCCTGGTCCTTCGCGCCAGATCTCGGTGCGGAGCGTCTCGCCCGGGAAAACCGGGGACGAGAACCGGGCCGACAGCGCGGTCAGCCGGGCCGGATCGCCGCCGCCGGTCGCCTGCAGGATCGACCAGCCGGCGACGCCATAGCTGCACAGCCCGTGCAGGATCGGCCGGTCGAACCCGGCCCCCTGTGCCACGGCCGGGTCGGCATGCAGCGGGTTGGGATCGCCCGACAGCCGGTAGATCAGGGCCGATTGCGGCAGGGTGGCGTGTTCGTGCACGCCATCGGGTGCCCGCTCCGGCGTGGGTTGGGGGGTCTTGACCGGTCCGGCCGGGCCGCCGAAGCCGCCATCGGCACGGGCGAAGCTCGTGACCTCGATGGTGGCGATCAGCCGGCCCGTGGCGGTATCGGTCAGGCTGCGCTCGGAATAGATCAGCGCGCCCCGCCCCGGCCCCTTGTCGACGATGCCGGTGATCCGGGTGCGGCCGGTCAGCCGGCCGGCCGGCGGCAGCGGCGCATGCAGGGTGATCGCCTGTTCGCCATGCAGCAGCTGCTGCCAGGTGATGCCGGTATCGGGCTCCATCGCCCAGAACCCGGACGAGCCCAGAACCACGACCATGGTCGGCAGGGCGGCGAAATCCGGGGCGCGTTCATAGGTGACGCCCAGCGCCGCCGGGTCCAGCGGGTCGCTGCCGATACCCAGACCCAGGGCATAGAGAATGCTGTCGCGATGGTCATAGACCTGTTCGACCGGCGGGAACGCCCGCGCGAGCAGGCGGTCGTGATCGATCATCATTTCCTCCCGGACGGTTGATCCGTCTTATCAGGCTCAATTTGAGCAAGCTCATCATGCCGGCGCAAGCCGCCGGCGGCGGGCTGGCCGCATCAGCCGGCGTCGGGCAGGCCCAGCTGTGCCAGCAGGGCCGGATCCAGGCCCCAGTCGGCAAGGGCGGTTGCGGTATCCGCCCCCGGCACCGGCGGCGGGGCGGGCAGGGGGGTGCGGGCCTCGGCGAAGCGCGGGGCCGGCGCGGGCTGGACCACGCCGTCGCGGGTGACGAAGATGCCGCGGGCACGGTTGTGGGGGTGGTCCGGTGCTTCCATGGGCGAGAGCACCGGCGCGAAGCAGACATCGGTGTTCTCAAGCAGCGCCTGCCAATGGGCGCGGGGCCGGCTTGCGAAGGTCTCGGCCAGGATGCGGCGCATCCGCGGCCAGTCCTCGCGCCGGTCGCGATCGCCGAGCCCGGCGGGATCGAGGCCCAGCCGGTCCAGCAGCAGGGCCCAGAATTTGGGCTCCAGCGCGCCGATGGTGATCCAGCCGTCATCGGCGCAGCGATAGACGCCGTACCAGGGGGCGCCGCCATCCAGCTTGTTGTCGGCGCGCCGGTCCGACCAGAGGCCGGCGGCGCGCATCGAAAAGGTCATCGCCATCAGCGCGGCGGTGCCGTCGCAGATCGCCGCATCGACCACGTCGCCCCGGCCGGTGCGGGCGGCTTTCAGCAGGGCCGTCACCATGCCGAAGGCCAGCAGCATGCCGCCGCCGCCGAAATCGCCGACGATGTTGAGCGGCACCGGCGGCGGCCGGTCGGCATCGCCCATCGCCCAGAGCGCGCCCGAGAGTGCTATGTAGTTGAGGTCGTGGCCCGCGGCGGCCGCGGCAGGGCCGGTCTGGCCCCAGCCGGTCATCCGGCCATAAACCAGCCGGGGATTGCGGGCCCGGCAGACATCGGGCCCCAGGCCCAGACGTTCCATCACCCCGGGGCGGTAGCCCTCCATCACCGCATCCGCACGGTCGATGAGGGCAAGGGCCGCCGTGCGGCCGGCATCGGTCTTGAGGTCGAGGGCGACGGAGCGGCGCCCGCGGGCGAGCACGTCGGTGGCGGCCCCCGGCCGCATGTCGCCCGCCCGCTCGACCCTGAGCACCTCGGCCCCCATGTCGGCGAGCATCATGCCCGCGAAGGGGCCGGGCCCGATACCGGCGAACTCGACCACGCGCAGCCCCGCAAGAGGGGGCGCGCCCGGATCAGTCTCGGTCATGTGTGATACCCGTGCGAGAGGGCCGGTTCAGCCCCGGTTGCACGCCTTCAGCAGGTTCTCGCGCACGAGATCCAGGCGGTCGCGCATGAAGGCGACGTCCTCGTCGCTCATGCCTGCGAAGGCGATCTTGTCGACCTCGCCGATGCAGCGGGTCAGGAACTTGACCGCCGGTTTGGCGAGGTCGGTGGCGAAGACCAGCTTCGCCCGGCGATCCTCGGGATGGGGGCGGCGCTCCACGAAGCCGCGTTCTTCCAGCCGGTCGATCAGCTTGCCGGTGGTGACGGTCGCAATCTCCAGCCGGTTGGCGAGCTCCGACTGGCTGAGCCCGTTCTCGCGCAGCAGATGTACCAGAACCCAGCCCTGGGACATGGTCAGATCATGCGGCTTCAGCAGCCGGTCGAAGATCAGCGCACGAAAACGTGCGATGTCCTGGAAAACGGGGTTGTCCTTGTCTGCTTTGGCGCGGGCCTTCGACATGCGTGTCATTCCGGCAGAGGGCTTTCTGAGAGGAGCGGTCCCCAATCTATGGCGCAGCGGCGGGGGCGGCAAGCGACCGGCCCCCGATGTTGCAGACCGGGTTGGATCGGGAGGGGCGGAAGCTCAGATTGGGCCGGGGCTCAGACCGGATCCCACGAGAAGACGTCGCCCGAACGTTCGAGCGGGGTGAAACCGGCGCGCATGGCCGGCAGCGCGTGCGAGAGCACGGTCTCGGCCGTCCAGCCTTCCGAGCGATGGGCCGAGCGCACCGGGCGCGGCTGGCTCATCAGGAAGATCTCGTTGTTGCGCACGGTGAAGATCTGGCCGGTGACGTCGGCCGACTGGTCCGAGAGCAGGGCCGCGACCAGGGGCGCGATCTTGTTCGGCGTCATTTCCTTGATCCGCTGCACCCGTGCCATCTCGGCCTCGTTGGTCACCGGGATGGTGCCGATCAGCCGGCTCCAGGCGAAGGGGGCGATGCAGTTCGAGGTGACGCCGAACCGCGCCATGTCGAGCGCGATCGACCGCGACAGGCCGACGATGCCGAGCTTGGCGGCGGCGTAATTCGCCTGGCCGTAATTGCCGATCAGCCCCGAGGTCGAGGTGAAGTGCACGAAACGGCCCGAGCCCTGCTCGCGGAAATGGCGGGCGGCGGCATAGGAGGTGTTGAACGATCCGTTCAGATGCACCGAGATGACCGCCTGCCAGGCTTCGGGGGTCATCTTGTGGAAGATCATGTCGCGCAGAATGCCGGCATTGTTGACCACGCCGTCGATCCGGCCGAACTGGCGGACCGCGGTCTCGATCATCGCCTCGGCGTCTTCCAGCTGCGAGACGTCGCCGAAATCGGCGACCGCTTCGCCGCCTGCGGCCTCGATCTCGCGCACCACCTCGCGCGCCGGCGCATCGTCGGCCCCATCGCCCTTGTCCGAGCCGCCGAGGTCGTTGACCACCACTCTGGCCCCCTTGGCGGCGAGCAGAAGGGCGATGTCGCGGCCGATGCCGCGACCGGCGCCGGTGACGACGACGGATTTACCTTCGAGCATGCGTTTCTTCCCTGACTGTCTGGTTTTTCCGCGGAATACGGCCGTTTTCAGCATTCCGTTAGCTGGTTTATAATATGCTTGATTATGATTTTCAAGCTGCCTAACCTCGACCTTGCCCGGCAGGCAGACACGACCGCCGGAGAAAAAACCGCCAGGGAGGACGTCTGGGATGTTCACCAGACAGATTTTCACGGAGGAGCACGAGCTTTTCCGCGAACAGGTGCGCCGATTCGTCGAGCGGGAGATCACCCCCAACCACGCCGCCTGGGAGAAGGCCGGTGCCGTCGACCGCGACGCCTGGAGGAAGGCGGGGGAGGCGGGGCTGCTCTGTGCCGCCATGCCCGAGGTCTATGGCGGTGCCGGTGCCGACTTCCTGTTCTCGATGGTGGTGATGGAGGAACTGGCGCGGGCGGGGGCGATGGGGCCAGGTTTCTCGCTGCATTCCGACATCGTCGCCCCCTACATCCTTCATTACGGCTCGGAAGAGCTGAAGCGGCACTGGCTGCCGCGCATGGCCCGCGGGGAGGCGATCGGCGCCGTGGGCATGACCGAGCCCGCCGCCGGATCCGACCTTCAGGGCATCCGCACCACGGCGGTGCGCGACGGCGACGACTGGGTGATCAACGGCCAGAAGGTGTTCATCACCAATGGCGGCAATTGCGATCTGATCGTGCTGGCCTGCAAGACCGACCCTTCGGCCGGTGCCAGGGGCGTCAGCCTGATTCTGGTCGAGGCCGACCGGCCGGGCTTCACCAAGGGCCGGCTGCTCGACAAGGTCGGCTGGAAGGCCCAGGACACGGCCGAGCTGTTCTTCGAGGATGTGCGCGTGCCGGCCGGCAATCTGCTGGGCCGCGAAGGCCGCGGCTTCGTGCAGCTGATGGAGCAGTTGCCGCAGGAACGCCTGCTTCAGGCGGTCCGGGCCGCGGCGGCGCTGGAGGCGGCGCTCGACTGGACGGTCGCCCACACCACCGACCGCAAGGCCTTCGGCCGGCCGATCGCCCAGTTCCAGAACACCCGCTTCAAGCTGGCCGAGGTCAAGGCCCAGGCGGTGGTGATGCGGGTCTTCGTCGACCGCTGCCTTGAGATGCATCTGAAAGGTGAGCTGGACGCGGTCGATGCCGCGCTCGCCAAGATGGTCAGTTCCGAAACCCTGTTCCAGTGCCTCGACGTCTGCATGCAGATGCATGGCGGCTACGGCTATATGTGGGAATATCCGATCGCCCGCGCCTGGGCCGATTCCCGCGTCGGCCGCATCGCCGGCGGCACGGGCGAGATCATGCGCGAGATCATCGGCCGCGCCCTGGTGGGGAGGTCGGAATGATCCGCATCCCCGACCTGCTGCGCAAATACGCGGCCGCAGCCCCCGATCGCCGCGCCCTGCATTTCGAAGGCCGCGATTTCACCTGGAGCCAGACGAATGATCGTGTGCACCGCATGGCATCGGTGCTGCACGGCTTCGGCGTCGGCCCCGGCGACCGCGTCGCCTTTCTGGGCTGGAATTCCCACTGGCTGGTCGAGACCTATCTCTCGCCCTCGGTGATCGGCGCCATTCCGGTGCCGCTGAACCACCGGCTGGGGTTCCCCGAACTGGTGGGGCTGATCGCCGACTGCACGCCGAAGATCCTGATCGTCGACCGCCATATGGCCGAAACCGGCGCCCGGCTGATGGCGGCCTGTCCGGCGCTCGACCGGCTGATCTTCGCCGACTGGGACGGCAGCCATCCGGCCCTGCCGCCCGGCACGCTGTCTTACGATGCGCTGATCGCCGCCGGCCCGCCGGTCGCCGAGGATCGCTTCGACCATCTCGCCTCCTGCGACGGCGACACGCTGATCCTCTATTACACCTCGGGCACCACCGGCGTGCCGAAGGGGGTGATGCTGTCGCATCTGAACCTTTTCGCCAATGCCGCCGGGACCGGGCCGCTCTACGAGTTCTCGTCCGAGGACGTGCTGCTGCTCTCAGGTCCGCTCTTCCACCTGGGCACCGGCTCGCGGGTTTTCACCGCCCTGGTCTTCGGCGCCGGCATGGTCGTCCAGCCGCGCTTCCGGGTGGACGAGACCATGCAGCTGATCCAGGACTGCCGGGTCAGCACGGTCACCCTGGTGCCGACCATGCTGCGGATGATCCTGGACCACCCCGAATTCGACCGGTTCGACTTCTCGTCGATCCGCTGCTTCACCTATGGCGCGGCGCCGATGCCGGTCAGGTTGATGGAACGCGCGATCGAAAAGGTGCCGGGCGTCACCTTCTGCCAGGGCTATGGCATGACCGAGGCCTCGCCGGTGCTGTCGGTGCTGACCTGGAAGGATCATGTGCCGGGCAGCCGCTTCTTCGACAAGCTGGGCTCGGTGGGCCGGCCGATCCATTACGGCGATCTGCGCATCGTCGATGCCGATGGCCGGCAGCTGCCGGTGGGGGAGGTGGGCGAGATCATCATCCGCGGCCCCCAGGTCATGACCGGCTACTGGAACCGCCCCGACGAGACCGCGCGCGCCATCCGGAACGGTTTCTACCACACCGGCGATGCCGGCTATCTGGATGAAGACGGCTATCTGTTCCTTGCCGGCCGCACCAAGGAGATGATCATCTCGGGCGGCGAGAACGTCTATCCGATCGAGACCGAGAACTGCCTGTCGCGCCATCCGGCCGTGGCCCAATGCGCCGTCTTCGGCCTGCCGGACGAGCTGTGGGGCGAACGGGTGCATGCGGCCGTGGCCCTGCACGAGGGCGCCGAGGCCGATGCGGCGGAGCTGATCGCCTGGTGCCGCAGCCAGATCGCCGACTTCAAGTCGCCGCGCAGCATCGACATCTTCCGCGAGCCGCTGCCGCTGTCGCCCACCAACAAGATCGACAAGACCCTGTTGCGCGCCCGAGCCCTGGCGCTGAAGGAGGAGGCATGACCGAGCCGCTCGCGATCGAGCGCAGGGGGGCGGTCGCGATCCTGCGCATGCAGGATCAGGCCACCCGCAACGCCCTGACCGATGCCATGAAGACCGCCCTTGCCGATGCGGTGGCCGGGCTGGAGGCCGATCCGGAATTGAGGGCGGTGGTGCTGACCGGCACGGGGGCCGCGTTCAGCTCCGGCGGTGATCTGAAAGGCATGCTCGCCCGCCATCGGGCGGCCGGCGGTGCGGGCGAGAGCCCCGAGAGCATCGCCGGACGGTTCGAGGTGCTGCATGGCTGGCTGCGCCGGCTGAGGGATCTGCCGGTGCCGGTGATCTCGGCGGTGAACGGCGTCGCCTATGGGGCGGGGTTCGGCCTGGCGCTGACTGCCGACATCGTGCTCGCCTCGGAAGAGGCGCGGTTCTGTGCCTCGTTCTGCAAGCTGGGTGCCGTGCCCGATTTCAACCTGTTCTGCACCCTGCCGCGGATGGCGGGGGTGCAGCGCGCCCGGATGATGTTCCTGACCGGCCGCGAGGTCGGCGCGCGCGAGGCCGAAGCCTGGGGCATCGTCATGGAGGTGACGGCACCGGACGCCCTGGAAGAGCGGGCGATCGCCATGGCCGAGGCCCTGGCGCTCGCCTCGCCGCTTGCGGTGCGCTGGACCAAACAGGTGACGGGCCGGGCCTTCGATCTGGACGGCGAGGCCCTGCTTGCGGCCGAGGCCCGGGCCCAGGCCGACTGCCTGACCAGTGCCTATCATCTGGAGGCGCTGGACCGCTTCACCCGCAAGCTGCCGCCGCTGTTCCCCGGCGCCTGAGGGTCCGCGAAGGGCGCAAAAAAGAAGGGCCGCTCCCGGCCATGGGGAGCGGCCCTTCTTCGTTGCGGGGGATCAGCGCATGGTCAGCGGGACGATCAGCGAGATCGAGGGGATGGCGATCAGCAGGGCCAGAACCACCAGATCCATGGCCAGGAAGCGGGTGATGCCGGCGAAGATCCGCCCGATCTGCACCTTGTCCTCGATCACGGCCGCGAGCACGAAGACGTTGAGGCCGACCGGCGGCGTGATCAGGCCGATTTCCAGCAGCTTCACGATCACCACGCCGAACCAGATCAGATCCATGCCGTAGCTTTCGACCATCGGGATCATCAGCGGCAGGGTCAGCACCATGATGCCCACGGGGTCGAGAAACATGCCGAGCACCAGATAGATCACCACCACCGCCGCCAGAAAGGCCCAGGGGCCGAACTCGGCGGCGCCCACCGCGGTGACCATCTGGTTGGACAGGCCGGTCAGCGAGATGAAGGCGACGAAGGTCTTGGCGCAGGCGGCGATGAAGAAGATCGCGGCGGTGGTCTTCGCGGTCTCGCGCATGGTGGGCACGATGTCGGCCAGCCGCATCCGGCCGCGCCCCAACCCGACCAGGGTGGCGAAGAGCAGGGTGAGGGCAGCGGCCTCGGTGGCGGTGAAGATGCCGCCATAGATGCCGCCGACCACGATGGCGAACATCACCACCGCCGGCCAGGACCGGGCGGCGGCCACCAGCTTCTCGCGAAGCGGGATGGTCTCGGCCGGTACCGGGGCGATCGACGGATCCCGCCGCACCCAGATCATGATCGCGGCCGCATAGCCCGCCATCGACAGCAGCCCGGGCAGGATGCCCGCCAGGAACAGCTGATTGATCGAGGTTTCGGTGAAGATGCCGTAGATGATGAACAGCACCGAGGGCGGGATCAGCGAGCCCAGCGTGCCGCCCGCCGCCACGCTGGCGGTGGCCAGGCGCGGATCATAGTTCAGGCGCAGCATTTCGGGCGTGCAGATCCGCCCCATGGTCGAAGCGCAGGCGATCGACGAGCCCGAGATGGCCGAGAACCCGCCGCAGCCGGCGACCGAGGCGATGGCGACACCGCCCGGCAGGCGCACCAGCCAGACCCTGGCGGTTTCGTAGATTTCGGTGGTGATCCCCGCCTTGTGGGCGACGTGACCCAGCGCGATGAACAGCGGGATCATCGACAGGTCGTAGCTGTGCACCAGATCGTAGGTGCTGGCGAAAATCAGCGACAGGGTGGCGCGGATCGCGCGTTCAGGCATGAAGCTGCCGGTCCGCCAGGCGAACAGCAGGAAGATCGCGGTCACCGCGACGCCGCCCAGCGCGAACGAGATCGGCACGCGCAGGGCAAGCAGAGAGAGCATCACGCCGAAGGCGATGATGCCATAGATCCAAAGCTCCATCGGCTCAGCTCCCCTGCGGGTCGGTGCGGGGCGTGTCGCGGCCGCGCAGGGCGGCGGCCAGATCGATCGCCGCCACATGCACCAGGCGCAGCGCGAACATGGCGAGCGCGATCACGAACAGCGCCCGTCCCGGCCATTTCGGCAGGCCCAGATCGCCGGTGAACAGCGCGCCGCTGCCGAAGGCATCGGTGAATTCGCGCCAGCCCGCCCAGAGCAGCGGCAGCACGATCACCAGCCCGACGAGTGCTGCCAGCACCGCCATCCAGCGCGCCAGCGCCGGAGGGAAGAACTGGGCCACCACCTCGATCGCGACATGGGCGCGGGCGGCAGTGGCCGAGGCGAGGGGAAAGAGGATTGCCGGCACCATCAGCTCGCGCACCAGCACCATGGCGTCGGGCACGCCGGCGCCGAAGAAGATCCGGCCGGCGACATTGGCGGTGATCAGCAGACAGAGCGCCACGACCGAAAGCGTGGCGATCGTGTTCATCAGGGTTTCAATGCGGGTCATCATCCGTGGGGCCTCCGCGCCGGGCCGGCCGCCCGTCGCCCGGGGAAGCGCCATGCTCCCCCGGGGCGCCGGGCGCCGGTCTCAGCCGCGCTCCCAGGGATAGCCCTGCGTGTCGCGGATCTTCGCCCATTTGTCGAGCAGCCGCTTGTACTCGGCCAGCAGCGCCTCGGCATCGAAGCCTTTGGCGGTGGCGGATGCCTTCCACTGCGTGATCACCGGCTGGGCGGCCTCCAGGATCCGGGCGTCGTCTTCGGCGCTGAGATTGTGGATGACCACCGGCTTTTCGCGGGTGGTCATTTTTTTGATCGCATCGGCATCGGCCTTGCTCAGCCGCTCGGCGAAGTGGTCGATCACCTCGGCGCGCAGCCCCTCCAGCACCTTGCGATGCTCGGACGACAGATCCTCGAACACGTCGCGGTTCATGAAGGTGGCGACGCTGCTCGCCGGGCTGAGCTTGATCGGGGTCAGGCTGTCGAGCATTTCGTCCAGCTTCGTCGCGACCGCGAAATAGGCATAGGTGGGCGTGCAGTCGATCAGCCCGGTCTCCATGCCCTGGAAGGTGTCGTAGATCGACATCTCGACCATGTTGCCGCCCAGCGCCGAGAAGACCGGCCCGTAGACGCCGCCATAGCGCATCTTCATGCCCTTGACGTCGTCGACCGTGGTCAGCGCGTCGTTGCGGCAGCCGATCTGCAGCGGCGAGGTCGCATAGATGCCGAGATAGGCCAGGTTCTTGTCCGCCAGCGCCGTCTGAACGGCGGGATGGGACGACAGGATCTCGTTCATCGCATGCATGGTGACCCAGGGGTCGCGCTCCGACAGCGGCAGGTCGCCCATATACAGCTCGGGGAATTCGGATTCGAGATAGGACCCGACGATCAGCCCGCTATCCGCCACCCCGTTGGAGATCGAGGTCAGCGCGGCATTGGCGCCGAACAGCGCCCCGCCCCAATGGATGTCGAAGGCCAGCTCGCCGCCGCTGCGGCGCGCGGCCTCGCCGATCCACCATTCGGTGGCCTCGGCACGCACGCCGCGGTTCGGCCCGGGTTCGGCATGGATCAGACGGGTCTCGGCTGCGGCGGGCAGAGCCGCCGCAAGCGTGCAGGCTGCTACCAGAAACGGCCCGGCAAGACGTTTCATCTGTTTCCTCCCTCATTTTTTTAAGCCGTCGCGTCAGATGGTTATCCGCGCACCGGATCGGAGAAAGATATTAAGCTAATTATCATCTAGCAACATAAATTGTCGCGGATACGCCGGGGAACGACAGCCCGGGCGGGCGTGAAAAACCCCCGCCGGACGGGCCGGCGGGGGCACGGAATATCGGGTTGGCAGGGCCCCCGCGGTCAGTGGGCACCGGTCCGGCGATGGCCGCGTTCCAGCAGGGTCTTCACCACCAGCGTGACCAGCGCCAGCAGGGCCAGCAGCGACGCCACGGCGAAGGCGCCCACATAGTCGTATTCGTTGTAGAGGATCTCGATATGCAGGGGCATGGTGTTGGTCAGGCCGCGGATATGGCCCGAGACCACCGAGACCGCGCCGAATTCACCCATCGCCCGGGCATTGCACAGCAGGATGCCGGCCAGCAGGCCGTTGCGGACATTGGGCAGGGTCACCCGGCGCATGATGGTGAACCAGCCGGCGCCCAGGGTCAGCGCCGCCTCTTCCTCGTCGCGCCCCTGGGCCAGCATCAGCGGGATCAGTTCGCGGGCGACGAAGGGGAAGGTGACGAAGATCGTCGCCAGCACCAGCCCCGGCACTGCGAACACGATCTTGATCCCGTGCGCCGCAAGCCAGGGCCCGAACCAGCCATGGGCGCCGAACAGCAGCACCCAGACCAGGCCCGAAATCACCGGCGAGACCGAAAAGGGCAGGTCGATCAGCGAGATCAGCAGGTTGCGGCCGCGGAAGTCGAAGCGGGTGATCGCCCAGGCCGCGGCGATGCCGAAGATCAGATTGGCGGGCACGGCGATCGCCGCGACCAGCAGGGTCAGCCGGATCGCCGCCAGGGCATCGGGCTCCCGGATCGCCTCCAGGAAGGCGTCCGTACCCTTGGCCAGTGCCTGGGCGAAAACGCTGCAGAGCGGCAGAACCAGAAAGACCGCGAGGATCAGGAGGGCTGCCGCCACCGCCAGGATGCGGACGGGGCGGCTTTCGGTCAGCGGCACGGAGGGGAGCGGCGGCGAGAGGAGCGGCGGCGCGGGGCGGAGAGGGGTGGGGCGATCGGTCATCGGCTCATCCCTCCATGGCCCGGCGGCGGCGGGCATCCAGGCCGTTGACGATCAGCAGCAGGATGAACGAGGCGATCAGCATCACGGCGGCGATCGCCGAGGCGCCGGCATAGTCGTACTGCTCCAGACTGGTCACGATCAGCAGCGGCGCGATTTCGCTGACCCCGGGCATGTTGCCGGCGATGAAGATGACCGAGCCGTATTCCCCCACCGCCCGCGCGAAGGCGAGGGCGAAACCGGCGGAGAGGCCGGGTGCCAGGGCAGGCAGGATCACCCGCCACAGGATCTGGCGGCGGCCGGCGCCGAGCGAGGCGGCGGCCTCTTCGACCTCGCGATCCAGATCCTCCAGCACCGGTTGCACGGTGCGGACCACGAAGGGCAGGCCGATGAACACCATGGCCAGGATCACGCCTGTGGGCGTAAAGGCGATCCGGATCCCAAAGGCCGCAAGCGGCGCGCCGATCAGCCCGTTGGGCGCCGTCAGCGCGGTCAGCGCGATGCCGGCAACCGCCGTCGGCAGGGCGAAGGGCAGGTCGACCATCGCATCGGCCAGCCGCCGCCCGGGAAAGCTGTAACGCACCAGCACCCAGGCGATCAGCAGCCCGGCGATGCTGGAAAGGGCGGCCGCGATCAGCGCGCCGCCGAAGCTCAGCCGATAGGCGGCGAGGGCACGGTCCGAGAAGGCCTTGGCCAGGATCTCGTCCACCCCCAGACCCGAGGCGCGGACGAATACGGCGGCAAGCGGGATCAGCACGATCAGCGACAACCAGGTCAGCGTCAGGCCAAGCGCCGGCCCGAACCCCGGCAGGGGCCCGGCACCGGCGCGGACGCTGCGGCCAGCGACGGCACGCATGACGCCTAGTTCTTCGCCACGATCTGGTCGAAGATGCCGCCATCGGCGAAATGTTCGGCCTGGGCCTTGCGCCAGCCGCCGAAGACCTCGTCGATGGTGAACAGCCTCACCTCGGGGAAAGTGGCGGCATGGCGGGCCGCCACCTCGGGATCGCGCGGGCGGTAGAAATGCCGTGCCGCCAGCTCCTGTCCTTCGGGCGTGTACAGGAAGTTGAGATAGGCCTCGGCGACCTTGCGGGTGCCATGGGCGTCGACGACGCGATCGACCACCGCCACCGGCGGTTCCGCCAGGATCGAGAGCGAGGGCACGACGATGTCGAAGGCATCGGGGCCCAGCTCGTTCACCGCCAGCAGGGCCTCGTTCTCCCAGGCCAGCAGAACGTCGCCGATGCCGCGCTGAACGAAGGTGGTGGTGGCCCCGCGGGCACCGCTGTCCAGCACCGGCACATTGGCGAACAGCGCCTTCACGAAGTCGCGGGCGCCGGCCGCGTCCCGGCCCTGATCGAGCGCATAGCCCCAGGCCGCGAGATAGTTCCAGCGCGCCCCGCCCGAGGTCTTGGGGTTGGGGGTGATGACCTTGATGCCGGGCTTTACCAGATCGTCCCAGTCCTTGATCCCCTTGGGATTGCCCTTGCGGACCAGGAGCACGATGGTCGAGGTGTAGGGGGATGAATTGTCGGGCAGGGCCCTCTGCCAGTCCTGGCGAAGGGCGCCGCCATTGTCGGCGATGGCATCGATGTCATAGGCCAGCGCCAGGGTCACGACATCCGCTTCCAACCCGTCGATCACGCTGCGCGCCTGTTTGCCCGATCCGCCATGGCTCTGGCGGATGGTGAGGGTGTCGCCGGTTTCCGCCCGCCATTTTGCGGCAAAGGCCCGGTTGACCTCTTTGTACAGCTCCCGCGTGGGGTCGTAGGAGACGTTGAGCAGCTCGATATCGGCGGCACGCACCGCGTCGACCGGCGATGCCGCCGCGATGAGGGCCGCAATCAGCGGCAGGCCGGCAAACCGCATCAGGCGGGATACAGGCCGGGTGTCATGGCCTCGGGACATGGATTCGGCTCCGGTGCAGCCGGGAGGATCATCCCGGCCTGGATGGGATCTGAGAGATCGGCCGGATCCCGTCCGCGGTACGGGCACCTGGCGTGCAGCTGCTATGAAGCGGCAGCACAACTGTGGAATCAAGATGATTCTTTTTGTTAGAAATGTAATAAACAATTATTAAACAAAATATACATGTAATTAAGGTGGCGAAAGAACGCCCGCCGGATGCCGGCGGGCGTCATACGGCCCGGATCGGTACCGGATCAGGCGCCGTGGGTGATGGCGCGCAGATCGATGTCGATATCGGCGCTATGGCTTTCGAAGGTGGTCATCAGCCGGCGGAAGCGGGGGGCATTGTCGCGATACCACCGCACCACCGTGGGCAGATCGTCGAGCAGGTTGCGCCTGGGCGCCCAGCCGAGTTCGCGGATCTTGGTGCTGTTGATCGCATAGCGCCGGTCGTTGAACGGCCGGTCCGGCACGAAATCGACCACGTCGTCCAGCTTGTAGCCGAAGGTCTCGGCAATCATGCGCGCGACGACGATGTTCTCGAACTCGTCTTCCGAGCCGATATTGTAGATCTCGCCGATCTCGCCCTTGCGCATCAGCAGGGCGATGGCGGCGGCGAAATCCTGCGCGGCCAGGAAGTGCCGGCGGTTGTTGCCCGTGCCGTGGATCGTCAGCTTCTTGCCACATTCCAGCAGCAGCGAGAAGCGCGGGATGATCTTCTCGGGGTACTGACGGATGCCGTAGATGTTGTTCCCGCGCACGGTGACGATCGGCATTTTGTACGAATGCAGATAGCCCGAGATGATCATCTCGGCGCCGGCCTTCGATGCCGAATAGGGGTTGGTCGGGTTCAGCACGGTGCTCTCGTCGGCGGCCCCGTCCAGCACCTCGCCATAGACCTCGTCGGTGGAGACGTGAACGATGCGCTTCACGCCCATCCGCCGGCAGGCTTCCATCATCGCATGGGTGCCGTAGACGTTGGTCATGGTGAAGAGCAGCGAGTTGCCGAAGGAATTGTCGACATGGCTTTCGGCTGCGGCATGGATCACGTAATCCGCGCCGTCGACCACCCGGCAGGCCAGATCGAAATCGCAGATGTCGCCGACCACAAGCTCGATGCGCTCGCTGGTCGCCAGCTCCTGGATGTTCCGGAAATCTGCCGCATAGGTCATCTTGTCGAAGACGACCACGTCATGATCTGGGAACTGCTCGCAGATGTGGTCGGTGATATGCGACCCGATGAAGCCTGCGCCGCCGGTGATGACGATCTTCGGCATTATCCAAGAGCCCTTCCCAGATTGTAGCAGTAGCTGATGATCTCGTCGGCCGTCTGTCTGAGGCCGGTTTCACGAACGAGGCGCGAGACGTCCAGGCGGAAGGCGTCGGCATGACGCGGATCGATGATCCGCAGTTGCCCCCTGCCATGTCCGCGGATCACGGCAAGGGCAAGCTCGCCACACATGATGCCGGTTCCCGAGGACAGATTGTACGTGCCGGTCAGGCCCAGTTCGACGATCCTGCCGAGCTGGGCCGCGAAATGCTCCACCGTCACGAAGTCGCGCGAGACGAACGGGCTCATGTCGAACACGATTTCACCCGTGTCGGCAAGCGTGTTCAGCATGAACCCCATGAAGCTGCGGCGTCCGGGAATGCGCTCCGGGCCGATGACGTTGCCGATGCGCAACACCGTGAGCCGATTCCCGGGAAGCAGGTCCCGCAGGGCCGCTTCTGCTGCAACCTTGTTGCGACCATAGACGTCGAGCCCGGACAGCGGGGCGTCTTCGGTCGCATTCTGCTGTGCGTCGGCGGCATAGACCTTGCGGGAACTGAGCATCACATAGCGCGCCTGCGTCCCGGCCACGCGCCGGGCCAAGCGGAGATCGACGTCCCGTTCCGGGTCGTGGGCCAGACGCATGTCATCGGGATGGCGGGCGAAATTCACCACGACGTCGATCCCGTCCATCAGGTCGGGGGCATCGATGTCGTCATGCCGGGCGATCCGGACCGATCCGCCGGGTGTGGCTGTCCCGGTGAAGGCGCGGGCAAGCAGGCTTCCGCCGCC
This sequence comes from Tistrella mobilis, assembly GCF_039634785.1. Classification (NCBI taxonomy): domain Bacteria; kingdom Pseudomonadati; phylum Pseudomonadota; class Alphaproteobacteria; order Geminicoccales; family Geminicoccaceae; genus Tistrella; species Tistrella mobilis. Next base: position 2,971 of record NZ_JBBIAB010000007.1, on the reverse strand, counting down.
GAAGACGAGAATGCGCATGCGAAGTCGTTGCTCCAGGCCCTGAAAATGCGGATGGTCGAACCGGCCCAATGATTAACACCCGGGGCGGTCCTCTCCAACGGGAAATCCGCCATCAAGGTGGGAGAATGCATGGCAGCCATGCCGTAAGTCGTTCATTTTTCGCGTAATAATCGCGTACAGGTTATATATCGGGCTGTTGAAGAAGTCGGTTGAGGGTCCGCTGCCGACGTGATTCACTCGATGGGTGCGGTGGTCGAGGTGGATCGATGCGCGGCGGGCATCGGCAGTCTGGCGAGTTGTTCAGCTATATCGACCTGGAGGCACGGGTCCGGCGGGACCATCCGCTTCGGGTGATCCGGGAGATCGCGAACGCGACGCTGGAGGCGCTGGGCGGGGACTTTGCGGCGCTGTACTCGCGGATGGGCCGCCCCTCGATCGCGCCGGAGCGGCTGCTACGGGCGATGCTGTTGCAGGCGTGCTACTCGATCCGCTCGGAGCGCCAGTTGATGGAGCGGCTGGAGTACGATCTGCTGTTCCGCTGGTTCGTCCGCCTCGGGGTTGACGATGCGGTATGGGACCACTCGACGTTCTCGAAGAACCGGGACCGGCTGCTGGCAGGAGAGATCGCCAGGCGGTTCCTGGATGCGGTGCTGGCGCAGCCACGGGTGAAGCGTCTGCTGTCCAGCGACCACTTCTCGGTCGATGGCACGCTGATCCAGGCCTGGGCCAGTCTGAAGAGCTTCAAGGCGAAGGATGGTGCTGAGCCACCGTCGGATGACGATGATGGCGGTGCCGGCGGCGGGCGCAATGCCGAAGTCGACTTCAAGGGCCAGAAGCGCTCGAACGAGACGCATGCCTCGACGACCGATCCCGATGCGTTGCTGTACCGCAAGGGGCCGGGGATGGAGGCGCGGCTGTGCTACATCGGCCACGGCCTGATGGAGAACCGTTCGGGCCTGATCGTCGACACCAGGCTCACGAAGGTATCCGGCCACGCCGAGCGGCTGGCGGCGCTGGAGATGATCGAGCCGTGGGGAGAGTGCTCGCGCGCGGTCACGCTCGGCGCCGACAAGGGCTATGACGCCCGCGACTTCGTGATGGAACTGCGTGATCTGAACGTGCGCCCGCACCTGGCGCAGAACACCAGCAACCGTCGCTCGGCGATCGACCGGCGCACCACCCATCATCCCGGCTATGCCACGAGCCAGCGCATCCGCAAACGGATCGAAGAGGCGTTCGGCTGGATCAAGACGGTAGCAGGGCTCCGCCAGACCCGGTTCCGCGGCCGGGACCGGGTCGACCTGGCGTTCACCTTCGCGGCGGCAGCCTACAACGTGGTGCCGCTGCCCAGGCTGCTGGCGGAGGCGCCGTCGTGAGCGCACCGATGGACTGCCAGCTGATCGGCCGCTGGCGGATCGTCGAGGCCGACATCTGGGACCACGACTACCTGGACCTCGTCGAGCCCGCCATGATGGTCATCCGGACCGACGGACACGGCGAGATCGCCTTCGGTGCCATGCAGGCAGGCCTCGGCCTTGAGTACAGTCGCACCCTGGTGTTCTTCACCTGGGAGGGCTTCGACGAGATGGACGAGGTGCGCGGCTCCGGCTGCGCCCAACTCCAGGACGACGGCACCCTCGAAATCGAGTTCGCCTACCACCATGGCGACGAGGCCACACTCAAAGCCGAACACGTCACTTCTTCAACAGCCTGCTAGGCGTATGGTTAACAATCTGCTACCGTCGCCGTGATAGCGCTGGCCGTCGATCAGGCTTCCGCGGATCCCCCGTTCAGGGGATTTGTGCGCTGCGGAATCCGGGTTGGCTATGAGGGACATGCGCGGTATAAGTTAAGCAATCAATGCAGTGCGGGCCGGGCGGTGCATCCGACGATGGATGAGGCTCCCGGAAACGGCCGCCCCGATTGGGATCACGGACTGTCTTCGCTTCAAGGGCGACGTCGATGGAAGGCGTTGTACGGTCCGGCGGTCGGATGGGCATAATAACGTCAAGCGGGCAAGCATCATGACGGATGTCAACACCAGCCACGTGTTCGAGGCAAGCCTTGATCGCGGCGTGGTTCCGGCGACCACGACCGGGGCTCGTATCTTTAAGCGTGCATTCGATATCGTCGGCGCCACGACGCTGCTGCTGCTGCTGTCGCCGATTTTCCTGATCCTCGGGCTGTGTGTCGCGACCACGAAGGGGCCGATCTTCTACGGTCACGAGCGGCTCGGTTATCGCGGCAACCGGTTCAAGTGCTACAAATTTCGCTCGATGGTCCCGAATGCTGATAAGCTGCTCAAGGATCTGCTCGCCCGCGACGCCGAGGCGCGCGCCGAGTGGGAGCAGTTCGAAAAGCTACGCAAGGATCCGCGCATCACCGGCATCGGCCGCATCCTGCGCAAGACCAGCTTGGACGAGCTGCCTCAGCTGTGGAATGTGCTCTGCGGCGATATGAGCCTTGTGGGCCCGCGCCCGATGGCGCTGCACGAGACCTCCCGCTGGGGGGCCAACCTTGTGGAGTATACCTCGCTGCGCCCGGGCATCACTGGTCTCTGGCAGATCAACGGCCGGACCGACAGCGAGTACGGTTCGCGCATCGCCTTCAATCGTACTTACCTGGAAAGCTGGACACCGCTTCTCGACCTCAAGCTGTTGTTCCAGACCGTGCGGGTGGTATTTTCGCCGAATAGCGGCGCCTACTAGTACTACAGTTGCGTTTTTAGGAAAGCCGTGATTCTCTGCCTTCCAGCATGGGGAGGCAGGGCCAATGACGGTTTCCGAGTGGTCAGGAACGCTGATCAAGTGGCAAACGGCGCTTGATGACTTAAAGGCACATCTCGCGCCTGCCCTGGGTCGCGCAGAGACGCGTGCGTCTGGCGGTGCGTTCATAGACGGGCTGCTGTCGGGAGCCGAACGCAAGACAGGATGGATGCTGGCGGAGGAAGCCGGTCTGGATCGTCCCTATC